>CAUCCR010000073.1:0-8434 GCA_958441355.1 uncultured Collinsella sp. | reverse complement strand
GGCCAAAAACCTCAACGACTTCTACGAGTTCCATAAGAGCGTTCATGGCGTGACGTGCCCTAAATCCTATCTGGACCTGTGCACCGAACACGTGGTGGTTATGGACTACGTCGACGGCATTTCGATCGCCGATCCTGAACGCTTGGTGGCCGAGGGCTATGACTTGGAAAAGATCGGTGCCGCAATCGTCGAGGACTACTCGACGCAGGTGCTCGATGACGGCTTTTTCCATGCTGACCCGCATGCGGGAAACATCATCCTCAAGGACGGCATCGTTTACTTTATCGACTTGGGTATGGTCGGACGCATGTCGAGCCACGACCGCGGTATCGTCAAGGACATGATTTTCGCCGTGGCCGAGGGTGACGTGCCCAAGCTCAAGGATTCGCTCATGCGCTTCGCCGTGACGCGTGGCGACTCGGCTGAGCTCGATCATTCGGCCTTTTTGTCCGATTTGGACTTTATTGTTGCCGACTTTGCCGGGCTCGACCTTAAAGACCTGGATATCGGCGAGTTTTTGACCTCGCTGTTAAACCTCGCGCGCAAAAATGACGTTGAGCTGCCGAGCGTGGTGACGATGTTCGCCCGCGGCATGGTGACGCTCGAGGGCCTGTTGACCGAGTACATGCCCAACGTCAACATGATCCAGATCATCCAGACGCACATCAAAAACGAGAAGAGCACCTACGCCCGCATGCGCGAGATGAGCCGCGACTTTGCAGCGAGCAGTTATCGCGCGGCGAAGGGTTCGCTCGAGGCGGCCGAGTATCTGGGCTTGGCTTCGCGTATGCTCACGCGCGGCCAGCTTAAGGTGAACACGCAGATCATGAGCAGCGATAAGGCGCTGCGACAGCTGGGCGGGATTATCGACCGCATGTCGATGGCAATTGTGATTGCCGGCCTGTTTATCGGTTCGTCGGTGGTGTACTACGCGCGCATCGAGCCGGTTGTGTTTGGTATCCCAGTCATTGGCTTTATGGGCTACGTGAGCGCGCTGGTGCTGGCACTTATGCTGGGCCGCAATATCTGGCTCAACAGCCACGGCGGCAAGCACTAGAGTCTGCGACCGTCACCGCATTTTCCTATCGCAAACAATAGCTTTTACCATGGGCTTCGCCTGCGTGCGAGGCCCTTTTGCGTGACACCATTTTGACGGTAATAATCGATGGCCTAGATGGTGGTGCGGAGACGCACGAATGCGCGGTTTTCCTGCGCGTTTGGGAGAATCGGGGTGCAAGTCCCCGGCTGTACCAGTAACCGTAATTCCTCTTGGCTCGGGATGTTCGCGTCGCAGATCGGACGGCGCGCCTGAGCCGTTAAGGTTAAGTCGGATCGCCTCCCATCTTGCACGTTGCCGCGGCGTATGCCGCCGGTGTGCATAGGGCTCTGGAGGGAAGGAGGACCCCGATGGGGGAACTCGAGCGCAACATGCGCGATGACGTGGGGCAGCCTCAAGGCAACGCTCCAAGTACAGACAATGGGGGACAATTGGATATGTTTGAGGACGAGCGCGAGCGCGTCTCGCATCGCCGTGGCGCAATTGCGCGCGGCGTAGCCAAGCGCGGCCTGGTGGCATTCCTGGCCTTCGCGATGGCCTTTGGCACCACACCGGCTCAGCTGTGGGCCGAGGGTGCCGAGGGCATTACCGACGCTGTGGCTCAGGCTACGACGCCAGGCGAGGACGCAGCGCTTGCGGGCGGTACCGCTGAGCAGAGCGGCGCCGAGGTTTCGGATTCCGGGAGCGCGCCTGCAGCTAGTGCCGCCACTACAGAGGCAGCAACTGGCGACGAAGGCTCGGCGACGGGGGAGAGCCCTGCCACGAGCGAGCGGTCTTCGACGGCATCCGCTGGCCAAGCAGGATCTGCCGCCGCGGCTGCCGTCCAGACAGAGAACCCGACAGAAACTGGCGATGTCGTCAAGAAGCAAATCGAGGTCTCGTTCTCGATTATCGGCACCGATGCCGACGGCAAGGCTCAGACCTGGGTGGCACCTACGCAGCTCAAGCTCGACGAGGGCGCGACGGCTGCGGATGCCTTCATTAAGCTGCAGCAGAAGACGGGCTTCAAGGCGGATTACGATCCGAACACGGCATACGGTTTCTACCTCAAAAGCATCACATCCCCGAGCGATGGCCGCACGCTTGCCTACGATCCGACGACTTATGCCTTCTGGCAGCTGTTCGTCGACGGCGCGTCTTCCTCGGTTGGCGCGAGCAGCGTTAAGCTCACCCAGGGGCAGAAGATTGAGTTTGCCTATACGGCTGGTAGCGCGTCCCCTGTCGTTAAGGACCAGGTTGCCGCAAATGTGACCGTCATTGGTCGCGATGCCCAGGGCAAGACTCAGACTTGGGTCGATAACGCACAGTATGTGGTGACGTCCGGCTCGAGCGCGCTTGACCTTACGAAGGTCGCGCTCGAGGCGAATGACATTGACGCCGTTGCTGCGGGCTCCTTCATTCTGAGCCTTAAGTACAACGGCGTTGAGCTGGGTACGCCGCTCGATTATTCGACCTATTGGCAGCTGTTCATCAACGGCAAGTCGAGCGACTACACGGCAGACAATGTCACCATTCATGCTGGCGATACCGTCACGTGGTTCTACGGTGGCTGGGGCGACCAGTTGCCGTCCGATTCTGTTCATGCTTCTGTTCAGGTCCTCGGTAAGGAAAAGGACGGCAAGCAGCAGGTTTGGGCTTCGACGGGCCAGACGAGCCTCAAGGCAGGCTCCACTGCCAAGGATCTCCTTGAGCAGGTCGGCCTTACTCTCGATGCTGGCGAATCGTCTTGGGGCTGGTTCCTCAACGGCATTTATTCGCCCTTCGATGGTAAGTCCTATTGTGGCTATGATGCTGCGACCAATAGCTATTGGCGCTTCTACGTAAATGGCAAGTTCAAGAACGTTGGCGCTGGTGCCTACGAGCTCCAAGAGGGTGACGCCGTCACCTTTATGTATGCTGGCGACAGCGATGCCCTTCCTGGCCAGGTTCTTGGTTCTGTCGATGTTATCGGTCCCGATGTCAACGGCAACAATACTCGCTGGGGCTCGGCAAGCAATGTTTCTTTGCCCGAAGGCTCCACGGCCCAGAACCTTATTGAGGCATTTCTGAAGGCCAAGGGCGTTGCGTACAACGGCTCTCAGAGTGGTGAGTACTGGTTCCTCAATTCCATCGACTCGCCGTTCGGAGGCAAGACGTACGGCTATGATGGTGCGACCAATAAATATTGGCATCTGTATATCAACGGAGAGCCCTCATCTCTCTGCGCCAACCAGGTCACGCTCAAGAGCGGCGACAAGGTTACGTTTGCCTACACCACCGATAATTCGCCCATGCCCGATCCCGACAAGATTGTCGTGGACCCGAGTGCGACGACTCCTGATTGGGATGTCGAGTGGGCCGGCTACGGCAACAGTGGCAACGGTTCGACCGTAACGGATGCCAAGACGCCTGCGCAGGCCGCCGGTCTTAAGTGGGCCTTCGATTGGAAGGCCGAGTCTGGCCAGCAGTATGCCAACTGTAGCGAGCCTGTCATCGCTAACGGCTTTGTGTACATCGCGACCGAGAACGAACTCATTAAGATCGATTCGTCCACGGGCAAAAAGGTTGCCTCTGCGCCGCTTGCCTCCAAGGTGAGCTATACCTCTCGTCCGATCTATACCAATGGCCTTATCATCGTTCCGCTCAACGGCGGTGCGGTCCAGGCGATTACTGCAGACAAGCTGATCTGCAAGTGGCTGACGCCTGGTTTGACGGACTTGACGCAGAGCTCCTGCACCGTCGTTTCGGACGGCGAGTACGTCTATGTAGGCTCGGTCGATATTTCGTATGACGAGAATTACAATGCGACCTACGGCAACGGCTCCTTTGCGCGCATTAAGATTGCCACGGGCGAAGTTTCTTGGCAGAACATCGACCCTGCCGAGGGCTATTACTGGACTGGTGCGGCTTTGACGGATAAGTATGCCATCGTTCCTACGAGCGCGGGTACGCTTAAGTGCATTGATAAGACGACGGGCGATGTCGTTTCGACCATGAAGCTCGGCGCTCTCGCGAACGCCGACTGTGTCGCCGATCCGTCCAATGGTTCGACCTTCTATCAGATGACGCACGATGGAAAGCTCCATGTGATTTCGCTTTCGGCGAAGGGCGTACTGAGCGAGCAGAAGACGGTCGACCTGGGTCTTACTAATAACATGAGCGCACCGGCGGTGGCTGGCGAAAACTTGATTGTCGGCGGACAGACGGCTACTGGCTCTGCTCTGGCTCTCTATAATCTGAAGACCGGTAAGACCACGATGGTCACCGCTGCTGACGGCAAGGCGCTGCCGGCTGGCTTCAACGGTATTGCTGCTACTCCGCTGGTGAGTGTTCAGGGTGGAAAGACCCATGTGTACTTCACCGTTAACAGCGCGGATAGCAAGGATTACGTCAACTACTCTGCTGGTGGTGGCGTGTATCGCTATACGCTCGGCGATGCAGAGGCGACGCAGATTTATGATGCGGCTGGCCATTACCAGCACTGCGACTCTCCGGTCATTGCCGATGCTTCTGGCAATCTCTACTACATCAATGACTCGGGCACGCTGTTCAAGCTTGGGGCCGTTGAGTCTTGGACGGTTGCTTTTAATTCCAACGGCGGGTCTGCTTGCGACACTAAGTTTGTTGCTACGGCCGATGGCAAGCTGGTCAAGCCGGCCGATCCGACGCGCGATGGCTACACTTTCGGCGGTTGGTATACCGATGAGGCTTGCACGCAGGCGTATGACTTTAGCACGCCGGTAACGGCCGACCTGACGCTGTATGCCAAGTGGACCAAGAATGCCGTTAACCCTGGCGGTAATGGCGGCGCTGGTTCGAATGGCGGCGGTTCTGGTATCGGTACTGGTTCCGGCACTGGCGCTGGCGCGGGTTCTGGCTCCGGCTCGAAGGGCGGCGCTATTGCCCCGGGCCAGAAGCCGGTGACCAAGACGACGGTGTCGACCAAGACCGAGACCAAGGACAACAAGTCCGACAAGAAGGACTCCGATAAGTCCGATAAGAAGGACGAGAAGAAGTCTGACAAGAAGGACAGCAAGTCCGACAAGAAGTCCGATTCCAAGTCCGATACGGGTGCTGCTTCCACGACCACTGCTAAGAAGCCCTCTAGTGCTTCCGAGCAGGAGACTGGCACCAACCCGCTCGCCATTGTTGGCGTTGCCGCCGGCGTGATTGGCCTCGCGCTCATCGCCGTCTTCGCGCTGACCAAGCGCGGCAAGGGTGACGGTAATGCCCGATAAGCCCAAGGAGACCAGCGGGCAACAGCCCGACTCCTCGTTTATCCAGCTCGATGATCCAAAGCAAAAGGGCGCCGCTTCGGCGGCGTCCACATCTCGTCGCAAGGCGCTCCTCGGCGTTCTGACTGCCGCATGCACCATTCTGATCGTCGTCTCGCTGGGTTTCGTCCATCCTTCCACAAGCGGTGCCTGGTCCATCGACTGGATCATTCAGACCGTGACGGGGGAGAGCGTCGTCACCAAGGACACCAAGGCGTCTGGCTCGACTACGACTTCGGGCGAGGCCAGTTCCAAGGATTCCAAGTCATCGAATGACGCAAAAGATGAGTCCAAGGGTTCGAACGACGGCAAGGACGATTCCGAGTCTTCGGACAAGGAATCGGACAAAAACTCGGATAGCAAGAAGTCCGAGGACCAGGACGGCAAGAAGTCTGGCGATAAATCCGCTGCCCAGAATACGGGAGCCGGCGATACTTCCAAGGTGTCTGGTGGTGCTTCTTCGGGCGGTGGCCAGTCGTCTAATGGAGCCTCATCCTCTAATGGTGGAAACGCCTCCTCGGGCGGCCAGAGCGGCTCGCAGGAGTCCAACTACGTTACGGTGACGGTTTCGGTCACATCGAGCTCTGTGGGCAATCCTGTGTCCTCTGGTGGCACCTTTACCTTTAACGAAGGCGCTACCGTCTACGATGCCCTGTGCGCGCTGGGCCTTTCTGTCAACGCACATGGCTCGTCGTACGGTACGTATGTCTCCGCGATTGGTGGTTTGGCCGAGAAACAGTACGGCGGCACGAGCGGCTGGATGTACTCCGTCAACGGCACAACGCCCATGACGGCCTGCAGTAACTACGTTCTCTCCAATGGCGACAACGTTGTTTGGTATTACGTAACGGGCTAGAGGCCTCGACATAGCGCGCCAGACGGGCGGTTCGGACCAACATCCGGACCGCCCGTTTTTCATGCGAATGGGACTGGGTCGCCGGGTCTCTCTGCAAACAAAAAAACCGGTTGGAACGGGAATTCCAACCGGTTATACATTCAAGCAAATAGTGAATCGACTACGACCGTGCGCCCTCGAGGAAGAAGCGGCGGCTGAAGTAGTTGTACCAGGTGACGAGGAACGTGGCGATGGCCTTCATGGCCTGGTAGCCGATGCTCAAAAACGTGACGCCCACAAACATGTACAGGTCGTTGAGGCCCAGGCCGATCACCGACAGGATGGTGAAGATCGTGAACTCGCGCTTGCGGCTCATGCCTTCGCGGTGGTCGAACACGTACTTCATGCTGAGCCAGTAGTTGACCACGACGGACGTGATAAACGAAACCGTGGTGCTCATCAAAAAGTCGAGGTGGAACAGCTCGACGAGCGCAATGAGCATGCCCCAGTCGATGCCAAAGGAGATAAGACCCACGACAGCAAACTTGAGGAACTGCTTGGTATGAGGTTGTGCCAGCGCCTTGCGCACGTAATCACATCCAATGCGTTGATGAATCGAGCAGAGGATACTTTAGAGCTTTTACAAGGGAAACGTAAGGTCTTTGCCAAGAACTATATGAACTCGCCAAATTTTCAAGAGCTAATCCGCAAACGTTGAAAATTTGCCCGTAAACGAGCGACACCCACGGACGATACTGCGCTGAGTGCGCGTCGTCCGTGGGCGCCGTAATGCTGCAGGGGTTTCGAGCTATTTTGTCTCGTCACCCTCCAGGAAGATCTTTCGGGTCACAAAGTTGTAGACCATGACAAGCGCGGTGGCGCAGATCTTGGCGATATTGGCCTCGAGTCCCAGGCCGGCGTTGAGCGCCAGCACGATGCCGTCGTTGAGCACCAAACCGATCACGGACAGCACGACAAAGATGATGAACTCGCGGCGGCGGCTCATGCCTTCCTTGTGCGCAAACACGTACTTCATGCTTGCGAGGTAGTTAAAGATGAGTGAGATGATAAAGCCGCTGGTGTTGGCGATTAGGATGTTGAGGCCCAGACCGTAGTGGAGCAGATTCATAATGCCAAAGTCGATAACCGTGGCAATGACACCGACGACGCCAAATTTCATGATCTGCGCAAGGAGCTTTTGCATGGTACCTGCCTTAGGGTGGCGCGGGGACGCCGTGGGGATGACAAACTCAGCAAGTTTAGCCAATCCCCGCGGGTGGGGCTAGACGCGCTCTTCGATAGCACCGTTTCTATATGCATCGAGCAGCTGGCGCAGATCCTGGATCTGGCTGCGAATCTTGGCGCCAGTATCGGTGTCGCTCACCATGCGGCGACGGTCTGCTTGGTCAAAACGGTTGGTCTCGCTTTCAATGTCCACGTTGCGCGTGAGTGCCTCGGCAACCGTCGTAAAGGCCCGGTGCGACTTGAGGCGGCAGCCGCGCGAGCTCGATATGAGCGTATAGCCGGCGATGCCCGTCTTGGGATGGTAAGCGCGGCAGAAGCCGCCATCGATGACCAGCAGCTTGCCCTCGGCGCGGATGGGCTGCTCGCCCTTGGTGGTTTTAACGGGCGTGTGGCCGTTGATGATGTGGCCGGTCAGCGAACATGCCATGGGCGCGACGCCAAACTCGCGCATGATGTCGTCGCAGACCGAGGGCGACTTGGTAAGCGTAAAGTACGGATCCATCGGCTCGACCCAGGTGCTCTTATCGGCGATATAAGCGCGCTCAAAGGTACGCACCAGGCGTCCGCTGGCGGGTGAGTTAAAGCCAATCCACAGGTACCACATCCAGTCGAGAGCGTCGCGGTCGCCCATGCGCCAGGCGCGGCGGGCGATGTGGTCGCAAAAATCGAGATAATCGCGGCCAGCGTGCCAGGTGCCCAGGCAGTTCATGCTGCTAAAGGTGCCGTCTTCGTTGAGCGGCACGCAGCCATGGAAGAGCAGGTTGCCGTTGGCGACCTTGTACATCGAGCCGTGGGAATAGAGGAAATCGATATGGCGATGCAGGTGATCGGCGGTGACAAACTCGGACACGAGCTTGTCGATGATGTGCTGCTCCTGAGACGTGAGCGTATAGGGGTCCGTCGGGTCGACGGTGGGGAAGTCGTTGGTCGTGAGCGGCCACACGCTGCCGTCGGCGAGCGTGACCGTGCCGGTGTCGTGGTCGATCTTGTCGAGTAACAGGCGGTCGGTCATATCGAACTCGGGGTGGCGCTGGATAATCTGAC
>CAUCCR010000072.1:0-8443 GCA_958441355.1 uncultured Collinsella sp. | reverse complement strand
CTTGAGTGCGATGCGGGTGAGCGCGGAGATGGCCACGGTAAGACCGAGGGCGACCACGACGACCAGCCACATGGGACCGGCGGTAACGCCGGCGACAAAAGTCAGGAACTCGGAGATAAACATGCCAAAGGGCGGGAAGGCACCAAGACCGAGCAGCGCCAGGACGGCGAGCGCGGCGGTTGCGGGGGCAACCTCGACGACGCCCTGGATCTTGGCCAGGCTACGCGTGCCAAAGGCGTGCTGGATGTTGCCGGACACGCAGAAGGCAAGCGTCTTGGTAAAGCCGTGGAACACGCAGTGCAGCAGGGCCGCGGCGATACCCAGCGGGCCACCGATACCCAGGCACAGGGCGATAACGCCCACGTTCTCCACAGACGAGTACGCAAAGCGGCGCTTGAGGTCGTCCTGGCGGAACATCGAAAGTGCCGCCACCAAAATGGACAGCGTGCCGACAATCAGCAGCAAAAGCTGCGGATACTCGGCGCCCACGGCCTGGATAGTAAAGCCGTAAAAGCGCATGATCACGAGCATGGCGCACTTAAGCAGCACGCCCGAGAGCAGGGCCGAGACAGGGCTCGGGGCCTGGGAGTGGGCATCGGGCAGCCAAGTGTGCATGGGGAACAGGCCGGCCTTGGTGCCAAAGCCGATCACGATAAACGCAAAGGCGAGGCGCATGAGCGTCGGGTCGAACTGGTCGGCATACGGCAGCACGCACGATAGGAATGCGGCCTCGTGGGCGTTGGGAATCACGTCGGCGGCGTTGGCGTAGATCAGCAACGTACCGAACAGGCCAAAGGCCACGCCGGCGGTGCAGACCATCGCATACTTCCAAGAAGCCTCGAGGGCCGTCTTGTTCTTGTAGATACCCACGAGGAACACGGTGGAAAGCGTGGTTGCCTCCACGGCGGCCCACGTGAGGATCATGTTGTTGGACAGGCACGCGAGCAGCATGGTGAACACAAACAGGCTAAACAGCGCAAAATACTGCTTGGCGCGCTCGGCGGGCATGGATCCCTCCTCGATATCGGCCTTTACATAGGGCAGCGAGAACAGCCCGGTAAGAAAACCGATAAAGCCGATGAGCAGCACAAAGATGGCGCCCAGCGAATCGAGGTGGAACCACAGGCCAAGAGCGCTCGCGGTGTCGCCGCTCATAAGGACGTCACCGGCCGTCACAATCGACAGCACCAGGACGGCTGCGACGGAGACCAGGTTGAGACCGGCAAACACGTTATAGGACGTGTTCTTAGGCAAAAACGCCATGACCAGCGAGAACACCAGAGGAGTCGCGAGCAGGGCGAGAATCAACGTTTCCATGGACTACCCCCTCAGCTCGGACAGGTCGCGCGCATCGAGCGAGTGGGAGTCGTCCCAAATGCGACGCACGACGATGGACATGATGATGACGGCAAAGATGGCGTCGGTGGCGATACCGATCTCGATGATCTCGGGAGCGGTGGGGGCCAAAAGCGCGAGCGTCACGTGGCTGCCGTTTTCCATAAGGCAGTATCCAAAGATCTGCTTCATGATGTTGCGCTGCGAGATGATGCAGGTAAGGCCCACAAAGAAGTGAGCGAAGCTAATGGCGAGCGCAGGCGTTGCGACCTCGGCCGTGGGCAGGCTGATCTGCGTCACGACGGCAAAGCAGATCGCGACCTCGACGGCGATGATGCAAATGGCCCACGCGGGCTTAAGGCCGGCCTTGAGCGATGCATCGCTCGGCTCGCCCATCTTCTTATATGCGCGGTTGAGGATATAAGGAACCAGGACGACCTTGGTGATAAAGGCGGATCCAGCCCACATAAGCAGCTCCTGCGCACCAGTGGTGGCACCGAGCGTAGCGAGCAGTCCCACGAGCACCAGCGACTGCACCGCATACCAGCGGATGGCGTGCTTGATGTTCTTTGAGACGACCACCATGGTGGACGTGACGATCAGAAGGCCGCCAAGGATGTTGACGATCGAATAACCCATGTCGTTCTACCTCCTAACCGATCCAGCTGGCCGAAAGCGGGCCGCTGACGATGACCATGATGATGAGCACGATGAACACGAACGCCATCGCGCGGGGAAGCGGGGCTCCCACAGCGACCTCGTCGCTCGGCTCGCCGGGCAGGCAATAGCCCATCCACTTGAGGAACCAGGCAAAGGTGGCGACGGTCTCGGCGACCATGATGCACACGAGCACCAGGATCGCGACGTTGCCGGCACCCACAGAAAAGCCGCCGGCGATGATCTGGAACTTCGAGAAGAACGTGTTCATGGGCGGCACGCCGGCGATGGCGAGCGCCGCGACACCAAAGCCCACGCCCGAGATCGGGTACTTCTTTACGATGCCGCGAAGCTTGGGCAGCATACGCGTGCCGAGCGTAAAGGAGAACGAACCGGCGATCAGGAAGAACAGGGTCTTGGCGAACGCGTGGTTAAAGATATGGCACACGGCACCGTCAAAGGCCAGCTGGCTGCCAAAGACCGAAAGGCCCAGACCAAAGAACACATAGGAGAGCTGGGCGATCGTGGAGAAGGCCAGCAGACGCTTCATGTCCTTTTGCGGCAGGTACATAAGGAAACCAAAGAGCATGGTGACCATGGCGTCGATAATGGCAACCCAGCCCACGATCTCGGGAATCTCGCCGGCAGAGACGAGTGCACGCGCGAACACGCACACGCCGACCTTAACCATCGAGGCGCCATGCAGGTAGGCCGAAACAGGCGTCGGCGCCTCCATGGCCGAAGGCAGCCACATGTACATGGGAACCTGTGCGGACTTGGCCCAGGCCGCAAACAGCACGAGCAAAAGGACGATAGCCTTGAGCTTGGCGTCGAGGCCGGCAATCGCGGTAATGGCGAAGGTACCGGTATGGGCAAACACGATGGCGGCGCCCAGATACAGGCCGAGCGCACCGATATGCGTAATGATCAGGGCCTTCATGCCGGCCTTCTTGGCCGTAGGCGTCATGTAGTAGCTAATGAGGCCCCAAGAGCACGCACCCGTGATCTCAAAGAACACGAGCTGGCCCAAAAGGGTCGAGCTGTACACGAGGCCGGCCATGGCGCCAATGAAGGTCGCGAGGTACGCGTAGAAGCGACGACGCGGTGCGTCGGGATGCTCACGGTTATTCTCGCTCATATAGGGAATCGAATAGATCACGACAAGCAGGCCGATACCCACAAAGGCGGGCGCGAGCAGCGTGCTCATGCGATCGAAGGTGAATCCCATGACGAGGGTCTGCCCAAACGAGATCAGGGGGACCTGCGTGTCGGGCATGCCGGCGCCGGCGAAATTCGCGGCGAGGGCGATGGTGCAGACCGTCGAGACGGCGGCACCCAAAACGCTGAACCACTTGGCGTACGGACGGGGGAACAGGGCGACGAGCACCGAGGCCACCATCGGGGCCGCGATAGCGACCAAGCCGAGAAGGGACAGACTGACTGCAAATGACATTGTTTCTCCCTTCTCCTACACGCCGACGACCACGAAGACAAACGCCAGAACGGCGATGCCCACGACAGCCCAGGTCTGATTGCCGAGCACCTTAAAACGCGAGCGCGAGCAGGAGTTCTCGATCACGCCGCATACGACAAAGTCGATCAGGCACTTCACCAGGAAGATGACCGCGCCCAGAACGGCGGCGACGCCCACGGTCGCGGGCTCGCCCCAGGGGACGAAGATCGCGCAGAACCAAGCGACGACCAGGACCTGTTTCATGGACATGGCAAGCTTGGCCATGGCGAGCGACGGGCCGGAAAGCTCGG
Organism: uncultured Collinsella sp.; assembly: GCA_958441355.1. Classification (GTDB taxonomy): domain Bacteria; phylum Actinomycetota; class Coriobacteriia; order Coriobacteriales; family Coriobacteriaceae; genus Collinsella. The sequence continues at coordinate 4,687 of CAUCCR010000072.1, read as the reverse complement.
CGAGCGGACCTTCCTGAAGCTCCTGCTCGGCCTCGGCCTGGTCAAACGGCAGCTTGCCGAGCTCCATGTAGCAGGCGATCGCAAAGGCGATGCCGGCGAGGATCACGGCGACCGGCGCGTCGATGGCGCCCGTCATGATGTGCTGACCCATGGTGGCGATGTCAGTGGAGCCGCACACCAGGGCGGCGGCAAACAGCGCCAGCAGCATGGACGGCTCGATGAGCACGCTCATGAGCAGCTCGCGAACGCCGCCGATACCGGCGTAGGCGTTGGACGAATCCACACCGCAGAGGGCGAAGAAGAAGCGGGCGAGCGCCAGGCTGTACATGATGGTGATGGCGTCACCAAAAACCGGGATGGGGCTTTGTGCCGTAAAGAGCGGCAGACCCATCGCGAGCATAAAGGCGACGGCGAAGAACAGCGGCGGCATAATGCGCAGCGCAAAGCTCGCGTCCTCGCTCTGGGACTCGGGGCGCGCAAAGAGCTTGGCCAGGTCGCGGTAGTCCTGCATGATGCTGGGGCCGCGACGGTTGTGCATCTTGGCGCGGATAACGCGACCGAGACCGGAGAAGAACGGCGCGACGGCCATAACGACCACGCCCTGCAGAACGGCAAGTACGATGTTGTTCATGCTCTCCCCTCCTTAACCCATTTGCACGGCGAGCACGAGGAACACCACGAGTGCCGCGACGATGTAGCAGATATAGATGCTGTAGTTGCCGCCCTCGAGCTTAGTCGCGAGGTCGGCGAGCTTCTCGACACCCTTATGCGGGGCATCGACGAGAACCTTGTCGGGTACGGGCTCCACAGCCTCGGCCACACCGGTAAGCTTCTGGAAGAAGTGCGCGATGGACCAGCAGATGGCCGTGCAGCGGTCGCGCAGCGTGTAGAGCGGCTGCATAAACCAGGACACCTCGGAGGCAAAGGTCGTGGCCACGACGGGCATATGCTCGTTGGGAGCATAACCGCATGCCCACGGCTGGGACTTCTGCACCTTGCCGACGGTCTTGAGCTTGCGATAACCGCAGGCAAGGCCAACGAGCACCACGAGCGCAATGGCGATCGCGGGCGTGGAGGTGGCAGCGCCGGAGTATTGGTTCATGAGCTCCATGCCTTCGGCGGCAAACACGCCACCGTACGGATGCAGCACGGACGCGGCGACATCGACCAGCACGGGCGCGATCACGGGAGCGCCAATGCCCAGCACGACGCAGATGGCCGCGAGCAGGCCCTGCGCAAACACCATAGGGGCGGGAACCTCCTTGGCATTGGCCGCTGCCTCGGAGCGGGGCGCGGAGGCAAAGGAGACGCCATAGGCCTTGACGAAGCACGTGACAGCCAGCGCGCCGGTAATGGCAAGCGCGACGGCAGCGAACACGGCCACGATCATGACGGCCTTGTCGCCCTGCATGGCGGCGTTAAACAGCGACTGGTAGGTAAACCACTCGGACACAAAGCCGTTGAAGGGCGGGATGGCCGAGATGGCAAGCGCGCCAACGAGGAAGCAGATGGCCGTTGCCGGCATACGACGGAACAGGCCGCCCATCTTCTCCATATTGCGCGTACCCGTGGAGTACAGCAGCGCACCGGCGCCCAGGAACAGCTCGCCCTTAAACATCGCGTGGTTAAACGTGTGGTAGAGGGCAGCCATCAGAGCCAGGACGGCGATGCCGACAGAGTTGAGCGCCATGGCGGCCATGGAGGCGCCGACGCCGAGCAGAATGATGCCGATGTTCTCGACGGAGTGATAGGCCAGCAGGCGCTTGATGTCATGCTCCTGCAGGGCGAAGGCCACGCCGAGGACCGACGAGATCGCACCGAAGACCATGACCATAAGGCCCCACCAGACCTGAACGCCCGAGGCGGAGAGCAGGTCGAGACCAACCTTGAGGATGCCGAAGATACCGATCTTGATCATGCCGCCGGACATGAGGGCCGAAACGTTGGACGGCGCCTCGGGGTGTGCCTTGGGCAGCCAGCCGTGCAGCGGGATGATACCGGCCTTGGCGCCAAAGCCAAAGAAGGCGAGCACGAAGCACACGGATGCGACCGCGGGGCTAAACTGAGTAGCGCGGAAATCCGCAAAGGCAAACGAGCCGCCGGCGAAGTTGGTCATGGTGAGGAAGCTCGCCATGATGAGCACAAAGCCCACGTGCGCGATCACAAAGTAGAGCCAACCACCGTGGATGGAGTTCTCGTTCTCCTCGATCACGACCAGGAAGTACGAGGTCAGCGACATGAGCTCAAAGGCGACCAGGAACCAAAACACGTTGTCGGCGGTGATGACGAGCATCATGGACGCCACGAAGGTGTTAAAGAAGAAGCCGGCGCGGCCCTTTTTGCCCGGGTACTCATCAAAGTAGTTGAGACCGTAGATCGAACCGGCAAACGCGAGCACCGAGATGAGCGCCACGAACAGGCCGGACAGCTGATTGAGCAGCAGCTGGAAATGGGCAAACGAGAAGAACACGATGGTGTCGACCGACGTGACATCGCCCAGCACGGCCTGGATACCGGCCACAAACGAAAGCACCGCGGCAACGGCGCCGATAAGGCAGCCGGCGGTCTTGGCGGCGTTATCGGCCTTGATCAGCAGAACCGAGGCGAGCGCACCGATGCACGAGACGGCAAGCGATGCGATAAACAGCGTCATGCTATCCATTGTTTACGCTCCCTTCTGCTTTCTCGGACAGGCCCTGGGCCACAGCGGTAACGTCGACGACAGGACCGTTTTCGATCGAACGCAGGCGCTTGGCCTCGTCGAGCTCGCGATCGGCCGCGCCGCCCATGACGGTCAGCGCCTTGGTGGGGCACGCCGCCACACAATGCGGGCCGTCTGGATCGAAGGCGCACAGGTCGCACTTGACAGCGCAGGTGTACTGGCCAGGAGCCCACGTAAGCAGGCTGCTCAGGGACTTAGGATACGAAGGCGTCGGATCGCACATGCCTGCGACACCGGCGATAGACGTGCCATCGGGATGGATGGCTCCGAAGGGGCACGCGATGGCGCACAGCCTGCACCCGATGCACTCCTGCTCCTTGACGTGGATGCGGTCGCCATCGTGCTCGATGGCATTCACCGGGCAAACCTCGGCGCAGGGGGCACCCTCGCAATGGTGGCAGGCAAGGGCGGCCGAAATACCGCCGGTCTTCACGAGCGCCAGGCGCGGCGTATCCTGAAGACCCTGCATCCGGTGGGCGTCGGCACAGGCGGACTGGCATGTTCCGCAGCCGATGCACCTCTCCGGGTTGATGTCGATGAAGCGGTTCATCCCCACTTCCTTTCAAAATAACGGGCCGGGCTCCCGAACGTACGGGACGCCCGGCCCAAAAAGCCAACGAGAACGGGACTACACGATTTGATTCACGTGTGTCTCGTCGTCGAACTTGGCGGCGCCGGGCTCAACGTCCTGGGGAGCGGCGGCGTCGACCAGAGCCTGCTTGAGCTCGGTGTACTGACGCTCGACCTCGCCCTCGGCCCAGACCTGGTCGGCGATAGCGTCGACCTGGCAGGCGGAGAACTTGTCCTCGGGCGTGTGCGAGACCGGGTCGACCTTGTGCATGGTCAGCTCGTTGCACTTGCCGATCCACCACTGGTAGGTCATATAGACCGTGCCCTTGTTGATACGGTCGCTCACGTCGGCGCGGCTGTATACCTGGCCGCGGCGGCTGTGAATCGAGACGATGTCGCCGTTCTTGATGCCGCGCGCTTGGGCGTCCGCGGGATTCATGCGGACAAAGCCGGGCTCGTCGGCGAGCAGCGCCAGCGTCTTGCAGTTGCCGGTCATCGAACGGCAGCTGTAGTGGCCGACCTCGCGGACGGTGCACAGAATGAGCGGGTACTCATCGTCGGGAAGCTCGGAGGGCGCCTCCCAGTCGTGCGCCATCAGGTTGGCGCGGCCGTCCTTGGTGGTGAACTTGCCACCAGCGAACATGTCGGGCGTACCGTGGTCGTTCACATCGGTGCTCTTGACGGGCCACTGGGCGTAGCCGCCCTCGGGAGCCATCTTCTCGTAGGTTGCGCCCACAAAGTTGGGGCACAGGCTAATGCACTCGTTCCAGATCTGCTCGGTGTTGTCGTAGTGCATGGGGTAACCCATACGCGTGGACAGGTCCGCGAAGATCTCCCAGTCGTGACGGCACTCGCCCTTAGGCGGAACGGCCGCGTCAAAGTGCTGGAAGCTACGGTCGGATGCGGTAAAGACACCCTCGTGCTCGCCCCAAGAGGTGGCAGGCAGGATGACGTCGGCGAGCATGGTCGTCTGCGTCATAAAGATGTCCTGGCAAATGAACAGATCCAGCTCGGAGAGCGTCTTGCGCATACCGGCCGAATCGGGCTCGGTCTGCACCGGGTCCTCGCCGTAGTTGTAGAAGCAGTGCACCTTGCCCTCGTCGACCAGGTGGCCCAGGTCAGTGAGCTTGTAGCCCTCCTCGAGCGGGAGCTTTTCCTCGGGCACGCCCCAAGCTTTGGCAAACTTGGCACGCACTGCGGGGTCGGTGACTTTCTGGTAGCCAGGGTACAGGTTGGGCAGCATGCCCATATCGCAGGAGCCCTGGACGTTATTCTGACCGCGCACGGGCGCGAGGCCGGAATTGGGTTTGCCGATCTGGCCGGCAACGCAGGCGATGGAGGCGATGGTGTGCACCGTCTTCAGGTTCTGCTTCTGCTGGCATACGCCCATGCCCC
>CAUCCR010000071.1:0-8495 GCA_958441355.1 uncultured Collinsella sp. | reverse complement strand
TTCCGCTTGCGCAAGACGGACATCCCGTGATTGCCGCTGATTTTTCCCCTGCCATGTTGGGCACGCTTGATGCCGGCATTGAGTACTATGGACTCGAGGATCTCATTACGCCGCTTGAGCTTGCTTGGGATGATGATTGGGATTTGGTTGGACCGGTCGCGAAGGCGGTAGATGTTGCCTTTGCCAGTCGCTCTGTCACCACGACCAACCTAAAAGGTGCGCTTGCCAAGCTTGATCGTACGGCTCGTCGGCGTTGTGCTGTCACGATGGTCGCCAACTCCAGCCCGCGCTATGATCTGCACCTTATGAACGCTATCGGTGCCTCGGTTACCTGCAGTAATGGCTTTGTGTACGCCTTCAACATCCTCATTCAGATGGGTGCCCTGCCGCAGGTTACATACTTTGAATCGCCTCGTCGCGATACTTTCGATAGCCTTGAGGCGGGCGTGGCAGACTTCTCCCGCATGCTCGAGCACGGTAACGAAGATAAGGTTGACCGCCTGCGCGACTATATCGCTCAACACATGATTGAGAACCCCCATGCCGGTGAGCCGGGCTCCAAGGGCGTGCCGCAGGGGCGCTATATGCTCGATCATGTCCGCAAGGTTCGTTGGGCGTTTATTGCATGGGAGCCGGTCTCTGCACCCCGCTCATAGCCTGTTCACAGCCCGCACCGCCCACTCACTCGGCATCCGCATTCTTTTTGAACTGGGCAAACGCGCCCCACACCGCGCCGTTCCTGCGCTATCGTGGGACAGCTCACGTAGATTAAGGCCCCATCGCGGGGCGCCCCATACATAGAAAGCGAGAACCCATGGCACTGACAGGAGCCCAGGTCAAGCAGCTTCGCAGCATGGCCCATCACCTCAACCCCGCCATCATCATCGGTAAGTCCGATGTCAACGAGGGCACCGTCGAGCAGACGGTCGCCTACCTGGAGAAGCACGAGCTCGTTAAGTGCTCCGTGCTCGATGGCTCCAGCCTTTCCGCCCGCGAGGCCGCCGAAGAGCTCGCCGAGCGTTGCCACGCCGAGGTCGTCCAGGTCATCGGCCGCAAGTTCTCGCTGTATCGCGAGTCCTCGCGCAAGGACATCGAGAAGATCAAGCTCGTCTAAGAGCCAATGATCCGGCGAGCCAACACATAGCAAGCTTACGGGTGCCCAAGTACTTCGGGCGCCCGTTTTTTATCGCTCGACCAGCACGCGGTTGAGCCGCCCCTCCACCAAGCGCTCGTATAGGCGCCGCGTCTCGGGCTCGGGCACGCCATTGACCTGTTCCCTCAGATGGTGCATATGCCCGCTGTACAGCTCGACGATATCGCGCCGCCGCCCCGCCGCACTGTAGACACGCATGGCGCAGCGCACCATATCCTCGCGCGCCGTTTCCTGCCGAAGCCCCGACTCCGCCAGCCAAATCGCCGACTGCAGATCGTTTTCTTCTAGAGCGGCATTTGCTCCCTTAATCATGCAATCGATGTACTTTGACTGCATAATGCGTCGCATACGTAAAAAGTAGGTGGGATTACAGCCATTGGGAACATACAGCGGTCCGGCATAAAGCTGCTCAATCTTAAGGCACAGCTCAACTAAATGGGGCCCGCACGCACCCGTGCGATTTCCCAAAACCTCGCGGCTTATCTGGTCAAACAGCCGTACATCGGTCTTGACGTAGTCGCCGTTGAGTCCGATGCATTCATTTTGGATGAGCACACACGACTTGCCATCCGGCGTCGGTCCCAAAGCCGACCGCAAGCGCGATATCGTCGAGTACAGGTTGTTGCGGGCGCTATTAAACTCGGCATGGGGCCACAGCTCCATGGCCAGCGTCTCACGATCGACGAGCGCATCCATGCCCAGCGCAAGCCGCTCGGCAAGCGTCGCCGCCTTCTTGCGACGCCACATTTTGTCCGTGATGGGAAACCCATCGCGCTCGGCGCGAAACGCACCAAACATGCGAATCTCGATATGGTCGATGGTATCAACGGCTTCAACCTCGCCGGCCTGGAACAGGCGCTCGCCCTCTCCTTCCAAATCGTCGCGCAGCGAGTACCGCGACAGCTCGCGCACGGGAAGCTTCTTGCGTATCCTGCCCGCCGGCTCGCCCAGACAATGCATGGCAAGGCGTGCAAAGAGCCGATACGATGGCTCTAGAATCCCCGCACGATTCATGGACATCCAGGCCGCAAGATCGCTGTCTCGGCCCGCACAGGCCAAATGCAGCGCCACCATCCAGGCCTCCGCTCCACCAACCTGCGTCTGGCTTATATCGAGCAACTCCGCTTCCTCGCGCACCGAAACCATCGAGGTGTTACGCAGATATGCCGCGCGCTCCAGCAGCAATGCGTTATCGCGCATGTACGCAATCGACTCCTCGGCAAGTTTGAGCACTTGGACCGCACGGAACTTTGCATTAACCGGCCGTCCCTCTGCCAGCGACTGCCAGCCTTCTAGCAACAGCCCAAACAGCTGAATCTGGTTGTCGCGCATGCGCACGGCAAAACGATCGAGCTCGTTGAACGCCGCGTCGTCGGTTACCGGCAAGCCGGAAAGGAGCCGCCGTGCCGCCAACACCATGCGCACCCAGATAGCCATCGCCTTAAGCCCACGTACGTCGAGCGCCTCCCGCACCACCGTCATCTCGTCGTCGCGCTCGTCGGTTCCCGCAAACGACCCGTCAAAGAGCTCCACCAGCATGCTATCGGCCCGTATAACAATCCCCGCGATGTCGAGCTCGCAGTCGTAGGCCTTGCTCGTTTTGAGCTGTTGTAGAACGCCGCCGTCATTTCCCCGCTCGGTCAGACAGCGTTTGACCTCGATATGCGCAGACAACATATCGAGTGCGGTATGGGACGTCTCTATTTCTGGCACGGCCAGGTTCGTAGGAAGCCCAAGCCCGTTGTCCCCATAGCAAACAGCCGTCAGTGTCTGGGCCACCCTCCATGAAACAGGGTCTATTTCGCAGGCCGCCCGTTCGCCCCCGCGTTCGATGACCGATGCCATATAGCGAGCGAGCTTTGTATTGGACACGCTGACCGCTGCCAGATATACGCCAAGCGCTTCGGCAGGCGTTGGCTCTGGAGCCGGATCGTCGGCATCGATCGTGCCCAGCGCCGCTCGGCAGATATCGGCCCCGTGCCCCGTCAGAGCCAGATCGACCCCATACTGCCCAGCAAGTTCAAGGACCGCTTCACGGTCCAAAAAGGCGTCCGCCAGGCCCATCGCCGCATCGCATCGGCCCGCCTTAAGCAAAATCCGGGCCGCCCTCGGAACAAGTTCGGGGCGAACCTCGGCCACCAACTTACGCAAGCGCAAGCGTCCGTTATCCTCCGTGCCCAGACACGTAAAACTCCGCTCGGCGGGATCCAAGCCAAAGATCGGGTAGTCACGTACAAAGTAGGACTGGTCGACCATCGACAGCCTCACCCCACAAGCTTCGAGTTCTGCGATATTGCCCTCGCCCATCAAAACCATGAGGCATGCCACGCAAAACAGCGCATTATTGTCGAGCGAAGCCAGATCGGCAAGTGCCGCGCCATATACGTTGACAATCTCGTTTTCGAGCAGGCCGGCTACGTCGCCTTGGCCATACAGACCCGTCTGCAATGCCGAAACGAGCTCGGGCACGCCCTGCGTAAGCTGATAAAAGTCGAGCGATGTGCTAATCGAAAACGCCGATGCCCACGCCGAATACTCATAGGCATGTACCTTGAGCATCTGCGCATTGATCTTAACCGAATCGCCCAGCCCATGAATCAGCTGACGATTTGAAGGACGGCAGGAGATAAAGACCCCTACCCCCATAGCGCGCAGGCCGCGAATCCTGTCGATGAGGTCTTCGGTATCGTGCTGATCGAGGTTTGGCACATTATCAATCGCGATAAGGGAGTGCGGTTTGTCTTTGAGTTCTTCGGTAACCACCTCGAGCTGCATAAACACCTCGCGCCCAATGGCGCGGTCTGCCTCGATGATCCGCACGGGACCTCGCGTCGGATCGTTTTTAACCTCTTGGGCATACTGCAGCAGCACCGAGGTTTTCCCAAAGCCATCAGGCGCGTAGAGGACTACGATGCCGGCCTTTCGGCCCTTGGCGATAAGTTCGTTCATCAAGCGATCGCGCCGCACCGTATAACTACTGCCCAGCGGCATAAGCTCGAGGTCGTCCATATTGCCCAAATCGTTAACCATGCCCGCTCCTCAACTCGACCGTATGGACACTGTAGCCGCAAGACCATACAAGCCGCGCTATGAATAGAGCGACCTTGTGTTTTAGGTTGTCTTTTGGTACGCAAGCGGCAAGTTTTTGTACAGCGAGGGCCGATTGTTATTAATCCCCCGACTAATCGGTCTTTAAGCAGGTAAATGAGCTTGTCAGCTTGTCCCATCTAAGCGGCAGTGTAACGCAGATGAACAAGGTTCAGCTATGTCATTCAACTCGCCTAGCACCCGCTACCGTCTACGACCTTTTAGTGGCATTTTTTGCATAGAATCTGATATAGAATGAATCAAGCTGTTGGGCATCCGGCATTCGTCAAGCTTGCGGCAAGATTTTGGTCAAGTGGGCGAAAAGGGATAGCAAAAAGGCCCCCGCAAAGCGGAGGCCTTAGGCAAGGCTATGTCGAGCTGCAGGATTCGCGCTACTCGCAGAGCGAAAGGGCGGCCTCATCGGCAACGACAACGCAGTTGGTGTGCAGCTGCAGGATCGAAGCCGGGCACTCGGGCGTAACCGGACCATAGCACATGTCATGCACGGCCTGAGCCTTGGCCTCGCCGTTGGCGACAACCAGGATCATGCGGGCATACATGATGGTCTGGGTACCCATGGTGTAGGCCTGACGGGGAACATCGTCGATGCTGTCGAACAGGCGGCTGTTGGCCTGAATGGTGCTCTCGGTGAGGTCGACACAGTGCGTGCCCTTGGAGAAGTGGTCATCGGGCTCGTTGAAGCCGATGTGGCCGTTGTTGCCAATACCGAGCAGCTGCAGATCCGGGTAACCGGCGTCGGCGACGATCTTGTCGTACTCAGAGCAGGCAGCGGCGGCGTCGGGGTTGGAACCGTCGGGCACATGCGTGTTGTTCAGGTCGATGTTGATGTGATCGAAGAAGTTCTCACGCATGAAGTAGTGATAGCTCTGGGGATCGTCGTGCGAAAGGCCGCGATACTCGTCCAGGTTGTAGGTGCTGACCTCGGCAAAGTCGACGTCGCCCTTCTTGTACCAAGCAGCGAGCTGCTTGTAGGCACCGATCGGGGTGGAGCCGGTGGCAAGACCCAGCACACAGTCGGGCTTGAGGATAACCTGGGCCGAGATGATATTAGCGGCCTTGCGGCTCATATCCTCGTAGTCTTTAGCTTTAATGATCTTCATTACGCGTCCTTTCTCGTACAAGAGAGGCAAGGCTCCCTTACAAGCACTTGCCCGCGGCCCGCGTCGGCCGCAACCAACGTGTGCGGCCACCAGGGCGAGGTCGCGTAATGTATGTGTCTCGTGTCTAACCGCGTCGAGGCCCCTGCCCGTCCACGGTGACCCAAAGCCTTTTAGCTTCGGACAAATCCCATCTTGCCACGGAGGGCGTCCTCTTTCAAGGGCGCCCTCTGTAAACGTGTTTGAATTGTAGGCTAATGGCCACGTGCACTTGCTAGCGCTCGCGAGCAACGATGAGCTGGTCCATCTCTTCGACATGCACGCCAACGGAGCCCTTGATGCTCGAGAACTCAACGGAGTTGCACACCAAGATGGGAACCGTCACATCGTAGCCTTCGGCAGCAATTGCCTCGCGATCGAACTCAATGAGTACATCGCCCTTATGGACGATGTCACCCACTTGCGCATGTACGGTAAAGTGCTTGCCCTCGAGCTGAACAGTGTCCAGGCCAACGTGGATGAGCACGTCCAAGCCATCGACCGTGTTAAGCGCAACGGCGTGTCCCGTGGGAAAAATAGCCTCGACCTTGGCATCAGCCGGCGCGATCACGCGCGTTCCGGTGGGCTGAATCGCCACGCCCTGGCCCAAAAGGCCGGTGGCAAACGTCTGATCGTTTACCTCGGAGAGCGGAATGACGTCACCCGAGATGGGAGCATCCAACGTAAGGACTCGACCACGCATACCAAAAGACCTTAGGACTTTAGTGAACATGCTCCCCCTCGGACATACCGATCAACCAAAATAACCTTAACAGTTTACCACTTGGCACCCGTTTTTGACCATTAGGGAAGTTCGCGCTTGACAACCTCGACGATGTCGTCGACAACGCGCTGAGTCAGCTCGTGCGTCTCGGCCTCGGCCATCACGCGGACCAGCGGCTCGGTACCGCTCGGGCGCACCAGAATGCGGCCGCGGCCGTCAAGCTCCTTCTCGGCAGCAGCAACGGCGTCCCAAATGGGCTGGCAATCGTCCAGACCAGCCTTGTTGTCGGAATGCACGTTGACGAGTACCTGCGGGTACTTCTTCATGATGCCGGCAAGATCGGTGAGGGTACGACCGGTGCGCTTGAGCACGGCCAGCAGCTGCAGAGCCGTCACCAAGCCGTCGCCGGTGGTGTTGTGCTCCAGGAAGATGATGTGGCCGGACTGTTCGCCGCCGATGACGGCGCCGTCCGCGAGCATGCGCTCCAGAACGTAGCGGTCGCCCACGGCGGTCTGGACCATCTCGAAGCCCTGCTCCTTCATAGCGATTGAGAAGCCGAGGTTGCACATGACGGTCGAGACGATCTCGGAGTTGGCGAGCTTGCCGCGAGCGGCGAGGTCGGAGCCGCAGATAGCCAGGATGTAGTCACCGTCGATCTCATTGCCCTCGCTGTCCACGAACAGCACGCGATCGGCGTCGCCGTCGTGGGCCAGGCCGATGTCAGCATGGGTGCGCAGCACGAGCTCGCGCAGGGGCTCGAGGTGCGTAGAGCCGCACTCGACATTGATGTCGGTACCGCAGTAATCGGTGTTGATGGCATGGACCGTGGCACCCAGGCGCTGCAGCGCGGCGGGCGTGGTCTGGCAGGAAGCACCGTGACCGCAGTCGACGGCAACGACCAGGCCGTCGAGCCTAAGACCGTCAAGCGTATCGATGGCGTGGTCGACGTATGCCTTGCGAGCGTCCTTCATCTTGATGATGTGGCCCACGCCGACGCCGGTCGGCAGCGTGTCGGCAGCCATGGCTTCCTCGGACATGACCCAGGCGCTGATCTCTTCCTCGACAGCATCGGGGAGCTTCATACCCTTGCGGCTAAAGAACTTGATGCCGTTGAACTCCGGCGGATTATGCGAAGCGGAGATGACGATGCCGCCGTCGAGCTCGTTTTGAACAGTGAGCAGCGCCACGGCAGGCGTGGGAATGACGCCGCAGCAATGCGGGCGGCCGCCCTCGGCCATAATGCCGGCAGTCAGAGCGCTCTCGAGCATGGTGCCCGAAAGGCGTGTATCACGGCCGATGCAGATGTCCGGACCAAGAAACTTGGTCGCCGCGCGACCAAGGCGAAACGCAAGGTCGCACGAAAGATCGGCGTTGGCGACGCCACGGACGCCATCGGTACCGAAGATGTTCTGGGGCATAGGATCGCTCCTTCCCAAGTGAGCAAAACAAAACCGCCCACCCTAGTCGAAAAGAAAAGCGGGACCCACCGAGCAGTCGGTAGGCCCCGCTTGTACATTGTATCTCGAAAGGAGATAAAACCTTAGCGCTTGGAGAACTGGGGAGCGCGGCGGGCCTTCTTGAGGCCGTACTTCTTGCGCTCGACCACGCGAGCATCGCGCGTAAGGAAACCGGCCTTCTTGAGGTCAGCACGGTAGTCGCCAGCGTTCAGAAGAGCGCGAGCGATGCCCAGGCGCAGAGCGCCGGACTGACCGGAGATGCCGCCGCCATCGCACAGAGCGATAACGTCGAACTGACCGGCGGTGTCGGTCACCTTGAAGGGAGCAAGGGCGTTCTCAACGAGCTGATGACGGCCGAAATACTGCTCGGCGTCACGCTTGTTGATGGTCACCTTGCCGGTGCCGGGGACGAGACGGACGCGGGCGACGGCGTTCTTACGACGGCCGGTACCCTGGTAGACAACGGTGTTCTCAGCCATCTTTAAGCCTCCAGCTCAATCTTCGTGGGGTTCTGGGCAGCGTGCGGATGCTCGGCACCAGCGTAGACCTTAAGCTTGGTCATCTGGGCACGGCCGAGGGTGGTCTTGGGCAGCATGCCGCGAACGGCGCGCTCGATGACCTTCTCCGGGTGCTTCTCCATAGCCTGGCGGAAGCTCTCAGCCTTGAGGCCGCCGTTGTAGCCGCTGTGGCGATAATAGGTCTTCGTGTCGGCCTTGTTACCGGTAAGCTGGACCTTATCGGCGTTGATGACGACAACGAAGTCGCCGCAGTCGCTGTTGGGCGTGAACTGGGGCTTGTTCTTACCGCGCAGGATCATTGCGATCTGGGTGGCAAGACGGCCCAGGACAGCACCATCGGCGTCGACGAGAACCCAGTTGCGCTGGACCTCGCCCTGCTTGGCGTAGTGAGTCGATTTC
>CAUCCR010000070.1:0-8535 GCA_958441355.1 uncultured Collinsella sp. | reverse complement strand
GGCTCCGCGCTTGCCGAGGACGGTCTCATTCGCGTGCTCTATACGGGCAACGTTAAGCTTCCCGATGCGGACGGCACGTACGACTACGTCAATACCGGCCGCCGCGCCGATACTGTTTATGTCGAGAGCGTTGATGGCCTTGCCGGTCGGGAGTTCAGCCAAAAGCGCGTGGTGCTGGCGTCCGAGGATTATCCCGAGGATTTGACCTGCCACGTGCGTGACCCCAAGGTGTGGCGCGATGATGATGGACGTTACCACATGGTGCTGGGCGCGCGTCGTCGCGCGGACGGGCCGCATGTCGATAGTCGATTTTGCGCCATGCACGGCGAGGGTGCCGGGCGCGATGTGGGCGAGATCTTGGTGTATGGCTCGGCCGATATGCTGAGCTGGGAGCTCGAGAACCGTGTGTCTACGCCCGAGCGCTTTGGCTTTATGTGGGAGTGCCCGGGATACCTTGAGCTTGAGTCGGATGGCGGTGTACCGGTGAAGTGGCTGTCCTTCTCGCCCCAGGGGCTCGAAGGTGGTCGTTGGGACCGCGGTAATGTGTATGCTGCTGGCTATATGCCTGTAACGGGTGACATCACCGGTGGTGACGGTGCCTATGAGCTGGGCGAGTTCCGCCTGTGGGACGCCGGTTTTGACTTCTATGCTCCGCAGGAGTTTACGTCCGAGGATGGTCGACATATTCTGATCGGCTGGATGGGCATGCCCGATGAGCCGACCTATGGCAACGCACCCACCGTGGCGTGTGGCTGGCAGCACTGTATGACGGTGCCGCGTGAGCTTACAGCCGGTGCTGGCGGCTTGGTGCTGCAGCAGCCGGCGCGCGAGATCGAGCGCCATTATGCCTCGGTGCGTGTGGGGGCGGGCTCGTTGGAGGTTGACGGCGATACCTGCTTTGACGTTGTCGTTGACGGTGTCGACGGCGCGTTTACCGTGACCGTTGATGGCGAGCTGAAGCTGGCGTTTGTTCCCGCCGAGGGCGAACTGCCCTCGCGCTTTGAGATGCGATTTACCGATGAGAGTCGCGCTTCTGCCGGCTGCGGTCGTACCGTGCGTTGGGAGCCCGTCGACGAGGTTAGTAACGTGCGCATTGTTGGCGATGTTTCCTCGGTCGAGGTGTTTGTGAACGATGGTGCGCTCGTGTTCTCGACGCGCATCTATCCCGAGGCCTATGGCGTGACCGTTGACGCTCCGGGCGCGAATGTGACCTACCACGCGCTCAACATCTAAGCGATTCGTCGCATATCGGCGCTATACTGCAGCCGTAGCCTACGATGCGGGAAACATCCGCATCGTGGGTTTTTGTTTTGGAGGGAAGGTGCCGTATGGGCGTACAGCAGCTAGAAGAGGCCTGGGCTTTTAGGGCCAGCGCGCGTGAGGCGCGGTTGCTTGCGGCGTCGCATGTGCCGGCAGCGCTGTCGTTGCTGGGGATTGTACGGCCCGGCGATCGCCTGGTGGCCTTTGCGGATGACTTTGCCGATGCGTTTGCGAGCGGATTTGACGGCTGCGATGTTGTGATGGTGGGGGAGCCGTCTGTCGAGGCGTTTGCTGCGGCGTCCGGTGGCTTTGCCGGCTCGTTTGACGCTGAGGGTCCGCACCTGTGGTGGCTCGTCAACTCCATCGGCGGGTTTGGTCTGCGTGTGCCTGATCTTCGTGCGCTGGGTCGGGCGGCGCGTGAGGCCCATGCGCTGCTGGTTGTGGACAACACCGTGGCGTCAGCTTTTGGCTGCGATTCGCTGCGGCTGGGTTCTGCGCTGTCGCTCGAGGCGCTCGATCGCGTATGCGCCGGTGATGCTCCGCGCAAGTTGGTTGCCGTATCGGTCGCGCGCTCGCAGCTCAAGCGCCATCGTGTGGATGCCGCGGCCGAGTGCGCGCATGCCCTGCTTGAGGGCTGTGGCTTGGCCAAGTTTGAATTGACTGCTGACGAGGCCGGTGTGCTGGAGCGAGGACTGGACTCGCTCGACGTCCGTATGCAGGCGCATTTCGACCGCGCCCGTGCGCTGGCCGAGTATCTGGCCGCCAACGAGATGGTGTGCAACGTGCGCTATCCCGGACTGAGCTCGCATCCCGACCATGCGGTTGCGACAGGAATCCTCGAGCACGGCTTTGGCCCGGCAGTTGAGTTTGACCTTATCGAGCGCAGTGCGGGTGATTTCTTCGATGCTTTGCCGGGGGAGTTTCGTACATCGCCCGCCGGCGGCGCAACGACGCGCCTCTCGGCCCCGCGCGGCAAGCAGGGGAGCACCATCCGCCTCTTCGCCGGCAGCGACGACCCCTTGATCGTGGCCGCCACCCTAGATAATGCCCTCCGCAACTAGCTAAATCATCCTCGACTACATAAGTTGCGGTGAAATAGGGAATGATTTTCGGCTTTAACCGCATAAACAGTCCCTATTTCACCGCAACTTATGAGAAGGGGTTGTGTGGCTAAAAAGCCCCGTCCCAAATTGGCTACTCTTTGATACTTGCGATGAGGGCGTCGGCTTTGGTGGCAATGACCTTGTTGATGTCGGCCTGCAGCTCCTCGTAGACCGCTATGGCTCGCTCGCCGGCGGGGGTGAGGGTGGATCCGCGGGCGCCGTCGCGCTCGATGAGCTTGCAGCCCAGCTGACCTTCAGCCTCGTTCACAATGCGCCATGCCTTGGAATAGGCCATGCCCATGCTCTTGGCGGCGCGGTTGAGCGAGTGCTCGCGGGCAATACCCTGCAGCAGCAAAACGCAGCCGTGGCCGAACACGCCCGGCAGATCCTTGTCGCACGCTTGAATGACCAACTTTGCCGTCGTCTTGTAGTCCATGTGCTCCACGTCTCCCCGCTAAAGTGTTTGCTGGGCAAACGCAAAGCCTGCGTCAAACCCTCGTGTGCTCTTCTTAAAACATGCATTGTAGCAGTCAAAGTGCGTTAAGATACTTCCCCAGTATTGGGCGCCCAAGGTTGGGCTGGGTCCTACGAGGCCTGCAGCCGACCGGTCGCATGGAAAAAGGAGAAACATGGCTACGTTCTTTCCCGGTGAGTCCCACACGTTTTCGGAGTATCTGCTGGTCCCTGGTTACTCGTCCTCGCAGTGCATCCCCAACAACGTCTCTCTTAAGACGCCGCTAACCCGCTTTAAGCGCGGTGAGAAGCCGGCAATCACCCTGAACATCCCCATGGTTTCCGCCATCATGCAGTCTGTCTCGGGCGTCGACATGGGTGTCGCGCTCGCTACCGAGGGTGGCCTGTCCTTCATTTACGGTTCCCAGAGCGCCGAGTCCGAGGCCGCTATGGTCAAGGCCGTCAAGGATCACAAGGCCGGCTTCGTTCAGTCCGATTCCACCCTGACCCCCGACATGACCATGGAGCAGGTCATCGAGCTCAAGGAGAAGACCGGTCACTCCACCATGCCGGTCACCGACGACGGCACTCCCAAGGGTAAGCTCCTGGGCATCGTCACCAGCCGTGACTATCGCCCCAGCCGCGATGACCACCAGACGAAGGTCTCCGAGTTCATGACCCCGCGTGAGCAGCTCATCGTGGGCGACAAGAACATCAGCCTCAAGGTCGCTAACGACGTCATCTGGGACAACAAGCTCAACGCCCTGCCCATCGTCGACGATAACGATCACCTCATGGGCATCGTCTTCCGCAAGGACTACGACAGCCACAAGACCAACCCCAACGAGCTGCTCGATAACGACAAGCGCTACATGGTTGGTGCCGGTATCAACACCCGCGACTATGCCGAGCGCGTGCCGCTGCTCATCGAGGCCGGTGCCGATGTCCTGTGCATCGACTCTTCCGAGGGCTTCAGCGAGTGGCAGAAGCGCACCATCGAGTGGATCCGCGCCAACTACGGCGAAGACGTCAAGGTCGGTGCCGGTAACGTCGTCGACGCCGAGGGCTTCCGCTTCCTGGCAGACTGCGGTGCCGACTTCATCAAGGTCGGTATCGGCGGCGGTTCCATCTGCATCACCCGCGAGACCAAGGGTATCGGCCGTGGCCAGGCTACCGCGCTGATCGACGTCTGCCGCGCTCGCGACGAGTACTACGAGGAGACCGGTGTCTACGTGCCCGTGTGCTCCGACGGCGGTATCGTCTACGACTACCACATGACGCTCGCCCTGGCCATGGGTGCCGACTTTATGATGTTGGGCCGCTACTTCGCTCGCTTCGACGAGAGCCCGACCGAGCGCGTCAATGTGAACGGTCAGTACATGAAGGAGTACTGGGGCGAGGGTTCTGCCCGTGCCCGCAACTGGCAGCGCTACGACCTGGGCGGCGCCGCGAAGCTCAGCTTCGTCGAGGGCGTCGACTCCTACGTTCCCTACGCCGGCTCCCTCAAGGACGGCGTGGGCGGCACGCTCTATAAGGTCAAGTCCACGATGTGCAACTGCGGTGCCCTCTCGATCCCCGAGCTCCAGGAAAAGGCACGCCTAACGCTGGTCAGCTCCACCTCCATCGTCGAAGGCGGCGCCCACGATGTAGTCGTGAAGGATTCTCAGCAGAGCGTTTCCTATCGATAAGCGGCTTTCCCAAGCACCGCACCTTGCCGTTCAAACCGTCGCTCGCGTACCAAAGTACGCGTCGCTCCTCTTTCACGGCAATCTGCGGCACTTGGAAAACCCGATCATGCTTGGGCGGATAACAGATAGCGGTTGATTCACAACCACGTTATTTAGATAAAGCGAGATGCCCGCAAGTCGCAGGCATCTCGCTTGTCGTATTTGCTATCATCAGTCAAGTTAACCTTAGGGTCGGGTGGCTTGGCTTTGTTCGCTACAAGTTCCGCACGCAAAGAAGAGCACTTAATGTGCTCTTCGTCTTGCGCAGGACTGTCCGCAGTAGCAAATAAAGCCAAGCCACCCGACCCCAGCTAAGATTAAAGGAGCTGATATGTGCGATTGCACAGATCATAAGGACGAGATCCCTGCCTACGACGCGCAGGCCATTGAGTCCAAGTGGATGAAGGCCTGGGAGGATTCCAACCTCTTTGCCGTCGACACCGACGACAGCAAGCCCAAAAAGTATGTGCTCGAGATGTTCCCGTATCCGTCGGGCGACCTGCACATGGGCCACGCGCGCAACTATACCATCGGCGATGCCATGGCCCGTCAGGCCCGCATGTGCGGCTACGACGTGTTGCACCCCATCGGCTTTGACGCCTTTGGCCTGCCTGCCGAGAACGCCGCCATCAAGCACAACACGCAGGCTGCCGCCTGGACGTATAAGAACATGGACCAGGCGCTCGCCACGATGAAGCGCATGGGCTTCTCCTACGATCTGGATCGCATGGTCAAGACCTGCAGCCCCGACTACTACCGCTGGGGTCAGTGGATCTTTGAGAAGCTGTGGGAAAAGGGCCTGGTCTACCGCAAGAAGAACCCGGTCAACTGGTGCCCCACCTGCAAGACCGTTCTGGCCAACGAGCAGGTCACCGAGGGCAAGTGCTGGCGCTGCGGCACCGAGCCCGAGAAGCGCGACCTTGAGCAGTGGTACTTCAAGATCACCGAGTACTCCCAGGAGCTGCTCGACGACCTGGAGAAGCTCCCCGGCTGGCCCGAGCGCGTCAAGCAGATGCAGGCCAACTGGATCGGTCGCTCCGAGGGCGCCGAGGTCGACTTTACCCTGTGCGACCAGGATGGCGAGCCCATCGAGGGCGATGAGGGCAAGATCACCGTCTTCACCACGCGTGCCGATACCCTTTTTGGCGTCTCCTTCTTTGTCCTGGCTCCCGAGTACGCCGGCCTGCACGAGCTCGTCGAGGGCACGGAGTACGAGGAGGCCGTCACCAAGATCGTCGAGGACTCCAAGCATATCTCTGCCGTCGAGCGTGCCCAGGGCACCCTCGAGAAGCACGGTGCCTTCACGGGCCGCTATGTGGTAAACCCCGTCAACGGCGAGAAGGTCCCCGTGTGGGTTGCCGATTATGTCGTTGCCGACTACGGTACCGGTGCCGTCATGGCCGTTCCCTGTGGCGACCAGCGCGACTTTGAGTTTGCCCGTAAGTACGACCTGCCGATCGTGCCGATCATCCTGGACGATGACGATCGTGCTGCCGTCGAGGCCAGCGGCGAGACCATCGATACCTTCCATGCCGAGACCGTCGACTGGGATTGCGCTCACGCTGCCGAGGGCACGCTCGTCCAGTCCGGCAAGTACACCGGCATGCGCGGCGGTAAGCACTCCGAGGGCGAGGCTGCGATCGTGGCCGACCTCGAGGCCATGGGCTGCGGTCGTCGCAAGGTCGAGTTCCGTCTGCGCGACTGGCTCATCAGCCGCCAGCGCTATTGGGGCAACCCCATCCCGGCCATCCACTGCGAGCACTGCGGCATCGTGCCCGTGCCCGAGGATCAGCTGCCGGTGACGCTGCCCGAGAACCTGGACCTGGGCGCCGGCGAAACCCTTGCTGAGTGCAAGGAGTTCTACGAGACCACCTGCCCGGTCTGCGGCCGCCCGGCCAAGCGCGAGACCGATACCATGGACACCTTCACCTGCTCCAGCTGGTATTACCTGCGCTATACCGATCCGCACAACACCGAGCTGCCCTTCTCCCGTGAGGCTGCCGACCGTTGGATGCCCGTCGATAACTACATCGGCGGCATCGAGCACGCTATTCTGCACCTGCTCTATAGCCGCTTCTTTACCAAGGCACTGCGCGACCTGGGCCTGCTGAGCGTGGACGAGCCCTTCACCAACCTGCTGTGCCAGGGCATGGTCAAGGACGAGAACGGCGACACCATGTCCAAGTCCAAGGGCAATGTCGTGCCCCCGAGCTCGGTCATCGAGCCCTACGGTGCCGACACCATGCGTCTGGCGATCCTGTTTATCGCCCCGCCCGAGAAGGACTTCGACTGGGATCCCAAGGCCGTCGAGGGCGCCAACCGCTTTATCAAGCGCTCCTGGCGTATCGTTTGGCAGCTCGTCCAGTCCGGTGACGCCAACGTGGCCTTCGACAAGTCCGCGCTCGACGAGGTTGCGATGAAGCTCTATCGCGAGCGTCACCGCACCATCGCCAAGTGCACTGAGGACTTCGACCGCGGCCAGTTCAACACCGCGATCTCGGCCGTCATGGAGCTCGTCAACGCGGCGAGCGCCTATCTCAACGCCACTGAGGGTGCTGACCGCGACAAGGCTCTGTGCTACGGCGTGGCCAAGGATATCGTGAGCGTCCTTGCCCCTATCTGCCCGTTCTGGGCCGACGAGCTGTGGCACGAGGCACTCGGCTGCGAGGGCAACGCCTACACCGCCGCCTGGCCCGAGTTCGACCTGGCCGAGTCCGTTGAGGACACGGTGCAGATCGTGGTCCAGGTGCTCGGCAAGGTCCGCGGCCGCGTCGACGTTGCCCGCGATGCCTCCAATGAGGATATGCAGGCTGCCGCCGAGGCCGCCGTCGCCAAGTGGCTCGACGGCAAGACGGTCGTCAAGGCCATCTGCGTGCCCGGCAAGCTGGTCAACCTGGTGGTCAAGTAAGCATTGCGCGCTTAACTGACGCATAAAAGACGAGGGGCGATCCGGTTGGGTCGTCCCTCGTCTTGCATGTACCTGCCCTGATGTCTGCGGTCAATTGTCCTATTCTTGTGGAGAAGCTGTGCGCACGCTGACCTGCAGATTCGTACTGTGCTTGCACGTTTCCGCAGCTATTGGTATAGTTTGCTTGCAAATGAAGTTGTAATTGAAAGAAGTGGGGTTTCGGCCCCGCTTCTTTTTTGTATGGATGGAGGTGCCGCAATGGTCAAGACCAAGACCGAGCAGGCGATCATCGACGCGCTCGAGGCCGTCGCTCCCCAGCACGATATCGACATCGTCGACGTCGAGCTCGTGGGTGCCACCAAGGCCCCCTGCGTGCGCGTGCGTATCGAGGGTGCCGAGGGTCAGAGCCTGTCGCTCAACGACGTCACGGCCAACACCAAGTGGGTCGGCGATGTGATTGAGGAGCTCGACCCCATCTCCTCGAGCTATACGCTCGAGGTGTCGAGCCCGGGGATGGCGCGCCCGCTGCGCCGCCCGAGTGACTTTGCCCGCTTTGTGGGCGAAAACTGCGAGCTCACCTCCACCGCCACCGAGGGCCGTCGCAAGTACGCCGGCAAGATTGCCGCCGCCACCGAGGCGAATGTGACCCTCGAGCTCGAGGACGGCGAGTCTGTTACCCTCGATTTTTCTGATGTTAAAAAGTGCAAGTTGAAGCCCACCTACGACTTCAAGCCCGCGAAGGAAGGAAAGTAAGATGGCAGCATCCGACATGATGTCCGCCCTGATGGAGCTTTGCCAGGAGAAGCACATCGACCAGCTCTACCTGATCGACCGCCTGGAGCAGTCGCTCGCCAAGAGCTATGCCGAGATCCTGCACCTTGAGTGGGGCGCCAAGGTGACCATCGACCGCACCACCGGCAAGATCTACGTCTACCGCCTGGAGCCGATCGACGATTCCATGGACGAGGAGGGCAACTTCACCGAGTTCGAGGAGATCGACGTTACCCCCAAGAACACGAGCCGCATCGCCGCCCAGCACGCCAAGGCAGAGATCAACGCCATCGTGCGCAATTCTGCTCGCGAG
>CAUCCR010000069.1:0-8556 GCA_958441355.1 uncultured Collinsella sp. | reverse complement strand
GGCTTTGAGCGCGAGCAGATCAAGCTTTCGCACTTTGTGACGATGACCGAGTACGATCCGACGTTTGACGTCGAGGTCGCCTTCCCCAAGACGTTCCCCGAGAACGTCCTGGCCGACGTTATCGCCGCCAATGGCCTGAAGCAGCTGCACACCGCCGAGACCGAGAAGTACGCCCACGTGACGTTCTTCCTCAACGGCGGCATCGAGGAGCCCAAGGAGGGCGAGGAGCGCGTGCTCGTCGCTTCCCCCAAGGTCGCTACCTACGATCTGCAGCCCGAGATGAGCGCTCCCGAGGTTACCGAGAAGCTTGTCGCCGCCATCAACGAGGATCGCGCTGATTTCTACATCGTGAACTTCGCGAACTGCGACATGGTTGGTCACACCGGTGTCTTCGACGCCGCCGTTAAGGCCGTCGAGGCCGTTGACGATGCCCTGTCCAAGGTTGTCCCGGCGATTCTCGCCAAGGGCGGCTTTGCGCTGATCACTGCCGACCACGGCAACGCCGATCACATGTTTGACGTTGCTTCCGACGGTTCCAAGCATCCGTTTACGGCTCACACCACCAACCGTGTGCCGTTCATCATCGTTGATGAGAAGGCCAAGCTCACCGGTATCGAGGACGGCCGTCTTTCCGATATCGCTCCGACCATGCTCACCATGGCTGGTATTGAGCCTTCCGCCGAGATGACGGGTCGCGTGCTCGCCACCGAGGCCTAAGAGAAAACGCCAAGCGTTTCTTTGAAAAGGGGTTGTCCATATTCGGGCAACCCTTTTTTTTGGTATTTCTGCCATATCTGCCCCGTCCCCGAGTGGCAGGTAGGGGAGAGCGGGGGATTGTGGTACAGTACTGGAGTTTGAATTGTTCTATTAAGGAGCTTATCTATGGGTCCGTTCCAGATTCTTCTGTTTGTCGTTTGGGCTGTCTCTGCCGTGGCGCTGACGATTCTCGTCCTGATGCATTCCGGTAAGGGCACCGGCGTTTCGGATATGATCGCTAGCTCGCTGTATAACTCTAGCTCTGCCACAGGCGTTATGGAGCAGAACCTCGATCGCCTGACCGTCATCATGGCTGTCGTGTTTGCCGTGTGCGTCGTGTTGTGCATGTTCTTCTTCCCGCAAGGTATCGTGGGCTACTAAACACGAGCCGCATAAAATAATTGAAAAGGGTTCCGCAAGTGCGGGACCCTTTTTGTTTACAAATTTGTAACAGAGTCAAAATATCCCCACATACTTCGCCCAACTAAAGAAATTCTTGACCGTTGACCGGAATTAGCCCCAAATCGTGCATAAAATGCGCTACTGTATTACGAAACGTTGGTCCGTTGTGCATAACCAGCCATAGCGACGGGCGGCGTTTTGATGGTTCGGATCGGATTGTCTCGACATGTGTCCGACTGAACATTTCTTTGTCCTATCTCATAAGGAGGATGGCATGGCTGATTCTATGTTCCACCAGCCCGTTATGGGTCGTCGCGCCTTCGTTGGCGGTACCCTTGCTGCGAGCTCCATGGCTTTTCTTGCCGCATGCGGCAAGAAGGGTGGCGACGCTTCCGGTTCTGAGTCCGGTTCGACGCTGAACTTCTACATCAACAACCCGGTCTGCATCGACCCCTACAACGTCCAGGAGGACCAGGGCACTCAGGTCGAGTATCAGCTCTTTGACGCTCTGACCTCTTATGACGCCGAGAAGGGCGAGATCGTTCCGCTGGCTTGCGAGTCCTTCGAGGCCAACGACGATGCCACCGAGTTCACCTTCAAGATCAAGAAGGCCAAGTTCCACAACGGTGACGACGTTACCTCCAAGTCCTTCAAGCTCGGTTGGGAGCGTCTGGTCAACACCAAGTCGGCCATCGCTACCGAGTATGGCCCTTCCGAGGTCTCCTATCACCTTTCAATGGTCGAGGGCTATGACGACCTGCTTGCCGGTAACGCTACCGAGCTCAGCGGTGTTACGTGCCCCGACGATGAGACCCTCGTCGTCAAGCTGTCTTCCGCTTACGCTGACTTCCCCTTCGTCGCCTCTCATCCGGCTCTGGCCCCGGTTCCCGAGTGCGCCGAGTCCGATGTCAAGAGCTTCTATCTTGCCCCGGTCGGTAACGGCCCGTTCATGATGGACGGCAAGTGGGAGGATGGCCAGGAGATCAACGTCAAGAAGTTCGACGATTACTATGGCGACAAGGCCAAGATCGATGGCATCCACTTCCAGGTCATCAAGGACATGGAGACCGCTTACAAGGAGTTCCAGGCCGGTAACCTCGATGTCTGCGACGTTCCCGTCGCTCAGATCGATGCTGCCAAGAAGGATCGCGGCGTGTCCAAGGACGGCTACACCATGGGTGACGGCGAGCGCATGCTGCTCGGCGCCGAGCCTTCCACGTACTATCTGACCTGCAACACCACGGCCGAGCCGTTCAACAACGCCGACCTGCGTAGGGGCATCTCCCTGGCCATTAACCGTGAGGCCATCTGCAAGACCATCTTCAAGGGTACCCGTACCCCCGCCGACGGCATTGTTCCTCCGGGCATCGATGGCTACAAGGAGGGCGCATGGGAGTTCTGCGCCTACGATGTCGACAAGGCTAACGAGTACCTCGACAAGGTTGCTCCCGCTGGCGCTAACGGGGATCGTGGCATTAGCGTGACTCTGTCCTACAACCAGGACGGCGGTCACAAGGAGATCATGGAGTCCATCATCGGCGACCTCGCCAAGGTTGGCGTTACCGCTGTCTCCGATACCCCTGAGTGGTCTGCCCTGCTCGAGCAGTATCAGAACTTTAACTATCAGTTCGGTCGTCTGGGTTGGATTGCCGACTACCCGATCATGGACAACTTCCTGTATCCGCTGTTCCACTCCGACTCCCTCGGTGGCGACAACCGCTCCGGTTACAACAACCCCGAGTTCGACGCCAAGGTCAACGAGGCTCGCACCACGGTTGACGACGAAGAGCGCGTTGCTAAGATGCAGGAGGCCGACGCTATGGTCGCTGCCGACTGCCCGGTCATTCCGGTGATGTTCTACACGCACACCATCGCCGGCTCCGATCGCATCAAGCACCTCTATGTCGATCCGCAGAAGCACGCCGAGCTGGGTACCGCTGAGCTCGCCTAAGAGTTTGCAGCTTCCGTGAGGGTCAAGTATTTACGTAGACCTCATGGGAAACATACAGTTCTCCCTAACCTGGGGTAAACTGGCTGATGGTAATTTTGGGATGCCGGTCTGGCGATCGGCATCCCATTTAGGTTAATCCCTAGATAGGGGAGTGGTATGGGTAAGTACATCGTTAAACGTGTGCTTCAGTTCATCCCGGTATTTTTGGGCGTTACGCTGATTCTGTTCGCCCTTCAGAATATCGTGCCGGGAGATCCGATCAAGCTGATCGGTGGAGACAAGGCTCTGTCCCCCGAGGTGGAGCTTCAGCTTCGCGTCCGCTATCACCTGGTCCAGTCGGACGAGGACGGCAACGCGATCCTTGACGAGAACGGCGACCCCGTTCAAACGTCGCTCGTGGACCGTTACTTGTATTACATGAACGGCCTGCTTCATGGCGATCTGGGCAATTCGTATCAGCGCAAGCTGCCGGTTACGGAAATTTTTGCCCAGAAGTATCCGTATACGGTCAAACTTGCCGCGTGCGCCATCGTGCTCGAGGCAATCATGGGTATCGGTGCGGGTATCATTTCGGCGGTAAAGCGTTATTCCTTCTGGGATATTTTGGTAACGCTCACCACGTCGATCCTCGTTGCGGTCCCGGCCTTCTGGCTCGGTATGTTGCTGCAGCTGTTCTTTGGCGTCATCCTCAAGGACGCTACGGGCGGTGCAATCTCCATGCCGATCTCGGGTGCCGGCGGTTCCAGCTCTCAGTATCAGGATTGGATGCACTATGTGCTTCCGACCATTACGCTGGCTTCGGTTTCGACCGCTTATGCCGCCCGCATTATGCGCTCGCAGCTGCTTGACGTCATGAACCAGGATTACATCCGTACGGCAAAGGCCAAGGGTCTCTCCAATCGCGCGATCATCGTCAAGCATGCGCTTAAGAATGCACTCATCCCCGTCGTTACCTATATTGGTGTCGACTTTGGTGGCATGCTTTCGGGCGCCATCCTGACCGAGACGGTTTTTAACTGGCCCGGTATCGGCTATGAGGTCTATCGCGCCATTAGCATGCGTGACTGGCCCATCGTTATGGGCGGCGTTACGCTCATCGTCGTCGTCGTCATGGTGATTAACCTGCTCGTCGACATTAGCTATGCATTCCTCGACCCGCGCATCCGCCTTGGCGGTCCGTCGGATAAGGCCTAAGGGAGGTACGTCTCATGCAGGAAACTGATTCTCAGTCTCAGGAGCAGGCTACCGCCACCAAGGTCGCATCTGCTCCCGCCAAGTCCCGCACGCTGTGGGGCGACGCTTTTAAGCGTCTTCGTAAGAACAAGCTCGCCGTTATCGGTGTCTGCTGGATCATCATCGTCGTTGTGGTTGCCCTGACCGCAGATCTGTGGGCTAAGCCCTGGCTCGGTTCCCCGACGGCTTCCGACTCGACCACTATGGCCGAGACGTCGCTGTTGGCTCCGTGTGCAGAGCACCCGTTTGGCACCGACGCCCTTGGTCGTGACATTCTCGTCCGCGTTATCTACGGTGCGCGCGTTTCGCTGTCCGTCGGAATTATGGCCACCGCGATCTCCACGCTGATTGGTCTGGTCATGGGTGCTCTGGCCGGTTTCTACGGTGGCATCTGGGATACGATCATCATGCGCTGTGCGGACATCTTCCTGGCGTTCCCGTACGTGCTGTTCGTTGTCGCCATGATCGCCGTTATCGGCCGTGGTCTTCAGAACGTCTTTATCGCCATCGGTATTCTCGGCTGGCCTTCGATTGCGCGCGTCTTCCGCTCTGCGATCTTGACCGTCAAGGAAAACGACTATGTTGATGCTGCGCGCGCGATGGGTGCATCTGATGCTCGTATCGTTGTACGTCACATCTTCCCGAACTCCGTCGCCTCCATCGTGGTCTACGCGACCATGAACATTGGTGGCGCCATTCTGACCGAGTCCGCTCTGTCCTTCCTCGGCATGGGCGTTATTCCGCCTACGCCTTCGTGGGGCTCCATGATTCAGGACGGTCAGCAGTATCTTCTGACTGCTCCCTGGATGATGATCATGCCCGGTCTGGCAATTCTTTCGACGGTGCTCGCCTTCACCCTGTTGGGTGATGGTCTGCGCGACGCCCTCGACGTCAAGATGAAGGACGCATAAGGATGAAGAAGAACAAGAACTATGTGGACCTGAAGGACCAGCCGGTTCCCGAGGGCCAGCATCTGCTCGAGGTCGATGACCTTAAGATGTATTTCCACACCGAGGATGGCGTCGTTCGCGCTGTCGACGGTGTCTCCTACACGCTCGATCGCGGCGAGACCCTGGGCGTCGTCGGTGAGTCCGGCTCCGGTAAGTCCGTGACCGCTATGACCATCATGGGCCTTATCTCGATGCCTCCGGGAAAGATTGAGGGCGGTGACGTTCGCTATCGCGGTCGCTCCATCCTCGAAATGACCGAGGAAGAGATGCAGCACATTCGCGGTAACGACATCGCGATGATCTTCCAGGATCCTATGACCTCCTTGAACCCGGTCTATAAGATTGGCAAGCAGGTGGGCGAGGGTCTTCGTCTGCACCGTGGCTACTCCAAGCAGGAGGCGCTCAAGCGCGCTACCGAGCTTTTGGACCTCGTGGGTATCCCCGAGCCCGAGAAGCGCGTCAATGAGTATCCGCACCAGTTCTCCGGCGGTATGCGTCAGCGTGTCATGATCGCTATGGCTCTTGCCTGCGATCCCGATATTCTGATTGCCGACGAGCCCACGACTGCCCTGGACGTTACCATTCAGGCTCAGATTATCGAGCTCATGCAGGAAATGCAGGAGAAGAACGGCAACGCCATCATCATGATTACCCATGACCTGGGCGTCGTCGCCGACATGGCCGACAAGATCATGGTTATGTACGCCGGCCGTCCCGTCGAGTTCGGTACTGCTGAGGAAATCTTCTACGAGAGCCGCCACCCCTACACCTGGGGCCTTATCCGCTCCATCCCGGAGCAGGCCATCGAAGAGAAGAAGCCGCTTACGCCGATTCACGGCAACCCGCCTTCGCTCATGAACCTGCCCGAGGGCTGCGTGTTCTCGCCTCGTTGTCCCTATGCGACCGATAAGTGCCGCAAGCAGCGCCCCGAGCGCGTTGTCACCGAGTCTGGTCATTACTCTGCGTGCCACTACTCCGGTGACCCCGAGTTCCTCAAGAACGCTCCTGAGACGTCCCGTACGCGCAAGGATTCCAAGAAGGGAGGCGAGGCGTAATGGCAGATACCAACGAGCGTACTCCGCTGCTGAAGGTCGAACACCTCTCTAAGGAGTTCCCCGCTGAGTCCGGCATGTTCGCCAAGCGTTTTTCCAAGCGCGTCGTCTCTGCCGTAAACGACATCTCTTTTGAGATTTATCCTGGCGAGACCTTTGGTCTGGTTGGTGAGTCTGGTTGCGGTAAGTCCACGACGGGCCGCACCATCATGCGCCTGACCAAGCCGACCGCCGGTAAGGTGTTCTTCCAGGGTAAAGATGTTGCCGAGATGAGCAAGCATGAGATCAAGGACATGCGTCGCGAGATGCAGTTTATCTTCCAGGATCCTTATGCTTCGCTGAATCCCCGTATGACCATCGGCGAGATCGTCTCCGAGCCCATGACCATTCACGGCGTGGGCACCAAGGAAGAGCGCATTGAGCGTGTCCGCGAGCTTCTCGACGTTGTAGGACTGAACCCCGAGCACATTAACCGCTATCCTCATGAGTTCTCCGGCGGTCAGCGTCAGCGTGTTGGCATTGCCCGCGCGTTCGCTCTGAAGCCCAAGCTGATTATCTGCGACGAGCCGGTTTCTGCTCTGGATGTGTCCATTCAGGCCCAGGTTTTGAACCTGCTCAAGGAGCTGCAGGACAAGTTCGGTACCGCATATCTGTTTATCGCCCACGACCTGTCCGTTGTGCAGCACATCTCCGATCGCGTTGCCGTTATGTATCTGGGTAAGATGGTCGAGGTTTCCGACTGGAAGACGCTCTATAGCGAGCCTCACCATCCGTACACGCAGTCGCTGCTGTCTGCCGTGCCGGTGCCCGATCCTGATATCCAGAAGACCCGCAAGCGCATTATCCTCGCCGGCGATCCGCCGTCACCGTTGGATCCGCCGACCGGCTGCCGTTTCCACACTCGCTGCCCGATCGCTCAGGGTATCTGCTCTGAGAAGCTTCCCGAGTTTAAGGAAGTCGCACCGGGTCACTGCTGCGCCTGCCACTTCGCGGAGCCGTTCCCGATCAAGGAATCGCACATCGACCTGTAGTCGGTTGTTCTCGTCCGGTCCCGCCCTGAAGTTACTTTTCAGAACGTCCTCGGACATGCAAGAAACCCCTGCTGCGCACTTCGTGCGGCGGGGGTTTCTTGCGTCCTGACGCTCCTATTTGGCAAGGTGTTTTTTAGAATTCATTTTGCGCTCGGCCTCGAAGGCTTGCCTGTCCCAATCGAGCGGAAGCCCCGCCTCGACCCATGCCTCGTAGGCCCTCCTTATGGGCTTGAGCTCCCTTTGGCCCCTCTCCAGCATCGAGATGTACTTCTCGCTGGTGCCCAGTATGGACGCCGCCCTCACCTGGCTGACCCTCGCCGCGCGCCTGGCCGCCACGAGCTCCGAGGCGTCCTCGGGCCTCCTGATCTCGTGCGGGCGCATCAGCGCCCGGTACGCCTCCCTGGCCACGTAGCGCTTGAGGCACCTCATGACCTCCCTGTCGCTCTTTCCCCGCCCCCTGGCCCTCTCGGCGTACTCGGCGGTCTCGGGGTCGCGCATGACCCTCTGCCTCGCGATCTCGTGCAGCGCGCTGTTCGCCTGCCGGTCGCCGCCCCTGTTGAGCCTGTGCCTCACGGTCTTGCCGCTCGAGGCGGGGATGGGGCAGGCCCCGCATATCGCCGCGAACGACGCCTCGGAGCGCAGCCTGCCCGGGTTGTCCCCGGCCGCGACCGCGAGCTTGGCCGCGCTCACGGGCCCGCACCCGTACATCGCCAGCAGAGCGGGGCAGTTCTCCTCCAGGGACGCCTCGATCGCGCGCTCCATGTCGAGCGCCGCGTCGCGCGCCGCCGCCCACAGGTCCGCCAGCGCGCCGAGCGCGGCGCCCAGCGCGCCCTCGGCGCGCACGGAGGGGAGCTCCTCCATCAGCCTCGGCCCCGCCATCCCGCGGAACCTCGACCTGAGCCCCTCCGGGGCGGTGGTGAGTGAGCAGCGACCTCGCGGTGTTGATCGCCGAGGTCCGCGCCTTCACCGCCCCGGAGCGCGCCGCGAGCATGCAGCGCACCCCGTCGACCCACCCGTCCTGGCTCTTGGGGGTCCCGAGCTTTGAGCCGGACATCGCCGCGCGGGCGGCCCTCTCCGCGTCCGCCTCGTCGCACTTTCCCTGCCCCGGGCGCCTCCTCTGCATCCTCGCCGGGGAGAGCGCCTCGCGCACGGGCATCCCCAGCGACGCGAGGTGCCTGGTG
>CAUCCR010000068.1:0-8643 GCA_958441355.1 uncultured Collinsella sp. | reverse complement strand
CAGTCCTGCGCAAGACGAAGGCCACATTAAGTGGCCTTCTTTGCGTGCGGAACTCATTTTGAGGAAGCACCCGCCCTGCCGGGGCTCCCGGGTTCTGTGACGACTCGGCCGTTCGGGTCAGGTTGGCTGGATTGAATTTGGTGAATGAGGGCGCCGTTGGCGCCCTCATTCTTTATGGATGTGGCAAAGGGGCTGTCCCTTTGCCACATTGTGGGAGTGACGGAAATCGGGGTCTAATACTTTTCCACGAAGTGAACGACCTTATTTGGACCCCTGAAGCATCGACACTTTTTGGGCTCTGTTTCCTGCGGTTTTGTCGAGTTTTTCCTGCGGTTTTGCTGGCGAAAAATGCAGATGTTTCGGGGGTCCGATTTCACTCGTTCACTTCGCGGAAAAGTATTAGACCTCGATTTGTTGGGTCGGGGGAGAGCCTTTCTTGGATGCCGGAGATATACGCTGCGGCAGGCGGATCGCCAGACGCCGGCTGTTCCGCGCCTGAAGATTTCCAAAAAGTTAACCTTTGTTGACCTTAATAGTTAGATAAACTAAACTATTTTCCAAAAGTGTGCTCGAGCAAACTGATTTACTCGGGTACTAAGGCACCGTGCCGCGCCCAATGCGGCAAAAGGGAGAGACATCATGAAGAAGTCGACGTTCAACACTCTGCTTGTCGGTGGCGGTTTTCTGCTTGGCACGGCCGGCATCAAGCTGCTCACCAGCGCTCCGGTCAAGAATGCCTGCGTGCAGGGCATCGCGTGCGGTATGCGCGTCAAGAACTGCTACCAGGACATGGTCGAGCAGGCCAAGGCCAATGTCGATGACATGGTTGCCGAGGCTGCCTACATCACCCAGAGCGAGGCCGCTGCTGATGAGGCAGCCGAGTAACGCTTCCAGGCACAAACTATGAGATTCTCGATTATTAGCGAGATCCCCGGCAGGACCCGTCTTCAATTGGCGGGTCCTGTGCCAGAGAGCGATCTCGATGCACTTCTTAAGCTCAGCGGCGATTTCGACGGCGTGCGCAAAGTGCGCGTTTATGGCCGTATTGGCCAGATGGCGCTCGAATATGACGAGCAGTGTCGTGCGGACGTGCTCGATGCCTTGGGTGCGCTCGATGCCCAGGCCATTGCCGACGCAAAGACGGGTTACGTGATGCAGCTTGAGCCACGCAAGCACAAGCTCGTCATGGATCTTGCCACACTTATCGGCGCCCACTACGCGCGCCGCTGGTTCCTGCCTACACCGCTGCGCGCCATCTTTGTCGTGGCCGGTTACATGGCATTTTTGCGTGCTGCCCTTCATGAGCTGGCGCAGCCGCGCCTGACCGTTCCTGTGCTTGACGCTTCGGCCATCGGCATTTCGTTCGTCAAGCGTGATGTCGACACCGCGGGCCAGACGATGTTCCTGCTCAACGTGGGCGAGCTGCTCGAGGACTACACACGCGCCATGAGCGAAAACGAGCTCATCAACTCGCTGCTCGATGTGCCCGACAAGGCGCAAAAGGTTGTCGGCGACACCGAGGTAAGCGTTGCCGCGACCGAGCTTGAGCCCGGCGATTTGGTCGCCGTGCGCACCGGCATGTCCATCTGCATTGACGGTGTGGTCGAGCAGGGAAGCGCCATGGTCAACCAGGCGACCCTGACCGGCGAGCCGCTTGCCGTCGAGCGCAGCGCAGGCGACGATGTGTTTGCCGGTACCGTCGTGGAAGACGGCAGCATCTTGGTGCGCGTGCGCGCCAACACGGCTCAGACCAAGCTCCGCTCGATCGTCTCGCTCGTGCAGACGGCCGACTCGCTCAAGTCCGAGGGCCAGTCGCACATGGAAGACCTCGCCAACAAGATCGTCCCGTGGAACTTCCTGCTCGCGGGCTTGGTTGCACTCACCACGCGTAGCCTCATCAAGACCTCGGCGGCGCTGATGGTCGACTACTCGTGCGCACTCAAGCTCACAGGTTCGGTCGCCGTCATGACCGCCATGAGCGATGCCGCCAAGATGGGCGTGATGGTCAAGGGTGCCAAGTACTTTGAGTCGTTTGCCAAGGCCGATACCATTGTCTTTGATAAGACCGGCACGCTCACCGAGGCGCAGCCGCGTCTTGCCTGCGTGCTCACCACCGATGGCTGGAGCGAGGACGAGGTTCTGCGCCTTTCCGCCTGCTTGGAGGAGCATTTCCCGCATCCGGTGGCGCGTGCCGTGGTCAACGCCGCCCGCGAGCGCGGGCTCGAGCACCGCGAGCGTCACGCTGCGGTCGAGTACATCGTGGCGCACGGCATCGCTTCGTCCATTGAAGGGCGTCGCGCCATCATCGGTTCCGCGCACTTTGTGTTTGAGGACGAGGGTGCGCAGCTCGAGTCCGACATCAAGGAGCAAATCGACCTCAAGATGCAGGGCCTGTCACCGCTGTATCTGGCGGTCGACGGCACGGTCGTGGGCGTGCTCGGTATCGAGGATCCGCTCAAACCCGGGGTCCGTGAAGCCATTGCCGACCTGCATGCGCTGGGCATCAAGCATGTCGTTATGCTCACGGGCGACTCCGAGCGCACAGCCGAGCGCATTGCGCGCGAGGCGGGGGTCGACGAGTTTAAGGCCGAGCTGCTGCCCGAGGACAAGTACGCCTATGTGGAGCGCATTAAGAGCGAGGGGCGCCACGTTGCCATGGTGGGCGACGGCGTCAACGATTCGCCGGCGCTCGGTTTGGCCGATGTGGGTCTGGCCATGGGCGGCGGAAGCGACATCGCCAAGGAGGTCGCCGACATCATCCTGACCGATACGGATCTGGCCGCAATCGTGCGCCTGCGCCGCATGAGCCAGGGGCTTATCGACCGTCTGACGAGTTCGTATTCCAAGGTGATGCTCACCAACTCGGCGCTCCTGGCGCTGGGCATTACCGGCATGATCACTCCGCAGACGTCGTCACTGCTGCACAACGGCTCAACGATCGCCTACAGCCTGAGCAACGCAAAGGCATATCTGCGCTAGCGTTTTCGATTGAGTATATGGCCTGCATTCGGACGGTATTGCATCCGCCAGAATGCAGGCCTTTTTAGATAAGTGCAGCTTTGATGGCGGGACTTTCTGCGAGCTGCTCGGCTGCCTTTTCTTCGGAGCTGTCGAGTGCTGCCAGACTGCGGTAGACCCACTCGTTGACCTGGGTGTTCTTGACGCCTGCGGTCTGCATAAGGGCGCCTACCTCGCGGATTGCTGCGAACAGATCGGCTTTGGGACCCGCGAGCTCGACCTCGATGCCGTGGTAGGCGGTCACGCCGCGGTTCTCGCTCACGTGGTCGATAAAGCCCTCGACGGTCTCAAGCTGCTGGGCGAGAGCCGCATCATCGTCAGTGTCCAGCGCGACGAGTGCGTTCGATACCGTGAGGGCGGGATGTCCGCAGGGGACAAAGCCCTCGATGACATCCATAGCTTCGGTAATGGTTGAGCCCAGGCCTGCGAGGGCATTGACGAGTTGCTGCTTGGTATCCATAACGGTCCTTTCGATGGGTCAATTTTGCTTGGCGAAAATATACGTGACGCGATCGGTAGCAAAAGTGCGAAGTGCGGCGCACATTGGGGTCTTCACAGCTCGTGCATAGAACAGCTGTCCGCTTTCAGAACGTGGTAAGATAACACTCCACAAGCGGGGCTCGCCCCGCATGTTCCTTGAAAAGTCGACGGTTATCGGGTGTTTTCAGGCCCGATGCTATCCAGACTTTCCCGACATTCGGGGGCGACTGGTTTCGACACGATAGCTCTGAGAGAGGAAGCAAGCCGAGGTCTCCTCGCCTCGTTAAACAGGGGTACCGTCAAATTGAATTGACAACAACTCTTCTTTTGAGCCTATGGCTCTCGCTGCTTAGTTTATAGCGGCGCGTCAACCCGGTGATTTCCCCGACACCGGCGCGACGTCATTTTAGGGGAATGCTCCTGCGCACGTAATCGGTATGGCGCAGGCTAAGACCGAACCGGTTAGGACGCCGCGAGCGTGTCGCTGCGCGCAAAGCGTCCGAGATAAAACCAGCGACTGAGCTTGGAGATGCCAATCAGGGAGCTTTCGTGGACCGGAGTTCGATTCTCCGCGCCTCCACCAACTGTTCAGTAGGCGAACACATACGCGTGTTCGTCGTTAGGCGGGCGTTCGTATTGCTCGTCAGATAGAAAGAAGCCGCTCCATACGGGGCGGCTTCTTTGCGTTCTAGGCCTGCGGCATGATCTCCTGCTCGCCGTCCTCGTCCATGTACGGCATGAGGAACACGCCGCCCTGCTCGGTGGTAAGCAGCAGGTACTCGCGGTTGTGCTCGTCGCACACGATTTCCTGGCCGATGCCCTCGGGCAGGTCGTATATGGGGCCGTCCGTGCGGGCTTGCCTCACGGTCACGTCTTGCGCTCCCATGGCCTGCGACGCGCAGCTGGCGGCGGCCAGGACGATGAACAGCAGGACGACCGCCGCGAGGATGGGGCCGCACCCGCCGTTGCGCTCCTCGTCTGCGGGGCTCGGGTACGGCATGGCCTATCCCACCTTCACCAGATAGTCGTCGGCCTCTGGCTTGCCCGTGGCCTTGCCCACGGCGATGTAGCGCGTTGCGCCGCTGTACGACGTGTAGCGGCCCCACACGTAGCCGTCCGCGATTTTGTACCAGTCGTCCAGCACCACGGTTCCGCCTGCGTCGTAATGCGTCACCTCGTTGCCGCCAAGCCCTGGGGCGTCGCGCACGCGCAGCCAGTCGACCGTGCAGCGGTAGGTGCCGCCGAAGCCCTGCCCGGCATGCTCGCCCTCGGGCTGCGTCTGCTCGCCCGTGGGCGGTTCGCCCGGGTCGGTGCCGTCAACCATGGCGTCGTACCATTGCTGGGCGCGTGCCATGTAGCGGTTGTGGTAGCTCGTGCCCTCCTTGAGCGGGCCGGGGCAGCTCGTCGCGCGGAAGTGGCAGTGGGGGAACACGTTCACCATCCATTCGGGTCGCCCCAGTCCGTAGAACTTGTGGATGGCCGCCAACAGGTGAGCGCCGCTCTCAAGACACGCGTCGGTAATGGAATCGCCCTGGTTGGCGTGCTCGATGCCGATGCTCTTGCAGTTCGCGTCCCAGTTGCCCGCGTGCCAAGCCGTGTCGGCGTCCCACACGAGCTGGCCGATGATGCCGTCGCTCTGCACCTGGTACTGCGCCGACGCCTCGCGGGACTGCCAGGTGTTGTAGCAGTCCTCCACGGACAGGTCGCCCGCGTTGTAGTGCAGCACGGTGAACTGCAGCGTTCGCCCGCTGCGGCCCTTGGTGAAGTGCGTGGACAGGATGCGGTCCACGTCCGCTTTCAGGTTCTCGAAGTCCATGGCGCTACTCCTTCCCGCCCACGGTCACGCCCAGCAGGGCGTCGAGCCACTTGGATGTGATGCCCACGGACTTGAACAGCGTGTAGGCTGCCTGCACGCCGCCGACGACGGCGAACGCGCACGTCACCCACGCGCCCGGGTCTGCGGGCACGCCGCCGACGAAGCCGGTCACGACGCCCGCGAGAAGCGAGCAGGCCAGCGCCAGGACGCGGGCCGCCTTGCCGGTCATTGCCTCGGTCTTGATGAGCTGCACCGCGAACGGCACGGCGATGGACAGCACAACGGCCGCCCCGGCTTGCATGATTGTCATGATTCTCTCCTTTAGTTGCTTGCTTCCTTGTCGTACAGCAGGTCCACGCGGTCGCAGATATGGTCCACCTTGGCCGCCATGCCCTGGCTGCGCGCCTGGCTGTTGGCGAGGTCGGCGTGCAGCACCTCGTTGGAGGTCACGACGGACTCCATGAGCGCCTTCATAGCCTCCATCAGCGCGTTGCTGCGCTCCATCTGCGCGGCGATGCGGCCCTCCATCTGGCTGCGCTCGCGGTCGCGCTGCGCCCGCTCGTTCACCTCGTCCTGCTTTCGCTCTTCGCGCTTGAGGTCGATGTTCGCCTTGCGCTCGTTCTGGGCCTTGAACTCTTCGAGGAACTGCTTGCCGAAGTACAGGACCACTAGGACGAGCAGCGCGCCAAAAAGCGACCCGGGGCCGTACGGCGCGAAGATTTCCAGCACGTCGGTCATTCGTTTTCTCACCTCCTCGAATCGCTGCCGCGATTGTCCGCGAGGTGTCGCCGGGCAAAAGAAAAGCGCCCCCGAAGGGGCGCTCGCTACTCCTGCGGCGCTTCCGGCTGGTCGGGCTCCATGGCTTCCAGCTCGTTGATGCGGTCGCGCCACGTCTGGCGCTGCGAGATGATCTCGGCCACCTCCTTGGCAGCTGCGGCGATGGCCGAGAGCAGGTCGGTGATGGACGATGCGGAGAAGATGCGCTCCACCGCCTTCATGACCTTGTAGTCGCTCTGCTCAAGCTGCTGTTTGTAGCCGTTGATCTCCCCGGCGATTTCCTGTTCCGTCATGGGTCGCTCCTTCCGTTGCTAGGGTAGGGGCATGTTCCCATCCGTGTCGCCTCCAGGTTTGGATTGCATTGAGCAACCCCCCCCGCGGGATTTCCGAACAGGCTGCGGTACAGCGCGTCCATGGCCCGCACGCTGCGGTGCGCGTCCAGCCGTTTCATGCCGCCGCGCCAGCTCTGGTAGCTCTGCTCCACCTGCTCGGGGGTCATGACGCCATCGGCGACCATGCGGGCCATCTTCTTGAGCTTGCGGCGCTCCCGCGTTATGGAGTCTCGGCACGGCTTCGCGACTATGCGGCCCGTCTCCGTGTAGAAGATGCGCTTCTTCAGCCACGTGAAGCCGCGCGACAGCTTCACCACGCGGGTCTTGCGCGGGTTCAGCTCTATGCCCAGCTCGGCGCACTTGCGCCCTATAAGCAGCAGGCACACCTGCAGGTAGTCCTTGGACTCGTGTATCAGGTAGAAGTCGTCCATATATCGACCGTAGGCCTCGGGGCGCAGCATCTCGATTACGTAGTGGTCAATGCGGTTGGGGTGCGCGACGGCGCATATCTGGTTCGGCTCGCTGCCCAGCCCCAGGCCCACATCGCCCTGCGCGTCTATCAGACGGTGCTCCAAGGCGACCGCGCGCGGATCTAGCAGCGCGGAGGCCACCTGCTCCTTGACGGGGCTGTGCGCTATGCGGGCGAAGTAGTCGGAGAAGTCGCCGAGCAGTATGTAGCCATCGCCGCCGTGCCGCCTCCAGTGGTCGGCCAGGTGGCGCTTGAGCAGCTTCAGGGCGTAGTCGGTGCCGCGCCCCTTTATGTTCGCGGAGTTGGCGGCTATGAGAGTGGGGACTATGGCAGGAACGAGCGCGTTTTGTGCCAGGGACTTCTGTACCACGCGCTCGGGGAAGTGCACGGCGCTGATATGGCGCAGCTTTCCGCGCTCCCACAGGTCGAACCGTATGAAGCCCCGGCATATGTCGCGCCCCTCCAAAAGGTCGCGGCGGGACAGGACGGCGTTGCGCAGGTAGCTTCTCATGTACCGCTGCGTGGATGCCTTCCACATCACGCCGCGCGCGGCCTGCTTCGATGCCTTGCACAGGCTGTTGAGGTCGGCCACGGTATCAAGCGTACACGCCTTGACGCGCTCGGCCTTGGCCTGCGCGCGCTTCTCCTCGCGGCGCTTGCGGCGCGCCGCCCGCCTTTGCTCGGAGTTCACAGGAGGCACCCCGCGCGGCTTGCAATGTGGCTCTGGCAGCCGCTTGAGGTATGGCCATGAAACGCGGCGAAGCCACGGAGCGCCGCGCCATGCAAGCAGCGTCCGGCCACCCTCGCGGGGTGCGTATTTACGGGCGCATGCCCGACGGTCGCGCCTTCCTTCCTCTTCGCGCTCTGCTTTCGGCCCTGGGGCCTACTCGGTCTGGCAATAAGGGAATCCGGGGCGGGGGCGAACCCAGACGTTCGTCGCCGAGTTGTAGTTGGCATTGCCGTTGTTGTTGACATAGCACACGTTGGACGCGGAGCCCGACGCAACGGAACGCAGCCACCAATTGTACCGATAAACAAGGCGCGACCGCCGTCCATTATAGCGAACGCAGGCGCTCTAGCTCGGCCTCGGCCTCGGCTATGCGCTCCTCGGTGGACTTCTTGCCGGTGACGCGCACGTTCTTGCGCGCGCCCTTCAGCAGCCTGATCTCCTCCTCGACCATGGCCGCCAGCCCCTCGAAGCGGTTGGCGTTCACGGGCAGGCCGATATCCATGAGGCACTGCATGTCCAGCATAAGCTGCTCGCAGTCCGCTATGGCCAGCGTCAGGTAGCGTTTCCTCTCCAGCGCGTTGAACGAGCTGTTAGGGTAGAAACAGTCGGCGCGGTTGACGTTGTACACGATGCTGCGCGCCGTCTCCACGGTCGGCACCGCGTTCAGCAGCCTGTAGGCCTTGGGCACTACTGAGGAGGACGCCATCAGCTTATTAACCTCCACGCGGATGGCAATGGCCTGTGTGAAGAACTTGTACTCGGACACCTCGCGGTTGCGCTGGTAGACGCCGCTCACGTGCACCTCCTGGGGAAACTGGCGAAAAAAACGGCCCGCTTCGCGGGCAGGAGGCGACCGCGCAAGGCGGTCGCCTAAAAGCAGAGTATAGAGCACTCGGCTGGCTAGCCGACGAGGAAGCCGGGGCGGGGGCGAACCCAGACGTCCGTCGCCGAGGCGCAGTCGGCATCGCCGTTGTTGTTGACATAGCACACGTTGGACGCGGAGCCCGACGCAACGGAACGC
>CAUCCR010000067.1:0-9049 GCA_958441355.1 uncultured Collinsella sp. | reverse complement strand
TTGCCGTCTTCGATCCTGACGGGTCTGGTTGCCATTCCGTTTTTGATGTCCGGCGTCGTGCCGCAGTCCGGCTATGGATTCTCCGCACGTGGCGGACGCCAGACGGGTATGCGCTTTAAGCCCAAGACCCGCAAGCTCAAATAGGGGAGGCCCGTAGATGTCTTCCCAGATGACGGTTATTATCGCCGGTATCGTGCTGGTTGTGGCCATCGTGGTCGCGCTGGTCGTCATGCGTCGTGGCGATTCCCGTTTTACCTACGATACGCAGCATGGAACGGCCCCGCGCGCCACCGAGGGCGAGGGCAATACCGCGTCGACCGCCTTTAAGGGCCGCTTTTCCATCCTCACCACGGGTGTGGGCGCGATGTTTGCGGCGCTTGCCGTCAAGCTGTGGGGCATGCAGATGGTCTCATCGGACTATTACGAGAAGCAGGCCAATAGTAATCAGACTCGCACCGTTACAACACCCGCTGTGCGCGGTCGCATCCTCGACCGCAATGGCGTGGCGCTTGTCCAGAACCGTCCCTCACTTGCTGTCGTGGCCTACCGCGACCTTGCCGAGGATGAGGTTCTGGTTCGCCATCTTGCCAACGTGCTTGGAATGCCTTACGTGGCGGTCCTTCGTAATATTCAGGACAATACAGAGGGCGCTCAGAGCCTGCATACCATCGCGACGGACGTCCGTCGCTCCACGGTTGCCTATATTCAGGAGCATGCCGGCGAGTTCCCGGGCGTCAAGATTGCCGAGCGTACCGAGCGCCAGTATCCATATGGCGAGACGGCATGCCATATCTTGGGCTATACCGGCACCATTACCTCCGAGCAGCTCGAGGCCCAGAATAAGAAAACCTCTGGCGATGATGATGCTTCTGCTGGCAAGATTACGTACCAGTCGGGCGATATCGTGGGCCAGGCGGGCGTTGAGAGCTACTACGAAAACCTGCTGCAGGGTATTCGTGGCGAGCAGACCGTCAAGGTCGATGCCTCGGGCAATGTGACCGGTCAGGCCGGCGCCGTGCCCGCGAAGGCCGGCTCCGACATTAAGCTCACGCTCGACCTTAAGATCCAACAGGCCTGCGAGACGGCACTGGCGAGCGCTATCGAGCTTGCCAAGACCACTGGCTACAGCAATGCCGGCAACGGCGCTGTGGTGTGTCTCGATCCCAACAATGGCGAGATCCTGGGCATGGCGAGCGAGCCCAAGTTCGATCCGTCCGTCTTTATCGGCGGCGTCTCAAATGACGTGTGGACCGAGCTCAATGATGACAAGGGTTCGCACCCGCTGCTCAACCGCGCCATTAGCGGACAGTACATGTCGGCTTCGACCATCAAGCCGCTCTCGGCACTGGCCGGTCTTGAGTTTGGAACCTACACGTCGGGGCAGACGACCAACTGCACGGGCTATTGGACGGGTCTGGGCAAGTCGTGGGGCAAGTACTGCTGGCTGCATTCCGGCCACGGCACCATGACGCTGCAGTCGGGTATCGCCAACTCGTGCGACCCCGTCTTCTACGACATGGGCAAGGCGTTCTTTTATGACGAGAAACATTCCGAGGGCCTGCAGGAGGTCTTTCGTCGCTGGGGTCTAGGCAAGACCTGCGGTATCGATCTGCCGAGTGAGGGCGCGGGCCGTATTCCCGATGCCGAGTGGAAAGAGTCGTACTTCACCGACGCCTCTGCCGAGGACCGCAAGTGGAATGCCGGTGATATGACTAACATTGCCATCGGCCAGGGTGACATCCTGGTGACGCCCCTGCAGATGGCGTGTGCCTATATGGGTCTTGCCAACGGCGGCAAACAGTACGTGCCTCACGTGTTTTTGTCTGCCGTGTCGCGCGATGGCGACGGCGATGCCTATAAGTACAACGGCAAGGGCAAGAAGAAGCGCTTGGTGGCCAAGATCAACAGCGATTCGGATTTGGCTCTTGTTCGCAACGGCATGCACGACGTGATTTACACGGCATCGACGTCCCTGGCGGCGCACTTTGGCACCCTGACGCCGCAGGTATACGGCAAGTCGGGCACGGGCGAGAAAAGCGGCGAGGACGAATACGCGTGGTTCTGCGCCTATGCACC
Organism: uncultured Collinsella sp.; assembly: GCA_958441355.1. Lineage (GTDB taxonomy): Bacteria > Actinomycetota > Coriobacteriia > Coriobacteriales > Coriobacteriaceae > Collinsella. The sequence goes on along the minus strand of CAUCCR010000067.1, from coordinate 6,973 downwards.
GGCCGATGACCCCAAGTATGTCATCGCTACTGTCCTGGAGCAGGGCGGCGGCGGCTCAGATACCGCGATGCATGTCGTGCGCGACGTGCTCGGCGTGATTTATGGCGAGCCCGATACCTCTTCGGCTTCGGGCGATTCTTCGGTTCGATAGGAGGTTGCGATGGATTTTTCTCCGGCGGATCTGTTCCGTTCAACCAAGACCGGCTCTCGCAGCAGCCTGGACCGTGTCAACAAGCAACTTTCGGCCTCGCGCGGCACGTTTCGCCAAAAGGTGCATATCGGTGTGCTCGTGGCTACTGTGGCGCTCGTCGCCTACGGTGCCATCATTATCTGGTCGGCTTCGCAGTTTAAGGCCGATGCCTCGTTCTCACGCCATCTGCTGGGAATTGGCATCGGAGCGGTGCTGGCGGTGCTGGTCTGGCGTACCGACCTGCGCGGTATTTCCAATTTCTCGACGGCGTTGCTCGTCATCGACCTGATCGTGATCCTCTCGCCCAAGATTCCGGGTCTGTCCTATACGGGCGGTCTGGGCATGACGGGCTGGATCAAGATTCCCGGTATCGGCTTGACATTCCAGCCGGTTGAGCTTGCCAAGCTCATCACCATCTTCTTTATTGCTACGCTTGGCTCGCAGTATAACGGCCGCATCGATACCGTTCGCGACTACGTCAAGCTCTGCGGCATGCTGTCCATTCCGTTTTTGGCCGTCGTTGCCATGGGCGACCTGGGCTCGGGCCTGGTCGTGCTGGTTTCGGGCGCCATCGTCATTTGTATGAGCGGTGCACGCCGCGAATGGGTGCTGTCGACCCTGGCCCTGCTCGTGGGCCTGGTGGCCCTCGTCCTGGCGCTCGATTCGGTCTTTGATTCGCTGCTCGGCCACGATGTGCTCATCAAGCAGTATCAGATGAACCGTCTGACGGTCTTTATCGACCCCGATAATGCCGATTCGGACGATGCCTACAACCTGCAGCAGTCGTTGATCGCGGTCGGCTCGGGCGGCTTCTTTGGTAAGGGTTTGGGCCATGCGACGCAGTCGGCCGGCGGCTTTCTGCCTGAGTTCCACACCGACTTCGTCTTCGCCTTTCTGTCCGAGACCTTTGGTTTTTGCGGTTCCTTTTTTCTCCTGTGCCTCTACGTGCTGCTGATCTTTTCGACGATTCGCGTCGCCTTTAAGTGTGAGTCGCTGTTCCTGCGTCTGTCGTGCGTAGGTATCGTCGGCATGTGGGCATTCCAGACCTTCGAGAACATCGGCATGTGCATCGGCATGATGCCGATTACCGGTATTCCGCTACCGTTTATTAGCTTCGGTTCGTCTTCGATGATGATCCAGCTGCTGACGGTGGGTATCGTACAATCCATATGGCGGCATCGTTCGGGCGCCGCGTAACCGCTGGAGGGGTTTGCTATGAAAATTCCCGTAGATAAGCTGACCCGCGCTTTTAAGATGGGCGCGTCCGTTAAGAAGGATTCCGATACGCCGGTGCGCGTCTCGGTCTATCTGGATTCGTCCGCCTCGCGCTTTCTGGCCGAGACGGTGCGTGACGCCTTTGTGCCGCAGACGACCTCGGGCATTGTGCGCGTCGAGCGTCTGGGGGAGGAGCGAATTGCTCCAAAGACCGATACCGATGTGGTGCTGGTGCTCTCGTGTGGTTCCGACCGCTTGGAGAGCGCCGTGCAGGAGCTCGTGATCGCCGGCGCGCCCGTGTGCGTGCTTGCCGAGTCTGCTGTGGAGGTGCCGTTTATCGAGGAGTCCACGCCCATGCTCGGTGTGGTGGCGGCAACCGATAAGACGTATCTGCTCGAGACGCTTGCCCGCTGGATTCTCGATCGCACCGACAAGGAAACGGCTTTTGCGGCGAACTTTGCCTTCATGCGCATCGCGGCGGCCAATCGTATCATCACCTCGTGTGCGCTCACCAATATGGCGACCGGGGCTTTGGTGTTTTTGCCGGGCGCCGATTATCCCGTTATGGCGCTGGCGCAGGTGGGCATGCTCTTTGAGCTCGCTGCCGTCTTTGGACGCGGCATTAAGCCTGAGCGCGGCTACGAGGTCGCCGGCGTGCTTGCCGGCGGTCTTGTGATCCGCGCGGTCACCCGCGCGCTCGTCAAGCAGACGCCGCATATTGGGTTTGCCGTCAAGGCGCTCACTGCTGCCGCGGGCACCTATGGCATGGGTCGTGCGCTCGTTTCGCTCTACGAGCGCGATGTCGACTACAGTCGTGCCAACGAGGTGGTCACTGCCACGTTTTCCCGCGTCCGCGATCTGGTGACCACGGTCGCGGGCGCTACCCGTCCTATGGCGTCCTATCAGGACGCATCAGATCTCGCTGCTTAGGGGTTTTCCGTTGCGCGTTGCATACCAAGATTGTTTTCATTTAATTGAGCCGTTGCTCGCCAAGGTCGAGAAGCCGAGTCGCTATATCGATCACGAGTGGGGCACGCTTTCCAAGGCCGATGCCGACTACCGTTGCTGCCTGATCTACCCGGATGTGTACGAGGTCGGTCTGCCCAACCAGGGCATCGCCATCCTCTACAACATCCTTAACCAGGCCGAGGGCATCTCCTGCGAACGTGGCTATGTGCCGTGGCCCGATATGGGTGATGCCATGCGCGAGGCAGGCATTCCGCTGCTGTCGCTCGAGGGTGCAGCGCCGGTCGCTTCGTTTGATATCGTCGGTCTGCATGTGCCGCACGAGATGGCGGTGACGAACTTCCTCGAGACTCTCGACCTCGCTGGCATTCCGCTGTTGGCGACCGACCGAGGTGAGGACGACCCCATCATCATCGCCGGCGGTCCCTCGGTGTACAACCCCGAGCCGTACGCGGCCTTCTTCGATGTTATCCTCATCGGCGAGGGCGAGGAATCGCTGCTCGAGACCTGCCAGCTGCATCGCCGTCTGCGTGACGAAGGAGTCCCGCGCGCGCAGATTGTCGAGCAGCTTGCATCTATTGCCGGCAACTACGTGCCGTCGCTCTATGAGGTTCGTCACGACGAGCCCTGCTCGCCGCATGGCTACACCGTGCCGCGTGAAGGCAAGGATGCGCCTACTGTGGTCTACAAACGCGTCGTCGAGGATTTCGGCGCCACGAATCCGCTGTCGCAGTCGTGCGTACCCTATGCGCAGCTAGTCCACGACCGCCTGTCTATCGAGATCCTGCGCGGCTGCGCCCGCGGCTGTCGTTTTTGCCAGGCCGGCATGACGTATCGCCCGGTGCGCGAGCGCTCGGCCGACCAGATCGTCTCGTCGGTGATTCAGGGTCTGGAAAAGACCGGCTATGACGAGGTGTCGCTGACCTCGCTCTCCACGACCGACCACTCCTGCATTCGCGACGTGCTCGGCAGGCTCAACCGTCGCCTGGAGGATACGGGTATTCGCGTGTCTATTCCGTCGCAGCGCCTGGATTCGTTTGGCGTGGATATGGCCGAGTCGGTCGCCGGCGAAAAGAAGGGCGGCCTGACGTTCGCGCCCGAGGCCGGCAGCCAGCGCATGCGCGACATCATTAACAAGAACGTGACCGAGGAGGACTTGGACCGTGCGGCCAAGGCGGCCTTCGAGGCCGGCTGGAACCGTATGAAGCTCTACTTTATGATGGGCCTTCCCGGCGAGCGCGACGAGGACATCGTGGCCATCGCCAATCTGGCCGATCACGTGCTGGAGCTCGGTCGTTCCGTGGTGCCCAAGGCTCGTCGCGGCTCGATCTCGGTGTCCATCTCGGTTTCGGTCTTTATCCCCAAGGCTGCCACGCCGTTCCAGTGGTGCCCGCAGCTCGACTACGACGACGTCAAGCGTCGCCAGAAGCTGCTTATCACGAGCGTTCGCAACCGTGCCGTCCGCGTGCATTACCACGATGCCGAGACTTCGCTCATCGAGGCCGCGCTGTCCCGCGCCGGTCGCGACATGACGCCCGTCATCATCGATGCTTGGCGCTCGGGCTCTCGCTTTGACGCCTGGGTAGAGCATTTCTCGCTCGATAACTGGAAGGAGGCTGCTGCCAAAAACGGCATCGACCTCAATGAGCTCGTGCACCTGCCCTACGAGTTGGACTGGCGCCTGCCGTGGGAGCACGTGAGCCCCGGCTGCACGCGCGGCTTCCTCGAGCGCGAGTACCGTCGCTCGCTCGAGGGCGTCACGACTCCCGACTGCACCCGCACGTCGTGCACCGGCTGCGGGATCTGCCCCACGCTCCACGCCAAGAATGTATTGATGGGTGATCGCGCATGAGTGAGCGCCTGACCGACAACCCCTCGCTCTTTAGGCTTCGTGTTCGCTATGGCAAGCGCGATCGCCTTAAGTACCTAGGTCATCTCGAAGTAATCCATACCATTGAGCGCATCGTGCGCCGTGCGGGACTTCCCTATGCCGTCACGCAGGGCTTCTCTCCGCACATGCGCGTTGGCTTCTCTTCGGCGCTACCGGTGGGCACGTCGTCGACCTGCGAGTGGTATGACCTGTTTATGACCGAGTTCGTGGCGCTCGACGAGGCGTTTGGGCGCCTGGCTGCGGCGTCTCCGGCCGATCTGGCGCCCATTGAGGCGGCGTACATCGACGTGCGCACGCCGGCCTTGACGGCGCAGCTCACGCGCTTGTCGTATCGCATCGACCTGCACTTGGATCCCGAGGCGCCCGTAAGCGCCGACGAGGTGCGCCGTGCGATCGACACGCTGCGCGCGGGCCACGGCATCGACTACGCGCGCGGCAAAAAGAGCAAGCGCTTGGATTTGGATCACACGCTCGTGGGCTATGAGCTCACGGCGGGGGAGCGCCCGGACCATTTGGTACTCATGCTCGACACCCATGCCGACAACGAGGGCTCCATGCGTCCGGAAATTTTGCTTTCCGCTGCTGATGTTTTGTTGCAGGGCTTGACCCCGGGCGTGGATGCACCTATTGTTTCCACCGGTATGCAAGACCTCGTGACCATCTGCTCCTACGATGTCGAGCGTCAGAATCAAGCATGCGAGGACGACGAGGGCCGACTCGTCAGCCCCATACCTGTGCGAACTTGTGGATTTGCTCCACATACTCGTTGACGGGGGTATTTTCGCCTGCTACTATATTCGGCTGTTGCACTAACTGATGCATGAAGGGCAAGTAAACATGTACGCAATCGTTAACACGGGCGGCAAGCAGTACAAGGTCGCCACCGACGATGTCATCACCGTCGAGAAGATCGAGGGCAATGAGGGCGACAAGGTCACCCTGCCGGTTATCTTCCTCAACGATGGTAAGAAGATCGTCACCGATCCCGACAAGCTGGCCAAGGCCAAGGTTACCGCTCAGATCGTTGAGCAGTTCAAGGGCGAGAAGCAGCTGGTCTTCAAGTTCCACAAGCGCAAGCGCTATCGTCGTCTGAAGGGTCACCGTCAGCAGCTCACCAAGCTGAAGATCGTGAAGGTTCAGGCTACCTCCCGCGCCAAGAAGGCTGTCAAGGCAGAGGCTGAGGCTGTTGCCGAGGCTCCCGTCGCCGAGTAGATTACACTCGTAACGAAAGAGTAGGTATACACAATGGCACACAAAAAAGGACTCGGTTCCTCCCGTAATGGCCGTGACTCCCGCGGTCAGCGCCTTGGCACGAAGCGCTATGCCGGCCAGACGGTAACCACGGGCACGATTCTCGTCCGTCAGCACGGCACGCACATCCACCCGGGTGAGAACGTTGGCCGTGGTAAGGACGACACGCTGTTCGCGCTGGTCGACGGTACCGTTGAGTTCCACAAGGGTATCAAGCACAGGGTCAGCGTACGCCCGCTCGCGAACGCGTAATTCACCCTTCATAGAGCACATATGTGGGAGGCACTTGAGTTTTAGGATTCAAGGGTCTCCCTCTTTTTTGTAGGAGGCGATTCTGTTGTCACAGTTCACCGATATCAGCCGCATTAACGTGTGCGGCGGCGACGGCGGAGCCGGATGCATGTCGTTTAGGCGCGAGGCATTTGTTCCCAAGGGCGGCCCCGATGGCGGCGACGGCGGTCGTGGCGGCAATGTCGTCATCCAGGCCGATGCTCAGCTGTCTTCGCTGATCGATTACCGTTTTAAGCATCACTTCCGCGCCGAGCGCGGCACGCACGGACAGGGTGCCCGTCGTAACGGTAAGAGCGGCGAGGACCTGATTCTCAAGGTCCCTATGGGTACCGTGGTGCGGGAGCTCGACCCCGAGACGCAGACCCCGATGTTCGAGATTGCCGATCTGGTGCACGATGGCGAGCGCGTCGTCGTGGCGCCCGGCGGTGCCGGCGGCCTGGGCAACACGCACTTTGTGACGTCGGTGCGCCGCGCGCCCGCGTTCGCTCAGCTGGGCGAACCGGCCGAGGAGCACTGGATTGAGCTCGAGATGAAGCTTATGGCCGATGCCGCGCTTGTGGGCTTTCCCTCGGTGGGTAAGTCATCGCTCATTGCGCGCATGAGTGCCGCCCGCCCCAAGATTGCCGACTACCCGTTTACCACGCTCGTGCCGAACCTCGGCATGGTGCGTGCCGGCGAATATTCTTACGTCGTTGCCGACGTCCCCGGTCTTATCGAGGGCGCGAGCGAGGGCAAGGGCCTGGGTCACCAGTTCCTGCGCCACATTGAGCGTACGGCCCTGATCATGCATGTCGTCGACATGACGGGCGGTTTTGAGGATCGCGATCCGGTTGAGGACTATCGCATCATCAACCGCGAGCTCGAGCAGTATGGCGCCGAGCTTTCGGAGCGTCCGCAGATCGTCGTTGCCAACAAGTGCGACGCGCCGGGCACGGCCGACAAGATTGCCGACCTCAAGCGCGCTGCGCTTGACGATGGACATATGTTCTTTGCCGTGTCTGCCGTGACGGGCGCCGGCCTCAACACGCTGATGCTTGCCGTGGGCGAGCAGGTGGCTAAGCTGCGCGCCGAGTTGGCGGTCTCCGATGAACCGGTCGATCTGCGCGACGAGGAGTGGGAGCGCCAGCTTTCGTGGAGCCATCCTTGAAATACGGCCCTTTGGCTGTCTG
>CAUCCR010000066.1:0-9095 GCA_958441355.1 uncultured Collinsella sp. | reverse complement strand
CAGCAGCACGTCGATAGCACCATGTCGTTTGATGCCGCGCAGTTCGATTCCACGATAACGTTTGAAAAACAGGGCACCGCGATTGCCGAGCCCCTTCCTGTTTCCGATGAGCAGGGCGACGCGGCAGACGATGACGAGCCTGTTGATGCTGCCGAAATCCAAGATGCCGCCGAGGACGAGCCCGTCGAGGCCAACTCTGACGAAGAGCAATACGCGGCAGCCGATCAAGGTGATTCGACCGAGGTCGAGCAGGAGGAAGTGCCTGCGGTTTCCGAGACTCTCGAAACGGATGAGTCGAGGCCTTACTCCACGCAGATTTTCACCATGCCGACCCCGAGTGGTTCCGGTGCCACGGTTGCCAATGTCGCTCCCACCCAGGACGAAACGGTCGATTCCCTTATGGCCCAGATTTCCTCCCAGGCATCGCCGCGCCCGCAGATGAATGTTCCCGATCCGGCGTCGGCACCGTCGCCTGCACCTTCCTCGTCTCCGCTGGCTTCGGTCCCCGATCCGTCGCTGCCGTCTATGAAGCAGGCAAACGTTGCGTCTCGCACGTCGCTGTTCGACCTTCCCGACCCCTCCGCACAGGTCAACGATCCCTTTGCTACTGCCCAGGGCCCCGAACCCACATCGGCACCCGTTGCGCCTCCTATGCCCGTTGCGTCGGGCGCACAGCCGATCGAGACCATTTCGGCTCCCGCCCCGGCGGCACCCAAGTCTCGTAAGCGCGGCCTGGGTGGTCTGTTCGGCCGTAAAAAGAAAAACGAGCAGGACAGCATGAGTGACTGGCTGGGCGTCGAAGACGATTACGATGCCAAGAAGTCCGGTCGCGGTATCGGTTCGTGGGATAACTTCGAGGACGATAACGATGGCTGGAAGGGTGGCGCTACGTCTTCCGATGGCGCTTCTTCCGAAGATATGCTCTCGGCTGTCGCCTCTATGGGCGATGATGAGCTGCTCGGTCACGATATCTGGTTTGTGGCAACGGGCGCCTCGGATTGTGATGGCGCTGGCATGAAGGCCTTCTTGGCTTCGCATCGCGATAAGCTCCGCGGCGTATTCTTCATCAATCTTGAATCCGTCGGCGCCGGTAGGCTTTCGGTGGTGACGGTCGAGGGCGAACAACAACTGCTCAAGGGCGATCGCCGCATCATGAACCTGGTCAGCAAGGTCTGCAAGTCGTTCCATGTCGATTGTGGCGCGCTCGAGATGCCCTATGCCAAGACCGATGCCTATGCTGCGCTCGAGGCGAGCCGCCGAGCCCTTACCATCGCCGGCGTGGACGGCACGCGTCTGGCTTGCGCTCGTACCGAGGACGACCTGCCCCACAATGTCAACCCGACGAACATTGCTACGGTATCCGAGGTCGTGACCGAGGTTATCCGCCGTTCGTAGACGGAGCTCTAAGGAGTCAACGTGTTTTCGTATATTAAGCGCCATTGGCCTGTCTACGTGATTTTGACCTTGATTGCCATTGCGTTAGGATTTGGGGCTGCCTACATCGTGGGTGCAAAGGGCTCGACCCCCGCCTCCGCAATCAGCGAAGAGGTGGAGCAAGAACAGAGTACGGGTGCCGATGGGATTCCTGAGTCCGAGCAGGCAATCGTTGATGGTGGATCTTCGTCTGCAGAGTAGATGCGGCGATTTAAATGATTGAAAGCGGGCGAGCCAGGGGACTGGCTCGCCCGCTTTTTCATCGCGCTAGCGCTTCTTTGGGATCGACCTAAGGCGAGCGAACCATAGGGCTGCGGCACCCGAGGTCAGGAGCGCGGTGATGCAAGCGGCGATGGGAACTGATCCTGTTGCCGGTAGGTCCTGCGGTAGGGTACAGCGTTGAATGACGCTGTCCTCGTCATGTGACTCAAGTTTATCGCCGCCACCGTTGCGGCAAAGATCGACGCGCGCGCTGTTGGTGAGTGCGGTTTGGGGCGTATAAGCCGACGTTGCCTGCATGTGTACGACTGCGCCCCGAGCGTCTGTGCCAAGGATTGCTTTGGCATCGTCAAGGTCGTCGTGCTCATCTTTGAGATCATCGCGGGTCCAAGAATCCGCATCGCTTCGAGTCGTAAAGTCGGCGGCTACCGCACCGTATTCAATTCGAATGCCTGTTACGACGGTATTGGATGCAAGGTCGAGCTCTTCCGCCTCGAGTGTGGTGGATTCCGTGGTCGAGACATCCGCCTTCCAGAGGCGCCAGCCGTCGTAATCGACGAGGCGGCAGTCCTCACCAAGGCTCTCTTTTACTTCGTCGGACTCAAGCCAAGGATTTTCGTGTCCATCGTCAAGTGTCGCGTTCGCCGGCTCATCGACGTCTGTCGAGTCCAACGGCGTCGTGCGATACCACACGTTGCACAGACCGTTGAGGTCGCCGATGGCGACGGGGGTTTCGATTGAGATGAATCTCGCCGTGCCGTCTTTGGCGCACTCAAGATCATCGGTAATCGTAAACTCATCAACCCAAGTAGCGGAATCGTTTCGAGCGTCGATGGTATAGGAGAAAAGTCCATCCGTATTAGTTTGCGTCGCGGCGCGATTTTTACCATCGCCGTTAGCCAACAGGCCCTTTTCGATAGGTTGGACAAGTTCCTGACGCTTGTCGACCTGTCCCTTGATCTCGATGGGCGCATCCTTCATCGCGACGGATTGGACTTCTCCCGTATCCTTTATTTCAAACGTTATTTCCTCGGCAAGGTCATAGGTCCGCGGAGACATCATTTCGCGCAACGAGTAGGTGCCGGGTGCAAGATGTTCGACGCGGTGCGGCTTGTCGGATGAGGTCCAGGAGTCTATTTCGGTTTTATCGGGACCATATAAGGTGAGTTGTGCGCCTTCCACTTCCTGCTCACCGCTTGCATCGACCTTGGAGATATCAACCTTGGTGTAATCGTCGGATACGTTAAGCCGTGCTTCTACAACGGGTGTTTTCTGGTCGGCATAAGTAAGGTCGACAATATGGGTTGTCCGATCGAGCAAGAAGCCTGCCGGCGCTTGAGTCTCGACAACCTCGTAGCGTGCGGTGCCAAGTCCCAGCGGGAGGTTGTCCGCGCGTGCTTCTCCAGTTTCATCCGTCGTGATGGTAGCGACAGTCTCACCGTCGAGCGCGGCAATGCTACCGTCGGGGCGCACGATATCACTCGAGGCACGGATCTCAAAGACGGCGCCCGCGAGGCTGCTGCCGTCTATGGCATCGGTTTTAACGATCCTGATGTTTCCGGTCGCGGCGTGGTCATAATACGAGGCGATTGCAACGGGCGTTAGGTTCATGTCGGCGGGTATGTTTACCTCGATCTCCTCGCCGACAAGATAGGGCTCTTTGGCCGAGGTTTCGCGTACATAATAGGTGCCCGGCACGAGCGATTCGGGCAGTGTGACGGTCCCGGTCGCGTCAGTCGTAAAGGTGTCCATTACGTTATGTGTTGGATACCAGCAAGTTTGTGAGACAGATTCGTGATTGCTGTCGAGTAGTTGGAAGGTGAATCCGGCTAGTGGAACAGAAGCGCCTGTTTGGGCATCGCGTTTTACAATCTGGAGATGCGTCGACAGAGCGTGGTTGTCCACGATATATTGAAGCTCGGCGCCGTTGGAAATCTGATTGGCCCCGACGGTCCATTCCCCTGCACGTTTAAAACCCTCGGGGACGGTTTCCGGAACCTCGCGAACCGTGTAGCCGGCACGGTCGTATGGGACGGCTCCGTGGACACCGGCGGGTCGCTTGCCTGCGCCGAACCATGCTTCGGGCTGATCTTTGGTGGAGGCAAAGCCATAGACGTTTGTGGTCAGTGTGCCAACAACCTGCTGAGAGCTGTTGCTGACAACCTCAAAGACAACACCTTCCGCCGGCTGCTCCAGGCCGGATTGGTCGCTATTGCCGTAATCCTTGAATTTGGAAATCTCAAGGTTAAACGCAATGGGGATATCGGAAACGCGAGATTCGATCTCGACCACGCCTGAATCGCCGAGCTGGTCGGCTCCAACGGTATAGGTCCAGCTGTCGTTGGATGGCAGGTAGCCCTCGGGGGTTTTTGATTCGTAGATGGTAAAGGTTCCTAAGGGGACATCGGCGAGGGTGGCCCGACCGCTTTCGTCGGTCGTGAGGATTTGTGCCCATCCAGGGGTTGATTGCGACACACACGTGAACTCTGCTCCTGCGAGTGAAGATCCCACCTGGGGGCCGGCATTCGTCGCGGCATCGAGTTTTACGATACGCAGATTGATGGTGCCGGGCTGTTCATCAATGGCGACCCGCCCGCCGTCATTCCCCGTGGTAAAGGCAATACGATCGTGGCGGGGGACATAGCCGGCCGGCGCCTTCGTTTCAACTAGGTAGTATGCCGTGTTGGGCAGAAGTGTTGCTTGCGCCCGACCGTTGCTGTCCATCTGGATGGTGCCGACACGTGCGTCGCTGGCGCTCTCAAAAACATCGAATGTTGCCCCGGCAAACTGATAAGTATTGTTTCCGCTGGTAATGGCAGCGTTTGCAGACTGCTTTTGGAAGGAAACAGAGACCGCCGGCAGTACATAGAGCATGTCCTGACGTTTGCTGCCGCCCGATACGGCTCCTAGATAGCGCCGCGCGCGGTGCGGAGCGGCTTTGATGCTTCCTGATTTTGCGCTGTCGTGGAGCCATCGCGCCGCCGCCACGACTTCATTGTCAGTGGTAAAGTGCCCACTCTTGGTTTTGCCCTGAGCGGTCGTGTAAGAGTAGGTACCGTCGACATGGGTAGTGCCGTTGAGCATCCATACGGCAAGCTGGGTTGCGGCGCGGGCGCGATCGGGTGAAAGATGGTAACCGCCAAACGACGTGGTGGTGGGATATCCGTGACAAACGATTGCCGCGAACTCGTCGTCGAGCCACACCCAGCCTTGATCAAAGTTGAGCCATGGGCCGCCCGGCTTGGTGGGGCCGGGGCGCTCCTGGTTCATGCAGTAGGCAATCGAGGCGTCTTGAGCTTCATACTTGCCGATGAGGAAGGGCCCACAATCATCGCTAATAGTGCGGAAGCCGAGCTGGTCGTAGCCATCGACGGCAAATGCGGCTCCCGGTGCCAGGCAGCAGAAAAGCAGGAAGAGGAGCAGGAGCAGCGGACCTGTTGCGATTGCGCTGTGGACAGAGTGCGTGGGTGCGTTGGACATGGCTGCTCCTTATCCCTCGTGCGCCGCACGGGGAGGCTGCGACGCGTAGGATGAGGCTACCCCCGAGGTTCATGCGGGTAAGTACCGGAGCCTGACCAAAAGCTTGCCCATTTCCTGACAAATTGAGCTCAAATACAACAATCAAGCAAAAGTGCAGGTAGAAGATAGGGAAAACAGGAGGCCAAAGGTCCTCGTCTCCACAATTGACGCGATTTTCAAACGAATCTCCACAGCTAAAACAAGCATCACCACCCTTGTATCGAACAAGACAACCGCGTTATACTATCCCCCACATATGCGGGCATCGCCAAGTGGTAAGGCATCAGCTTCCCAAGCTGACACTCGCGGGTTCGAGTCCCGTTGCCCGCTCCAGCCAGAAGCACAAGCACGGCACCATTACGGTGCCGTGCTTTTTTCAATAAAGCGCCGGGACTCGAACCCGACAGGGTGCGAGCGTAAAGCAAACGCGAAGCGTTTGTAGCGAGCAGGCGAAGGCGCCGACAGGCGCCTGAAGCCGGTGCGGATTTGCGAAGCAAATACGCGGACGTCCCGTTGCCCGCTCCATGGAGCAAGGAAGATTTTGGGAATGGTAGATTCAGCCTGCTTTGCCCCTGCACTTCCCCGGGTCTCGGTATGCCACTGAAGCCGGTGCGGATTTGCGAAGCAAATAACGCAGACGTCCCGTTGCTCGCTCCAATTCCAAAATGTTAGGTTAATGCCTGCTGCCCATACTTGCACCTGCGCACGGTACAATGGTTGGGTTACGACCAACGTGCCAATAACCAAAAAGGAGCCGCTATGATCGATCGCTATACCCGCCCGGAGATGGGACACATTTTCTCCCTCGAGAACAAGTACGCCATTTGGCAGGAGATCGAGGTCTTGGCCTGCGAGGCCCAGGCGGAGCTCGGCAAGATCGGTATTTCCAAAGACGAGGCCCAGTGGATCCGCGACCATGCCAACTTTGAGAAGGCGAAGGTCGATGAGATCGAGGAAGTCACGCGCCACGACGTCATTGCCTTCCTGACCAACATGAAGGAGTACATCGATGCCGATGTTCCCGAGGGCGACCCCAAGCCCAGCCGCTGGGTTCACTATGGCATGACCAGCTCCGATCTGGGCGACACGGCCCTGTGCTACCAGCTCACCCAGGCCTGCGACCTGATCATCGAGGACGTCAAGAAGCTCGGCGAGATTTGCAAGCGTCGCGCTTTCGAGGAACGCAATACGCTCTGTGCCGGCCGCACTCATGGCATCCACGCCGAGCCGATGACCTTCGGCATGAAGTTTGGCTCTTGGGCCTGGGAGCTCAAGCGCGATCTGGATCGTCTTGAGGACGCCCGCAAGAATGTTGCCTTCGGTGCTATCTCGGGCGCTGTCGGCACGTACAGCTCCATCGAGCCGTTCGTCGAGGAGTACGTCTGCGAGCACCTGGGCCTGGTTCACGACCCGCTGTCCACGCAGGTTATCAGCCGCGACCACCACGCCTATCTCGCCGGCGTTCTCGCCACCACCGCAGCCACCTGCGAGCGCATCGCGACCGAGGTCCGCAATCTGCAGAAGACCGATACGCTCGAGGCCGAGGAGCCGTTCCGTAAGGGCCAAAAGGGCAGCTCCGCCATGCCGCACAAGCGCAATCCCATCACCATGGAGAAGGTCTGCGGTCTGTCGCGCGTCGTGAAGTCCAACGCCCAGGTCGCCTTCGATAACGTCGCCCTGTGGCACGAGCGTGACATTTCGCACTCCTCTGCCGAGCGTGTCGCCCAGGCCGATAGCTTCATCGCACTCGACCACATGTTCCAGTGCCTCATCCGAGTTATCGACGGCCTGCAGCTGTACCCTGCCCGCATGATGGCCAACCTCAATAAGACCCGCGGCCTCATCTTCTCCTCCAAGGTGCTGCTCGCCCTCGTCGATACGGGCATCACCCGCGAGGACGCGTACGCCATTGTGCAGGAGAACGCCATGGCAACCTGGCACGAGGTACAGGATTGTGTCTCCGGCCCCACCTTTAAGGAGCGTCTCGAGGCCGACCCGCGCTGCACCGTCAGCCAGGAGAAGCTCGACGAGATCTTTGATCCATGGGACTTCCTCACCCGTATCGACACGGTCTTTGATCGTCTGGAGCAGCTGAGCTTCGAGTAGGTTCGGGCATAACGTTAGCTTTTTAGGGCGCTTTGCTGGTAATGTGTGTTGCCGGCAAAGCGCCTCGTTGCATTTAGGGAAAGACGGGGATAATAGTCGTCTCGAATAACATTCTGAGAGGGGATCGCATGATTTCGTTTGATTACAAGCCTCAGGGCGTGTGTGCTCGCAATATTCACCTTGACCTTTCCGATGACGGCAACAAGGTGATAGGCGTTGAGTTTACCGGTGGCTGCGACGGCAATCTCAAGGCAATCTCCAAGCTGGTCGAGGGCGCTCCTGCCGATCGCGTAATCGAGGTTCTCGCCGGTAATACCTGCGGTATGAAAAAGACCTCCTGCGCCGACCAGCTTACGCGCGCCATCGAGGCCGCTCGCGCCGAGATCGCCTAATGGGTATCGCCGATCACATCAAGAACGGAATATCGCGTCGCGGCTTTGTACTCGGTGGGGCTGCCGCGGGCGCTGCCACGGTGCTTGCCGGATGCTCGAAAAAAACGGGTACCAGCGATGATGCCGCCGGCGAGCCGCAGGTTATCAAGGACGATTCCAAGATCATCTCGATTACGGATGAGTACGAGGCAGTCGACATCGATCTTGAGCCGGCGGCGTCGTGGACGCTGCCTCTGGGTACGCTGCTGTACTACTGCGACGGCGATTACGCCGCGGCGATGATGGCGCCCGCATCGGCGCTGCACGCCAACACACTCGGTGTGCTCAACCTGGGTGATGGCTCGCTTACCACATTAATCGAGGATCCTATCGAGGGCACGGGATATGCATTCTACGATGTCCGTGCCGGCGACGGCGTATTCGCGTGGGTTGAGATGAACTTTGCCAATTCATCGTGGAAGCTCTACGCTCAAAATCTGTCGGGCGCTTCGCTCTCTGGCGACGTGGTTGAGCTCGATCGAGGTGGCAAGGACTACGATCCGCCGCTGTTTACGGCGTTCGGGTCATCAGTCATCTGGTATAAAATGCCCTCGGCAGGCGGCAATAAAACGAGTAGCGATTCGTTTTGCTATCGTCGCTCGCTTGATGAATCCAAGGCCGAGATAATTTGGAAATCGACGGGTCGCTTTGCATCGGCCCCGCGCGCGAGCGACGGCATTTTGACCATCTCGCCGCGTGTCCGCAACGACGAGGGCGTCTACTACGGCATAACGGCAATCGATTTGACCGACGGCAACAACACCAAACGTGCCCAGCTAGTCCTTCCCTCGTCAGTCTCGCCTTTCGAGGCCGTATATATGGGCGATACCTTCGTGTTTTCTATCGAGGCGGCCTATAGTGGCGTGGGCAGCCTGGGCAACATGGGCACGTATATCGGTAATGAGGGAGGGCCGTATCTCTTCCTGTCCCGTGAGCCGCTCGCATGTGCGGCTGGCAAGAAGAATAAATACCTTGTTAAGGTACAGGCGTCGCATTTCCTGATCGACACCTCTGCCAAGACCTATGGCTCGCTGCTGTCGCCCGACCGCGCTTTGGAGTATGGCGATTATCCAGCTACGGCGGGAAAATCGGACTCATTCCTTACGTACGCCACGGTGCGCAACAGCCAGGGTATACCAGAGACGGTCACTGCACGCCTATTCTCTCTTTAAGCTTAGAGGGGTTAAAAAGGCGCCAACAGGGGAATAAACGCGTTGTAATTGTGAGTACCGCCCGCCGAGCTGCCGCGTCATAGCGGCATCCGGCGGGCTCAGGTGCGTTAAAATGGGCTTGTTCTTAGCTAATTGAGACAGGGGGGCCGTGTTATGGCTTCAGATGCAAAAAAGATTCTGCTGGTCGAGGATGAGAAGGCAATCCGTGACGCCG
>CAUCCR010000065.1:0-9136 GCA_958441355.1 uncultured Collinsella sp. | reverse complement strand
TTTGCACTCCGCAAACAGCGCAGGGCCCTCGCCATCGTCAACAATCAAGTCGATTTCTTCCTGCATATGCGTGCGATTATCCGTCCCCCACCAACGCCCGACGCTCGCTGGAACCACATCGAGCTGGTCCGCGCGCGCGAGTTCGTACACGTATTGTCTGCATATAAGCTCAAAGACCGTACCCATGTAATCCGATACGTGCGGCTCAATGCGCTTATACGCCATCTCGGCCATATCGTTTTGAATCAGCCCAATGTTCTGCGGCACAAACTTATACCAGAACCTAAACATCTGGTCGCTCAGCAGATACACGGCTCGCTTATTGCTCGTCTCGTTTAGGGGCAGCTCGCGCTCGACAATCCCAAGCGACGCCAGCTTATCCACATAGCTCTTTACGTTGCTCGCAGGGATTCCCGTAGAGCTCGCAATCTCCGAGATCTTCGAGCGCCCCTGAGCAATTGCTTGCACGATCGCATCATATTGCTCGGGATTGCGGCACTCTTGCAATAGCAGGTTACTCGGCTCCTCAAAGAGATAGCCCGTAGGAGTAAGAAAAAGACGTTTGATGTTGTCCTTGAGCGGTGCGGCAGGATCGACTTTCTCGATATATGCAGGAATGCCGCCCGTCATGCCATAGCAAACCGCAGCGTCTTCGCGACCCATGCTCTGCCACAACCCGAGGGTCGTCGTAAAATCGAGCGGCATGATCTTAAACTGGGCCGTACGCCTACCGTATAGTGGGCTCTCGTAGCCCAACACCTGTTCCTCCATAAACGAAAGAGACGAGCCACATAGGATCAGCATTAGCCTGGTCTCTTTGTATAAGTGGTCGATCTTGTCTTGCAGCAACGAGCTGATCTCGGGATTCGATTGGGCGAGATAGGGATACTCGTCGATCACGGCAATCAAACGTTCCGTGCGAGCCATGGTGGCCAATGCATCGAACGCTTCGTCAAAACTACGAAACGACACGCCTGCAGCACCAACCGAGCCTGCAAGTATCGCCTGGCTAAAGCCGTGCAGGTTTGCCTCCGCATTGGTACGACGAGCTTGAAAGTAAATAGCCTTCTTGCCTTGGATGAACTCTGTGATAAGGCGCGTTTTACCCACACGACGGCGGCCGTAAATCACAGGCATTTCAAAGGAGCCCGTGCCATACAGTCGATTGAGCTCGGACATTTCCGCTGTTCTTCCGATAAACATAGGGCCATCCTTCCTTTACGTTATAGCTAGCTATATTATATCTTCCTATAATATAGCTAGCTATAACGTAATTCGACAAGCGGGCCACGCAAGGGGGGGGGTACACCACCGCACGTGGACCGTTCCGGAAAATATATCCCGTTCTGGAGCCAAAAACTGGGCCGTAGTTTCCGCCAAGCATTCCATCCGGAAAGCGTGTCCCGTTCTGAGCCTGAATTCTGGGATGCACTTTCCGCTGAAGCTTCTACCGGAAAATGCATCCCATTCCGAGCGCTCATTCCGGGTCACGGTTTCCTCAGGTACAAGACGACGATCCTCCGCCCTTATCACATGCCTTCAAATATGCGATCCAGAAACACAAAACAGCAGATAGAATGCTCTTTTTCAAAAAGTACACGTCTCGAAACTTACCAAGACTTCATATCCAGCTACCGTTCAAGGTCGCCGATTACCGCCCACCGATTCAGCTTCAAAAAATGACGTCAAAACCAGGCCATCTACCTGCATGGTTAGATTTTGGTCAGCTTTTGGTCAGCTGAGCGGCAAGTTCCAGCTGATACGTTTTTGTTATCCAAAAGGAGGCGGTAGCTCATGACCCATTGCAATGACCAGCTCATCGACCAACTGCTCACTCAAGCCGAACAAGAGGGGCGCTGTCTGATTCCCCCGAGCGCGGCGATCCGAAAAGCGCTCCTTCGGCGCACCGGCGGCACGGTTGTCTCGCCCATTCCGGGGTTGTTTGCGCGAAAAACGCGCTGGGATGAACTCAACCGAGCGCAACGCCATTGCGAGATTATCCGCGCCCTTGCGATCATCCATCCCGATTGGACGTTCTGCTCGTTTTCGGCAGCTTGCCTGCTGGGGCTCGAGGTCTCGTGGCGACACCTGAACGTCGTGCATGTTTGCAGCTCGACAAAGCCGTCGGCTCGTCCGGGCGCACATATTCAGCGGCACCAGATTGAGCCGGCCGGAGCAATACGCAAAGCCGGCATATCGGTAACGCCGCCCATCCAAACGGCCACAGATTGCCTGCTGCAAACTGGTTTTGCCGACGGCATGCCCATTGCCGATTCGGCGATCTCAAAGCTCGGCCTTGCGCCGGAACAGCTGATGGAGGCCGTTGAGCAACGAGCGACTGCACGCAATGGTCGCGCGATTCGCACCGCCCTCACAACGCTTCGATATGCCGACGCCCGCGCCGAGAGCGGCGGGGAATCGGTCACCCGAGCCGTCATGATCGAGACGGGCTTTGCGCCCGACTGGCTTCAATACGAGTTGACGGACCCCTTCGATTCGGCCAAGCCCATACGAACGGACTTTGCCTGGGAGCGCCAGGCGCGGGAACTCACGCTGGGCGAGCTCGACGGGCTCATCAAATATACCGACCAGACCATGCTGGCCGGACGCACCACCGCCGAGGCGCTCGTTGCCGAACGACAGCGCGAGGCGCACCTATCGCTCTACGGCCACCCTCTGCTGCGCTTTACCATGAACGAGGTCCGCTCGGCAGGAATGCTCGCCAAAAAGCTGCAGACGGCAGGCATCCGGCAGACCGCTCTACCGACATGGCTCAACGAGGTGGACCTGTAGGAGCTGCTAGGCCGCGCATCGCCGGATCGCATCCCCCCCTATCTGGGCCGTGTTTTCCCAACGGCCACGCCAACGGAAAGCGCGTTCCATTCTGAGGCATGATTCCGGGACACAGCTTCCGGTTGAGGGGCGATCCGGAAAGCACGACCCGTTCCGAGACCGAATTCCGGGACGCAGTTTCCGCTTGAGGCTTCAACCGGAAAATGCATCCCAGGCTGGAGCCATATTCCGGGACACACTTTCCATTTGAGGCCTCTACCGGAAAACGCATCCCATTCTGAGCGTCGAATCCGGGATACAGTTTCCGTTTGAAGCCCCGTCCGGAAAGTACGTCCCATTCTGGAGCCGAAATCTGGGACGCAGCTTCCGCATGCGGAGGCGCTCCAAACAAAAGGCCCCGGCTCGCGATGGAGCTGGGGCCAAAGGTGCAGCATATGCAGTTGATGCTGAGCGCGAACAGCCCGTAAGCAATGACCGTCCGCGCTCTACCCTACCCGCGGTGACGGGCGCGGCTGTAGGGCGTATCCACCATGGGCAGATCCGGACGTAGTTTGCCGTCAAACGCGCGGTAGGCGTTCTGCACGGCGGGCGCCGTGGGGATCGTTGCGATCTCGCCGATGCCCTTGCCGCCGTATGCCACGGGCAACAGCTCGTCCTTCTCCACGTAGATAGCGTGGATATCCGGAATCTCGGGTGCACGGAACAGCCCGAGCGTACCGTACCTTGCCTGGGGCACGCAGTCCTTGAGCGGCCAGTCCTCGGTAAGTGCGTAACCCATACCCATGAGCACACCGCCTTCGATCTGACCCTGGATGGAGATGGGGTTGACCACCTTGCCGGAATCGTGCGCGGCGTAGACCTCGCTCACGCGGCCGTCATCATCCAGAATGACCACATGCGTGGCAAAGCCGTAGCAGATGTGGCTCTTGGGATTGGGAACGTCGGCGCCCAGTTTGTCGGTCGGCTCCAGGTACACGTAGCCAAACTCGCATCCCTCGAGCGCCTTGATGGCGGCCGCGGGATCCTGAGGGTGCATACCCTGGCCGGCGACGAGTTCCTGCGTGTGCAGCTGATAGGCGCGGCCGTCGTCATACTCGATCTTGACGCCGTCGCCATGCGCATTCACGGGAGCGGCGGGCGCAGACTTGCCGGCCTCGATATCAAGCATGGCATCGCGCAGCAGGAAGGCGGCACCGCGCACGGCCTCGCCGGTCACGACCGTCTGACGCGAGCCAGACGTGGTGCCGGAGTCGGGAGCGTTCTCGGTGGAGCACTCGCCGTTGGCGATGCAGCGAAGCGGCAGGCCGCATGCCTCGGCAACGTCTTGCAAAAAGACGGTGTTACAGCCCTGGCCAATGTCGGACGTGGCGGCATAGACCACGGCCGCGCCGTTCTCGATGCGAATCTTGCAGCGGCCGGCATCGGGCAGGCCCACGCCCACGCCGGCGTTCTTCATGGCGCAGGCAATGCCGGCGTGTCCGGGATGCGCATAGTAGGCATCCTTGACCTCGAGCAGTGTCTCCTTCAGCGCCGTGGAGCAGTCGGCAATCTGACCGTTGGGCAAAACCTCGCCCGGCTCGATGGCGTTACGGTAGCGGATCTCCCACGGATCTAGGCCGACCTTCTCGGCCAGCAGGTCGATCAGGCTCTCGAGCGCAAACTCGGACTGGCAAACGCCAAAGCCGCGGTACGCACCGGCGGGCGGGTTGTTGGTGTAGTAGCCAAAGCCGCGAATGTCGGTGTTCTGGTACTTGTAGGGGCCGACGGCATGCGTACAGGCGCGCTCGAGCACCGGGCCGCACAGCGACGCGTAGGCGCCGGTGTCAAAGTTGATCTCGCAGTCTAGGCCGGTAAAGTTGCCCTCGGCGTCGCAGCCCAGCGTAAAGGTGCCGTCCATGGCATGGCGCTTGGGATGGAAAGCGAGCGACTCGGCACGCGTGAGCTTACACTTCACAGGACGTTGGAACTTATAGGCGGCGAGCGCGGCCAGGTGCTGGATGGACACGTCCTCCTTGCCGCCAAAACCGCCGCCCACGAGCATAGTCTCGACGACCACACGCTCGGGTTCGCTATCCCAGCCAAACATGTGGGCACACTCTTTGCGCGTGTCGTAGGCGCCCTGGTCGGTCGACTGCACCTTGACGCCATTCTTATACGGGAAGGCAACGGCGCACTCGGGCTCCAAGAAGGCATGCTCGGTAAAGGGCGTGGTAAAGCGCTGCGTCACGGTGAATGCGCTCTCCGCCAGCGCCTTGGCGGCGTCGCCACGCGTCACGTGACGGCTCTGGCATACGTTGTCCTTGAGCTCCACCGTGTTGCCAAAGGCAAAGAAGCTGTCGTGCAGGCGCGGGGCGTCGGCAGCCCTGGCCTCGGCGATGTTGCGCACGGGCTCCAGCGGCTCGTAATCGATCTTTACGAGCTTCTTGGCCTTCTCGAGCGTCGCCTCGTCCTCGGCAACCACCAGCACGATGGCATCACCCACGCAACGGGTGATATCGCCCTGAGCGATCATGACGTCCCAGTCCTGGATAAGGTGGCCGACCTGGTTGACCGGTACGTCCTCGGCGCGCAGGATGCCCACCACACCGGGCAGGGCCTCGGCCTTGGAGGTATCGATGGAGAGCACGCGGGCGCGCGGATACTTGGAGCGCACGGCACTGGCATAGGTCAGACCCGGCTGATCGAGCTCGTCGATGTCGTCGGGATACTTGCCCTCGCCGAGCACCTTCTTGCGCACGTCGATACGGAAGGCGCGCTTGCCCACGCCGTAGTCATCGCCGCGCTCCAGATCCTCGTCGATCTGCTTTTCGCCACGGAGCACCGCAGCTGCCAGCGAAATGCCCTCAATAATCTTCTTGTAGCCGGTGCAGCGGCAGACGTTGCCGCGGATGGCGTACTTGATCTGCTCCTCGGTGGGCTCGGGATCCTCGGCGATGAGCGCTGCGCCCGCCATGACCATACCGGGGATGCAAAAGCCGCACTGTACGGCGCCCACGGCGCCAAAGGCGTACACAAAGGCCTCACGCACGTCCTCGGGCAGGCCCTCGACGGTCACGATGTTGCGGCCGGCGGCAAGAGCGGTGGTCAGCACGCAGGCCTTGACGGCCGCACCGTCCACGTGGATGGTGCAGGTACCGCATGCGCCCTCGGAGCAGCCGTCCTTGGCGGAGTGAATGTGCAGGTCGTCGCGCAGGTAGCGCAGCAGCGGTTTATTTTGGGTCGTCGTGCGCTCGATGCCGTTAACGGTAAAAGTGAATTCCTGTGCCATGGTGATTCCCTTCTACACGCCGGCGGCGATGCCGGCGCGGTCGTGGATGGCGCCATGCGGGCAGACGACGGCGCACATGCCGCACGACAGGCAGTCCACGCCGTCGATATGGGCGCAGTTGTCCTCGATGCGGATTGCGCCGGCAGGGCACTTTTTGGCGCACATGCCGCAACCGATGCAGCTGGTGTCGCAGATCTTGCGCGCAATGGCGCCCTTATCGGTGTTGTTGCAGCGCACCAGGATGTTCTGGTAGCCGGGAACGAAGGCAATCACGCGCTGCGGGCACGCCATGCCGCACAGGCCACAGCCCGTGCACTTGGAGCGATCCACGCGGGCGACGCCGTCGACCAGTGCGACGGCACCGTGGGGGCAGGCCGTAACGCAGGCGCCACAGCCAATGCAGCCTTCGCTGCAGCGGGCGTCGCCGCCTGCGGAAGCACAGCCGCTTCCGCAGGCAACGTAGGCCACGTTATGTTGAATGGATTTGGCCATAAGAGACTCGCCTATTTCTTAAGAAGGTACGAATAGTTGTCGCGCACAGCCCTGATGGTCAGGCGGACGGCCTCGGGAAGACCGGTGTTGACGGCATCGACCGAGACGGTGCGGACCGTGCCGGCGACGCGGACCTTAAAGTGATCCTCGTCCACGGCCAGGAAGCCCTCATTCTCGGAGTTCTCCATGTCCTGCTCGCTCCAGAACAGGGTGAGCTTGTCCTTGTAGGGGCGACCCTCCTGGTAGGGGCAGAACACGGCGCAGTTGCCGCACTCGTTACACATGCCATCGACGTGGACGACCTGATGCTTGGCCAGACCCGGCACCTTAATGGCCACGTTGGCGCGGTTGGGGCACACGTCGCAGCAGACCTCGCACACCGAGCCGCAGCCCAGGCAGCGAGTCTTGGTGCAGTTGCGCTTGTCGCGGCACAGCGACCCCTTGCGCTCGTAGCAGGTGTCCTCGCGGCCGGCCTGCTCGTTGCAGTCGGCGTACTTGTTAAAGTCCACGCCAGCAATGGCACGGGCGACCTCGGCGGCGTCGGCAATAGCCTCAACCACGGTGGCAGGACCGCGACGGCAGTCGCCCGCAGCCCAGACGCCCTCGACGCCGGTGGAGGTGGCGGCAAGACGGCCGCGACGGTCGTGCTCGACGCCCGCGGCGTCGTACAGGCTGGCATCGATGCCCTCGCCCACGGCGCAGATCACCGTGGTGGCGGGAAGCTCGACGGTCTCGCCCGTGGCGACGGGGCTGCGACGGCCGCTTGCATCCGGCTCGCCAAGCTCCATAACGTCGCAGGTCAGCACGGCGCCATTGAGCGCCTTGGGCGCCAGCAGCTCGCAGAACTCAACGCCGTCGGCAAGAGCAAGATCGAGCTCTTCCTCGTCGGCGGGCATCTGCTTCTTGGTGCGGCGATACACCAGGCGCACGTTCTTCACACCAGCCAGGCGCTTGGCCACGCGGGCAGCATCCATGGCGGTGTTACCGGCGCCAATGACCACGACGTCCTCGCCCAGCTCGAGCTTCTCGCCCTTCTTGGCGGCCTCGAGGAACTCCAGCACGTCAAGCTCGGCACCCTCGCCCAAACCTGCAGAGCCGGGCATCCAGGCACCGGTGGCCACGACTACGTCGGTAAAGCCCTGGGCCTTGAGCTCGTCAATGGAATTCACGCGGGCGTTGAGCTGCACCTTGGCGCCAAAGGCCAGGCAGAGCTCAGCATCGTGGGAGATATCGTCGCTGGCGATACGGAACTCGGGGATGACGTGACGGACCACGCCGCCGAGCGAGTCGCGGGCCTCAAAGATGGTGACGGGCACGCCGGCACGCGTCAGGAAGAACGCCGTCGCCATACCGGCCGGGCCGCCGCCGATAACGGCAACGTTGCGCTCGCCGTCGTTGGCGATGACCTGGGCGCGCAGCTTGGGCAGCACGGCAGTCAGAGCCTCGCGGGCGGCCTTGAGCTTGCTGGCGCGAATCTGGGCGCCCTCGGGCTCGTAGAACGCACGCTCACAGGCACGACCGCAGGGATGCGGGCAGATGGTGCCGGTAATGAACGGCAGGGCGTTGCGCTCGATGATGATGTTGAGCGCGTCCTCGTAGCGACCCTCGTCAACAGCCGCCAGATAGGCGGGAATATCCTGCTGGATGGGGCAGCTCGTACGGCACGGCGTGGTAAAGCAGTCGGAAAGCGGACTCTTGCCGGCGACCTTGCGGTCGGGCAGCGGGCGCAACGGCTTCTTGTAGAGCGGGTTGGTGAGCGAATCGGCCTGGATTGCGGTCACGGCGTCGAGCGAGACGCCCGCGAACGGCTTGCCATCCAGGTCGGTAAACTCGCCGGCCATCTGGCTAAAGCGCTCGTAGCCACCGGGCTTGAGCACGTCGGTCACCAGGGTAACGGGCCAAATGCCGGCATCGTACAGGGCGCGGATGTTGTAGACCGTGGCGCCGCCGGAGTAGCTGATGCGCAGCTTTCCGTCAAACTGCTCGGTAATGCGACGGGCGGCCTCGATGGTCAGCGAGAACAGCGAACGGCCGGACATGTACATCTCGGTGGAGGGCAGTTCGTTTCTCGTCACGTCGACGGGGAACGTGTTGGTCAGCTTGACGCCAAATTCCAAGCCGCGCTCGGCGCACAGGGCAATCAGGCGCTCGAACATGGGCACGGCGTCGGCCCACTGCAGGTCCTCGCGGAAGTGCGTATCGTCGAAGACGATGTAGTCAAAGCCCAGCTCGTTGAGGCGCTGACGTGCAAACTCATAGCCCAGCAGCGTGGGGTTGCACTTGATGTAGGTGTTGAGGCCCTTCTCGGTGATCAGATAGGTCGCGATGCGCTCGATCTCCGCCGGCGGGCAGCCGTGCAGGGTAGACTCGGTGATGGAGTTGGAGACGCGCGCCGGGATGGACTCGACAAATGCGGCGTCGACATGCTCAAACTTGTCCAGGTTAGCGAGCGCCCAGGTGCGGCACTCGTTCCAGACGTCAGAGCCGCTGGCGTCCTTCATGCCCTCGATGTACGCATCGACCTTAGGGCTCTTGATACCCTCCAGGTCATAGCCCACGGACATGTTAAAGACAAAGCCGTCC
>CAUCCR010000064.1:0-9535 GCA_958441355.1 uncultured Collinsella sp. | reverse complement strand
CGCGGGCCTCGATGCGGGTGCCGAGGTAGGCGTTGAGGTCCTTGACGCGACGCAGGTCGACGAGGGAGGCGGGCAGGAAGCCACGCAGACCGATGTCGAGAATCAGGCCGCCCTTGACGACCTCGATGACCTCGCCCTCGACGGTCTCGCCGGAGTTGAACTTCTCCTCGACGGCGTTCCAGGCGCGCTCGTACTCGGCACGCTTCTTGGAGAGGACGAGACGGCCCTCCTTGTCCTCCTTCTGGAGAACCAGAGCCTCGATGGGATCACCGAGTGCAACGATGTCTGCAGGGTTAGCGTCCTTGCGGATGGACAGCTCGCGGACCGGGATAACGCCCTCGGACTTGAATCCGATGTCAACGAGCACCTCGTCATGCTCGATCTTAACGACAGTGCCGTTAACGAGATCGCCCTCATCAAAGTCGGTAATCGTACCGTCGATGAGGTTGTTCATCTCCTCCTCATTGACATCGTCAAGAGAGAAAATGGACGAGTTCTGAATCTCACTCAAAGGTGGACCCCTTTCGAACTACGGGGCCCCGATTGCTAGGACCTACAGAAGGGTGCGACAAGCACACAACGTTTAGGAACACTCGGGAGCCGACAGATACTAATGTGACGCTTATGCAATCACGTTCGTATAGGTTACGGGGAAATGAGTTCGATTTCAAGCGTGAACTGCGATTTTTTACTCGTGTGGAGACTTTTTCGTAATCTTATGAACACACGCCTCCACAACTTGACGATAACCAGCCAGGCATTTGGCTTTGGGGTAAAGTATCCGGAGCCAACGACTCTAGATCAAATTTACGAGAAAGGTGCCCGCGTGCTCAAAGCAGTCGTTTTCGATATGGACGAGACGCTTCTTAGCATCAACCTCAATGCGTTCATCCTTCGCTATTTTAAGGATGTCTCATCGATGCTCGCGGATATCGGGCGCCGCAGCCGCGGTGGCACGATGGCACGCCTCGGCACCATCCTGGTCGACCTCAACGCCAATCGCCGCAGCGGCACGGACAATCGCACCAATCTTGAGTTTTACCGCACCGAGGTCGAGCGCCGATGCGGCATCTGCCTCTCCGATCCCATCATCTACGAGGCGTTTACCTACTACGAGCGCGAAGTTCTTCCGTACAAGAACGACGATATCATTAACGCCCACGCCATGCCGGGCGCACACGCCGCGCTCCAGGCCGTACAGGACGCAGGGCTGCGTTGCGCGCTCTTTACCAACCCCAGCTTTCCCCAGGGGGCCATCGAGTGCCGCATGGGTTGGGGCGACCTAGCCGACGCCCCCTTTGAGCTTGTCACGCACATGGGAAACGCCACCCGCTGCAAGCCCGATGCTACCTACTATCTAGAACAGCTTGAGGTGATGGGGCTCGAGCCGCACGAGGTCCTTATGGTGGGCAACGACCCCAAGCGCGACTTCCCCAGCCCTGCCTGCGGCATCCAAAGCGCCTTTGTGGGCCAGGGCAAGCCCAGCCGAGCCACCTGGCGCGGAACCATGGAAGACTTCGCCCGCGACTTTAACGCCGTAGTAGAAGCCTTCTACGAACACCAAGTAGCCGACGAACTGTCGTAGGACCCCTCGCTCCAAACCAAATATCGCCGCAGGTTGAGCACAAGTCAGCGAAAATGCCCCTAAGCGAGCAATGTGCCTTGAAAGAGGAGGGCATAGGCCTTCTGGCCATGCCCGACGATTGAAAGGCAGATTGCCGCTTAGGGGCGTTTGCAGCGTCGACTGGTTACGCGGTTTGGTAAAACCGCGTAACTAGCACACCTGGGTCTTGCCGATCATGATGTTGAGGATCTCGACGTCGGTGTCCTTCATGCCCACACGGCCTACGTAGCCCATGCTGGCGATCGTCTGCTCGACGGTATCCTGGATCAGGCCCTCGCCGGCACGGAAGCCGCGGCCCTGCATGGCCATATCGTGGCCCAGAATCGCCGCATCAACAGCAGCGGAAATCTTGGCGGCACAGCTTGCCTTGGCGCCATCGCACACGATGCCGCCCACGTTACCGAGCGTGTTCGAAACCGTCGCGCCAATCTGCTCGCGCGTGCCACCACACAGCCAGGTAATCGCGGCACCGGCACCGCATGCGGCGCAAATAGCGCCGCAAAACGCCGAGAGCGCACCAATATAGCTCTTGATATGCACGGCGATCAGATCAGACAGCATCACGGCGCGCACCAGGCGATCATGGTCGCAGCGCAAATACTCGGCATACTCCATAACGGGCAGTGCGCAGGTAATACCCTGATTGCCCGAGCCGCACACGATGGCGACCGGCAGCGCGCAGCCGTTCATGCGGGCGTCGGACCCGGCGGCTGCACGGGCGCGGGCACGGCAAGCGACGTCATCGGCACGAGCGCCCAACAGCGTACGGCCAACCTCGGCGCCCCAAGCGTGCGCCAGGCCCTCGGCACTGATCGCACCGTTCAGCTCAATCTGACGCTCAACGGCAGCGCGGGCGTCCTCAATGTCACCGTCCTCGATAAAGTCGACGATGGACTCAATCGACATGGGCGTGTCGGCGCTATCTGCCGCACGCTCAGCCACGACGCGCTCGGCGCAGGCGGCACACTCCCCCGCCGACTTGCCGCACACCGGAATACCGTCGAGCGTATGGCACGTGACATTGGTGTGATGGTCGGTAATCTCGACGACCGCGGTATGGCCCCCGGCTGTAGCAGTCACCTTGATGTAGAGGTTGGGCACACCCTCGACAAGCGACACATCGCAGTAACCGGCATCGGCAAGGAGCTCGGACACGCGAGCACGGTCTTCGTCGTTAACGCTCTCGAGCACCTCGAGCGCGCTCTTGGCGTCACCGCCCACGGCACCCAGCACGGCCGCCGCTTCAATACCGTGCATGCCGCCCGAGTTGGGCACGGTCACGCTCTTAACGTTCTTGATGATATTGCCCGAGCAGGCAACATCCATATGATCGGGTTCGCAACCGAGCGTCTGGCTCGCCAGCGCCGCTGCATAGGCAACGGCAATGGGCTCGGTGCAGCCGAGCGCACAGACAAGCTCGCGGTTCAAAACATCGCAAAACGCGGTATCACGAAGGGAATCGGCAGGCATAGGTATCTCCTACTTGCATAACGGGCTGGACTCTCAAAATAGTTAGCACTTTTATTTGATAACAATGCATCAAAAACCGCAACCCAGGTTCCGGTAGACGGCATTCAGGCGCAAACTGACGGCATTCATTCATGAGAAACCGGTCTTGTTGCATGCTAAAGCGTTTGACCAAAAAACGCCCAAGCGTTTACACAAAAGTCGCGCTATCATGCAGTCGAACGCGGTAAAACCTTTAGCAATCTCGCCGCACAGACCAGAGAGGAACTATCCATGAAGATCGGTATCGGTAACGACCACGCCGCCGTCGAGCTCAAGAACATCATCTCCGAGCACCTGAAGGAGCGCGGCTGCGAGGTCGTGAACTTTGGCACCGACACCTCCGAGAGCTTTGACTACCCCATCGCCGGCTACAAGGTGGGCAAGGCAGTAGCCAACGGCGACGTCGATCTAGGCATCCTGATCTGTGGCACCGGCGTCGGTATCAGCCTGGCTGCCAACAAGGTCGAGGGCGTACGCGCCGTTGTGTGCTCCGAGCCCTTCAGCGCCAAGCTCTCCCGCATGCACAACAATACCAACGTGCTCGCCTTTGGCGCCCGCGTCGTGGGCTCCGAGCTCGCCAAGATGATTGTCGACGAGTGGCTCGACGCCGAGTTTGAGGGTGGTCGTCACGAGCGCCGCGTTAACCTCCTCAACGAGATCGATCACACGCGTGGCCTTAAGATCGTCGACGAAGCCTAAACTATTCAGTGCCACAAGCTAACAGCAGGGGCCCGCTCGGAACACATGTCCGAGCGGGTCCCTTCATAGATTTTGGAATAAAAGAGCGCCGCGGATGGAGTTCCGCGGCGCCCAAGCCACACGCTAACAGCTTTAAGGAGTCAAAGCTGGTTTAGCCAAAGAAGCGCTTGATCTCAATCTCGGCGTTCTCCAGGCAGTCTGAGCCGTGGATCACGTTGGCGTTGACATCGACGGCAAAGTCGCCGCGGATGGTACCAGGAGCAGCGTCAAGCGGATTAGTAGCGCCCATGAGGGTGCGCATCTTAGCAACAGCGGAGAGACCGGAAACGACCATCTTGACGACCGGACCGCTCGTCATAAAGTCGCAGAGACCGCCAAAGAAGGGCTTGTCGGCCAGATGGGCGTAGTGCTCCTCGACGGTAGCGCGCTCGAGCGTGGTCATCTCCATGCGCTCGATGACAAGGCCGCTGCGCTCAATGCGAGCAACAATCTCGCCGATTTTGCGATCGCGCACCGCGTCGGGCTTAATCATGATGAAGGTCTTCTCGATAGCCATAAGGTAGCCTTTCAAGTAGGTTCGCGCGTGCCCAAGTCCCATTCCGGCACCCGCCTGGACTGCATCGTAACAGAGTTTTAGCTGCAGTTAAACAAAAAGCTGTTTATTGAAACGTTGCAATTTATTAAAGCGCTCCATATGTGTCACTTCTGTTTCGAAGCCCGATTAGAGTACCATCCGACCGCCCATCAACCGCATCGAACAGAGCAGACGGTCGGTTGCCACCCGCGAACGTACCCCCTTCACAACCTGCCCAAAGGTCCTACAGAAGTTCTCGACAAGCCCCTCCCCCATAGCAACAAAATACGGACGCCCACATCAGCAGACGCCCGTAAAGCAAAAAACGATTCCTCAATAAATGGCAAAAACGGCTTCGGCCAAACCCTTACTTTATCCCGTGGCCCATCTCGACGACCTTGGTCAGCGATCCAAACACGCCCTCGTCGGCCACGAGCTGCGCCTCGGCACGCTCAAGCTGCATGGCAACGGCGGCAGGAGCGGTACCGCCCTCGGTCGTACGCGCGGCGACAATCGACGGGATGTCGAGCGCCTCGGTAATATCGCGTTCAAAGAGCGGGCTTGCCCCCTGAAACACCTCAAACGGCAGGTCCTCAAGATTGCAGCCGCGCTTCTCACACATCAGAACCAGATGCCCCACCACGGCATGTGCCTCGCGGAACGGCAGGCCACGCTTGGCCAGGTAATCGGCAACATCGGTAGCGGCAAGGTGCCCCACGCCGCACTCGCGCGCCATGGCATCCTCGTTGACGGTCCAAGTCGAAATCATTCCGGCCATAACGGACAGGCACTGCATGAGCGTATGGGCGGTATCGAGCGCGCCCTCCTTGTCCTCCTGCAAGTCCTTGTTATAAGCAAGCGGCAAGCCCTTCATGGTTACCAGCAGCTGCACCAGGTTGCCGTACACGCGACCGCTCTTGCCGCGGATAAGCTCGGCAAAGTCGGGGTTCTTCTTCTGCGGCATGATAGACGAGCCGGTGGAGTACGAGTCGGAAAGCGTGATAAAGCCAAATTCGGAGCTCGACCACAGCACGATCTCCTCGGAAAGACGCGACAGGTGCATGGCCATGACGGAACCGGCGTAATGCAAATCGAGCAGGAAATCACGGTCGGAAACAGCATCGAGCGAATTGGGGATCACGCCCGCAAAGCCAAGTTCGGCAGCCGTCATCTGACGATCGAGCGGATAGCTCGTACCGGCAAGCGCGGCAGCACCCAGCGGGCAGTTGTCGGCGGCATCAAAGGCGGCCTTCAGGCGTGTAAAGTCGCGCGCGAACATCCAGGAATACGCCAGCAGATGATGCGACAGCAGCACGGGCTGAGCGTGCTGCATATGCGTGTAGCCCGGCAGAATCACCTTGTCGTACTTCTTGGCCGCATCCACCAGCACATGGCGCAGCTCAAGATTGGCCTCCATGAGCTCCTTGGCCAGCGCCTTGACGCCCAGGCGCGTATCGGTCGCCACCTGGTCGTTGCGCGAACGCCCAGTATGCAAGCGCTTGCCAGCCTCGCCGATGCGACGCGTCAGCTCGCTCTCGATGGACATATGAATGTCCTCATCGTTGATATCGAAGGTGAAGTTGCCGGCATCGATATCCCGTTCGATTCCGGTCAGGCCCTTGGCAATCGCCTGCTCGTCCTCGGCACTGATGATGCCCTGGGCGGCCAACATCTTGGCATGCGCCTTAGAGCCGGCGATATCCTGCTTATAGAGATGTTTGTCGACCGGCAGCGACGCGCCAAACTCCTGCGTGACCTCGGCCACGCCCGCCTCAAAACGACCGCCCCAAAGAGCCATGGAACCGTCTCCTTTCTCCAAATACCAAAACAAGCGTCCAAAGCAATGTGCCCTGTCGCTAAAGCGATTTATCAACCGCTAGTTTTACACACTCCCTGCCGCGCGCGGGGCCATGTGGCTAATTTGCAAAGAAGTGACGCACCATGCACTTGGCGCCCAACGTCTCCCTCCGGATGTTGCCCTGCGAACCATCGATCCAGGCCTTCAGGCTCATAGGGACGTCCTCGACCCTTACAGCATCGAACTCGGGCGCGAGGGCAAGCAAAGCATGCGCGATAGCATTGAACATAATGGATACTCCTCATATATATAGGCACAGAGCCGCCAAATTGATAGAAGGAGCCCCGCCGGACAACCCCGGCGGGGCTCGGACTCAGCCGCAGACGCGGCATCATATATGCGGGCGGAACGTAGGGGCCACCGATGTTAAGAAGTGTCAGCAAGCATAACGAAAGGTAGGGACCCCGTGCGCCCGTTATGTATCACGCGGATGGGCCGCGCGGATACCAAGGGAAGGAGGCGCTAGGCCTGGGCGGCCGCAGAGCTGGGGCCCTGGACCTTTGCCCACGTCTTGAGCGACAGCGTATCGATCTCGATAAAGCCGGCGCTGGCCTTCTCGTCAAACGTGGTGTCGCGGTCGTAGGTAGCCAGACCGTAGTCGTAGAGGCTGAAGGGGCTCTTGCGGCCGACGACATGGCAGTTGCCCTTAAAGAACTTCAGACGGACAGTGCCGGTCACGAACTTCTGGGTGTCAGCCATAAAGGCGTCGAGC
This sequence comes from uncultured Collinsella sp., assembly GCA_958441355.1. Taxonomy (GTDB): domain Bacteria; phylum Actinomycetota; class Coriobacteriia; order Coriobacteriales; family Coriobacteriaceae; genus Collinsella. Next base: position 2,559 of record CAUCCR010000064.1, on the reverse strand, counting down.
GCGTTTTTGAGCGGGCTGTACCACTGGCCGTTGTACACGGCGGTGGCCCAATCCTGCTCGAGCTTAATCTTGGTCTTGAGCAGGTCGCCCTCGACGCAGATGTCCTCGAGCGCCTTGTGGGCGGTGATGAGCGTCAGGGCGCCGGGAACCTCGTAGCACTCGCGGCTCTTAAGGCCCACCAGGCGATCCTCGACCAGATCGAGACGGCCAAAGCCATTGTCGCCGGAGATCTTGTTGAGGGCGATGACGATCTCGGAGAGCTTCATCTTCTTGCCGTCGACGGTGACGGGCTTGCCGGCCTCAAACTCAATCTCGGTGTAGGTCGGGGTGTCCGGCGTGTCCTCGGGGTTCTTGGTCATAACCCAAGCGTCGTCGAGCGGCTCGTTCCAGGGATCCTCCAGGTGACCGCACTCAATGGCACGACCCCACAGGTTGTCGTCGATGGAATAGGGGTTGTCGTTGGCACCCTCGGGAACCGGCACGTTGTGAGCGTGGGCATAGGCGACCTCGTCGGGACGGCACTTCAGATCCCACTCGCGCACCGGGGCGATAACCTTGAGCTCGGGGTCGAGGGCCTTGACGGCGGCCTCAAAACGGACCTGGTCGTTACCCTTGCCGGTGCAGCCGTGGGCGACGTAGGTCGCGCCAAACTCGTGGGCGACCTCAACAAGCTTCTTGGCAAGCAGCGGGCGAGACAGGGCGGAGAGCAGCGGATACTTGTTCTCGTACATGGAGTTTGCTGCAATAGCTTTGGTCAGGAACTCATCGGAGAACTCGTCGCGCAGGTCGAGCACCTGGCAATCGAGAACGCCCAGGTCGAGCGCCTTCTGCTTCTTGGCATCCAGTCCGGTCTCTTCCTGGCCCACGTTGCCGCAGACACAAACGACATCGAGATTCTTCTCGTCCTGGAGCCACTTGACACATACGGATGTATCAAGACCACCGGAATATGCGAGAACGACTTTTTCCTTGCTCATGGCTGTTTCCTTTCGCCCTTGGTAGCTAGTTAGAACATCGGTCAGTTGCAAGTCATTTCAAGGTCATATACCGTGCAATATCAGGTTAAATAGCAAAAATCAGCACATACATGCCCTAGAAACATGCAGCAATGTCGTGCTAAAACCCAACGACCTCAAAATGACTCTGTTGAGGCAATTCGCCCCATGCGGACAGAGACGATTGTTATCGTCGTCGGGAAATTGCGCGCTGGCGTCGGATGGCATTGTCTACAGTGGTGATGATCGTTACGAACTGCATCTGCCTCTCCTTTCACCTATCGCCGGGCGCAATTCTAATATCGTAAACGGTACCTTTTCCTCGGTAAGCGGTTGTTTTTCCGTCTCCGTTTTCGATGGTCGCTATATTACGCTAAAGTGCCCGCAGCACAAGCGACAAATTCAAATTTCTGAAAAGTTTTTTCATTACTTTGTGAAGCGTGGTGCAAATACGCTCCGTTCCTGCGAAAATACGCCCGACTACGAATTGATGGTTATAACGTCTGAAACAATCTCGAAACGAAAGGCTCGCTTTTATGCAAACTTACGAATCGGACGCCAATATCGGAAACATTAAGATTCTCGCCGTCGACATGGACAAGACGCTGCTGACCGACGAGCGCGTGCTGCCCCAGGGTCTTGATGAGCGCCTGGACAAGCTCGCCGACGCCGACATCGTATTCTGCCCCGCCAGCGGACGTCCCGCCCCCAAGCTCGAGGAGATGTTCGAGGGCGTCAAGAACCGCCTCGCCTTTTGTCCCGACAACGGAGCGTGCGTGATCTATCGCGGCAGCTATATCTATAAGAGCACTATTGACGTGGAGCTGTATCAGCAGGTCTTGAGCCGTGCCTCGGAGGATCCGCGCGCTGTCCCCGTCCTTTGCTGCTTCGACGAGTTCTACGTGCTTGCCCGCGACCATCAATACCACGACGAGATCAGCGTCTACTACAACACAATCAACTACGTCGACAGCTTTGATGGCATTGATTTCGAGTCCAACAAGATTTCGGTCTTCTTCCCCGGCTACGACGCCGAGCCCGCTTTCCGCGAGACCTATAGCCCCGAGTTCTCGGACAAGCTCTACGTCACCAACGCCGGGCGCGAGTGGATCGACTTTATGAACCTGGGCGTCGACAAGGGCGCCGGCGTCGCGCACCTGTGCGAGCACCTGGGCATCGATATTGCCGATGCTGCCGCCGTGGGCGATACCTACAACGACATCCCCATGCTGGAGCGCGTCGGGCATAGCTTTATCGTGGACAATGCCGAGGAGCACATGAACGCGCACGCCAAGTGGCGCATTCCGAGCAACAACGACGGGGGCGTACTGACGCTCATCGACGCCATTCTGGCGGCTCGTTAAACTCGCCGCCATGCCCGGGGCCGGCCGTTTGATTTTTGTTCGGTCAGGTCCTGGGCTCGCTCGAAGAGCACATTAAGTGCTCTTCGGCTCGTGCGGAATCTACAAAAATCAAACGGCCGGCCCCGGGCATGGCTACGTTGACTTGCTTGCCGCATGGATGGCGTCTTGGCGTCTAGATACTTGGCTGATATTTTTGGAAT
>CAUCCR010000063.1:0-9599 GCA_958441355.1 uncultured Collinsella sp. | reverse complement strand
GTAGCGGGTGGTTCAAAGCTGGCCGCTGCGCGGCCAGCAGACTAAAGTCTTGAATAAAAAGGGCCGATCGCGTAGCAACGCGGTCGGCCCTTTACGTTTGCCTAGATAAAACCCACCAAAATAAACCTGTCCCTTTTTTGGCTGGTTGTTAGCTGTGGCGGTACTCGGCGATGATGAAGTCGATATCGGTTTGGAGCGTGTCCAGGTTTGCCAGGCGCTCTTTGTCGGCAGGGCGCGTGCGATAGTAGTACGGCGTCATCTGGAACACCGCCTCGATATCGGCCTGGGTCTGAAGCGTAATATTCGCGGACACCTGCTGCGTTCCAACCAGCTTGAGCTCCGTTGTTTGTGGCAGCTTCTCATCGTTAAGGTACGGCGTGTCGTAGAGTACCTCCTTGAGCCCAAAGAGGTGACGAGCACCCGGCACCACGGTGTAGAGCGAACCCTCCGGCGCCAGCACGCGGGCAAACTCGCGCTCGTTAAAGGGGGCAAAGAGCTCGGTCACCATATCGAAGGCGCCATCGGCCACGGGGATGTCCTTCATGTTGGCCACGAAGTAGGTCGCATCGCCGCGCTTGGCGGCCAGGCGCACCATCTCCTTGCCCAGGTCAAAACCGTAAGCATCTACGCCCGGCACCGCGCCCATGGCACTGGTGTAATAGCCCTCGCCGCAGCAAATATCGAGCAGCGTCATGGGGCCGTTCGCAGACGTGGCGCACCCAGACACCTGCTTGCGCACCAGCTCGACCATCGCATCGCGCAACGGCGCGTAGTATCCACGGTTCAAAAAGTCACGACGGCTGCGCGCCTGAGACTTGGGATCGCCCATGGAGTCGCCGCTCTTGGACGAGCGCAGTAGATATAGATAACCCTCGCGCGCACGGTCAAACCGGTGTCCGCCCGCGCATGCGACCCCACGCTCATCGTCCACCAACGGTTCATGGCAAACGGGACACAACAACATGGCAACTCCTTAGCGCGAACAACACAACGCACACCATTGTCGCACGCCTTCCTCACCTAGTCATTGGGGACGTTCTTGAATGACTAGTTAGAAGAGATAAGGAGTGTCCCCAGCTGCCGACAGAAAAGGAACGTCCCTAAGTGCCGACTGGTTGCATTAGGAGTATCATCATCTGCGCAAATAAGCACGAAAGAGCATATTAGAGATTGAGAGCATATGGCTGACACCGTATCTAAGCACATTGACATGACCACCGGCTCGCTGTGGCGCAATATCCCCCTGTTCGCCTTCCCCGTGGCCGCCACGAGCATCTTGGAGCAGCTGTCGAACCTCATCGCCACGGTCATCATCGGTAACTTCTCGGGCGACCAGGGAACCCTCGCCATGGCAGCGGTCGGCTCCAATGTTCCGCTTACCAGTCTTATGCTCAACCTGTTTATTGGCATGTCGCTTGGCTCCAACGTGGTCATCGCCAACGCCATCGGCCGCAACGATCAGAACATGGTCAAACGCGCCGTCCATACCTCGATTTTAATGGCGCTCGTGGGCTTTGTCGTCATCGCCCTGGGCGAGGTCTTTGCCGAGCCCATGCTCGCCGCGCTCAACGTTCCCGCCGAGACCATGCCGCTCGCTTCACTCTATCTACGCGTCTTTTTGCTGAGCATGCCCTCGATTTTGCTCTACAACTTTGAGGCCGCGATCTTCCGCTCCGTCGGCATCACCCGCATGCCGCTGCAGGCGCTTGCCGTGTCCACCGTCCTCAACATTGGCCTGGACCTCATCTTTGTCCCCGTACTCCACTGGGGCGTTGCGGGCGTCGCCATCGCCACCGCCATCGCCTACACCGTCAGCGCCGCTACGCTCTTTATTCGCCTGCTCAAGACCGACTCCGTCGTCCGCGTCACCCCGCGCGACCTGGCTATCGACCCCGTCGCCCTCAAGCGCATCGTTAAGATCGGCCTGCCCGCCGGCATCCAAAGCGCTGTCTTTGCCGTCGCCAACATCATCATCCAGTCCGCCATCAACAGCTTGGGCACCGAGGTCATGGCGGCATCGAGCGCCGCCATGAGCCTGGAGTACGTGTGCTACAACCTGCTCAACAGTTTTAGTCAGGCTTGCACCACCTTTGTGGGACAAAACCACGGTGCCCGCCAGATCGACCGTTGCACCAAGACGCTCAAGGTCTGCCTAGTCGAAGGCGGTATCGTCGCGCTCACCACAATTATCGTTATTGTTGGCCTGGGGCGCGAGATCTTGTCGCTGTTCAACAGCGATCCCAACATCGTCTCGATCGGCTATATCCGCGTGTGCTCGATCTTCCCGGCGTACGCCTTTAGCATGTTCTACGAAAACATGTCAGGCTACCTGCGCGGCTTTGGTATCTCGCTCACGCCCGCCCTCATCACCATGATCTGCGTCTGCGGCATCCGCTTCTATTGGGTGTTCTGCGTGTTCCCGCACTTCCGCACCTTTGCGAACATCATGATGGTCTACCCCATCAGCCTGGGCACCACGGCGTTCTTTATGGTCGTAGCGGTATTGCTCTGCCACCCGGCACGCACCTATCGCGCCACCCAAGCCAAAGCGACAGCCCGCTAAACACCGCACTCAACGCCACGCCAGTCATTAATTGACAATATGTGAGCTCATGTAGTCGATAAAGCGCCTCGTGGCGATAGGCATGGTGTCCCAACTGCGCCAGGCTGCCACTACGTCGCGCGAGGGGGCGTGCACGATGGGCCGCACGCGAATATCGGCTCGCATGCCCTCAACGGTACGGCGATATAGCATGCTCACGCCTAGGCCCTCCTCCACCATCGCCATGATGGTGTAGTCGTCGGTCACCTCACTCGTCACATGCGGCGACAGGCCATGCGCAGCAAATGCATCGAGCACCAGGCTCTGTTCGCCCTCATCCAGCAGCACAAACGGCTCGGACGCCAGGTCGGCGAGTGTCACCTTTTCCTTTGCCGTCAGTGGATGCGCGGCCGGCAATAATGCTACCAACTCGTCGTGATAGACCACGCGCTTCTCGAGCCCCGCGGTAAACCCGCGTGCCGTAAAGCAAAAGTCAACCACGCCATCGTGCACCCACTGGGCGTTGCGCGTGTAATCGCCCTGCTTGAGGGTAAAGTGCACGCCCGGATGCAGGGCCCCAAAGTCGCGGATCACGCGCGGCAACACGGTTCGACTCACGTTGGTAAACGTCGCAATGCGAATATCGGTCGACGAAAGCCCCAGCAGCTCCTGGCGCTTGCCCTCGAGCTCGGCCTCGGCAGTCACGATCTGGCGCAGGTACGGCAGATATTGTTTACCGTCGCGCGTAAGCGTAACGCCCTGCTTTCCGCGCTCGATAAGCGTGGTACCCAGCTCGCGCTCGAGCGCTTTGACGGCCTGGCTCACCGCACTTTGCGTATAGCCCAGCTCGTCCGCCGCGCCCTTAAGACTGCCGCGATCGACCACCATACAAACAATCTGATACCGCGATGTCATCGTACCTCCACATCAATGCAGCCGTAAAACGTTTTGTCAGCGCTTTTCGCGCCTACTTTAGCATTTCTTAATCATACTGAAGATACATTCGCTTTACTACATCCACATCTGGGAGCAGAATCCTTTGTACGAAACCGTTCTGTAACAAAAGGAGTCCCATGGATCGCAAAAAAGCAATCGCGCTCTCATTTTCCGTTCCCGTCGCATGGGGCTTTTCGTACCCTCTCATGAAGATCGGCATGGACAGCATGAACGCCACGAGCATCGTCGCGCTACGCTGTATCATCGCCTTTGTGGTCTGCCTGCTGCTCTTCCACAAGCGCGCGTTCCGCATCAACCGCGACCTTATGGTTCGCGCCGCCATCATCGGCGCCATCATGGCAACCGAGCTCACCTGCATGTGCCTGGGCTCCAGCCTCACCTCTGCCTCCACTGCCGGCTTTTTGCAGAGCCTGACGGTCGTGATCGTGCCGTTTGCCAACGCCGCCCTGCTGCGCCGCGCCCCCGAGCGCAAAGTGCTCATCGGCACCGCCATCGTCACCTGCGGCATGTTGCTGCTCTCGGGCACCGACTTCACCAGCCTGAATCCGGGCGCGCTCATCATGCTGCTCTCCGCTTTTATCTATGCCGGCCACATTATCGTAGCCAAGCGCTTTGTCGAAGATGTCGACCCGCTGTCCCTGGGCGTTTGGCAGCTGGGCTTTGGCGGCCTGTTCTCGGGCATTGCCGCATGCGTCTTTGGCGGTTTCACACTTCCCAGTACGCCCAGCGAGATCGTGGTCGTCGTTGCCCTCGCGCTCATCTGTTCTGCCTACGGTTTTATCACCCAGACGCTCGTGCAGCCCCACGTGCCCGCCGAGACCACCGGCTTCGCCTTCTCGCTCGAGCCAGTCTGCTCCGCCGTCTTCTCGTTCTTCCTGGTCGGCGAGGTCCTGAGCCCCATCGCTTTCTTTGGCGCCGCCCTCATCCTCACCGGCGTCATGGTGGCAACCGTCGAGCTTCCGCGCCTTCGCGCACATGGACAGGCTCGCATGGCAGGAGCGCCCGAGCACGTCTCGTAGACCCCACTCTTCATACAGCCGCGGCATAAAGGCAACCGGTGCGCCTTTACAATAGATGCCAACAGAGCATCTGACGTAAAGGAGCCCCATGGACGCCGCGACCCGCGACCGCAACATAGCAACTTGGTTGGGCGATGCGCCGCAGCCGGTACGTGACACTACGAACCAGCTGCTCGAGCGTATCGCCCTTTTGCGTGCCGAGCAGACCATCTACCCGGCACAAGACGACATCCTCAATGCCCTCGCCTACACGCCGGCCGACCAGGTCAAAGTTGTCATCTTGGGTCAGGACCCCTATCACGGACCCAACCAGGCAATGGGACTGTCGTTCTCGGTCCCCGCGACGCAAACCAAGTTGCCGCCGAGCCTGCGCAACATCTATAAGGAACTCAAAGCCGATCTGGGTTGTCCCATTCCCGCCACGGGAGATCTAACACCATGGGCACAACAGGGCGTCCTGCTCCTCAACACTACGCTCACCGTGCGCGAGCATGCCGCTAACTCGCACGCCAAGCTTGGCTGGAACACGCTCACCGACTACGTTATCGAACGCTGCTGCCAGCTGCCCCAGCCGGTAGTCTTTTTGACATGGGGTCGCTTTGCCCAGCAGATGGTCGAAGGCAAGATCGTCGCAACTGGTGCGGGCAAGGCAACCGACAAGTTCTGTCTGGCCTCCACGCACCCCTCGCCGCTTTCGGCCAACCGTGCCACGGTAGAACTCCCCGCCTTTATGGGATCGCGCCCCTTCTCAGCAGCTAATCGGCTACTCGAACAGTACGGCTCGACCCCCGTCAACTGGACCTGCCTCGGCTAAAAATCGATACATCAAAAACGCGCCCGACGGCTTTCCATCGGGCGCGTTACCTATTCGGGCCAAATAAATTGCGTGCGGCCGGCCTCGCCGCCATCGATCAAAAGACTCTGTCCGGTCATAAACTGGTTGGTCACGCCCACAAAGTAGATCCACTCGGCGATCTCTTGGGCGGTGGCCCAGCGTTTAAGCGGCGTAAGCTCCATAATCTGATTCCACAGGTGCTCGTCTTCCATCACGCAACGGTTGAGCGGCGTGATAACGCCGCCCGGGTCCACACTGTTGGCGATGGCCTGCGGCGCCAGGCGGTTTGCAAGGTTCTTGGTGTAGGCGATAACGCCGCCCTTGCTGGCGGCATAAGCGGGAAACTCTGATCCCGTATGCCCGCTCGCCGACCCCACATTGACCACGGATTTGATAGCCGGCGCCGGCTTGGCGGCAAGCCCCTCCCCCACAAAGGCGTAGCGCTCGGTCACGTTGATGGTGCCATACAGGTTGGCGGCGATGTCGTCGGCCGATTCCTGCGTACCGGCAACGTTCACGATTACCTGAGGCTCAAGGTCGCCTGGAAACGAGTTAGGCTCGCGGACATCAACGATCAGATGGCGGTAGCGCTCGTGTTCGACCGCCGCCGGCAGCAGGTCAAAGCCCACGACCTCGTGGCCCTCATCCAAAAAGCGCCGCACGCATGCGGCTCCGATACCGCCCGAAGCGCCCGTGATCAAAACCCGCATACTTGCTCCTTAGGCGGTTGCGTGGCGCTCGAGGTACTCGGAGCCCACATTCTCGCGCTCCCAGCCGCGCACGACCTTGTAGCCCACAGGGCTCAGGAAGACCTCGCACAGCAGCTCGGCAACAGCACCCGTCAGCGAGCACATAAGGACCTGCACCCAGGTCCAACCAAAGAACGTGTGGCTCACTACAATGGCAAAGACCAGGTTGTCGATAAACTGGCCAACACCCGTGGACACATAGGAGCGGAAGGCGAAGCTCGCAAAGTTATTCTTTTTGAGCATGCGGCCGAGCGACTGGTTGAGCGTGGAGTTAACCACGGCAGAAACGAGCATTGCCAGCGAAGAGCCCAGCACCACGTACCAGGTGCCGCCGATGGTGGCGTTAAGGGCAGTGTTGACCTCGATCATGCCCGTGTCGTAGTAGGCGCCCCACATGCCGGGCGTGAGCGAGCATGCCCAAAAGCACAGACTCACGGCCAGGTTGACCAGCAGCGCGAGGATAGAGATTTTGATGGATGCCTTGGCGCCAAAGCGCTTGCAGATCATGTCCTGGCACAAAAACGAAACCCAGCTCACCACAAAGCCACAGTCGAGCGCCAGATACGGCAGGCTGATGAGCTCTTTGTTGGCCAGCAGGTTCATCATGATGACGCTCACGAAAAACAGCGAAACCGTTGCCGCGGGAATGCTCCGCAACAGGACCTTGTAGTCCTCCATGACCTTCTTGATCATTATGTACTCCTTTGGTTTTAGGTTTAACGAGCAGGATATCGGACCCGAACTGCTCGGACGCCCCGGTCTTGAGACGACGGTGGGTATAATAGCCGCACACACGGCATAAGGCAAGCAAACGGCGCGGCAGCCCCGTAGGGCCACCGCGCCGATGCGTTAAAAGGCCACGTTGCCAAACTCCGACAGGATAAGGTCGGGGTTGTGGTCGGTAGCCCAATCCACGTTCCACGGGCTCGTGAACAGCAGCAGCTTACCGCCGCGCATGTCCTCGACGCGCAGCGTGTCGCGCGTGAGCGAAAGAGCCGGGATATCGATGGCATCGGGGTCATTCTGGATCCAGCGGATGTCCGTATAGGGCAGCGGCTGGCGACGAACCTCAACACGGTACTCGGCCTTGAGGCGGCGCTCGAGCACCTCAAACTGCAGCACGCCGACCACGCCCACGATGACGCTCTCCATGCCGGCACCCAGCTCGCGGAAGATCTGGATGGCGCCCTCCTGGGCAAGCTCCTCCATGCCCTTGACGAACTGCTTGCGCTTGAGCGTGTCGACCTGCGTAATGCGAGCGAACATCTCGGGGGCAAACGTCGGGATCTGCGGATACTGCACGTGGCGCTTGCCGGAGCACACGGTGTCGCCGATGCTAAAGATACCTGGGTCGAACAGGCCTACGATATCGCCCGCGTACGCCTCGTCCACGATGGCGCGATCATCGGCCATCATCGACGTGCCCGTGGCAAGCTTGAGCTTGCGGTTGCCCTGCACGTGGAAGGCATCCATGCCGCGCTCGAACTTGCCCGAGCAAATGCGCACAAAAGCGATGCGGTCGCGGTGGTTCTTGTCCATGTTTGCCTGGATCTTAAACACAAAACCGCTAAAGTCATCGCGGCAGGGATCGACCGGCTCGCTGGTGAGCGTATCGGTATAGGCGCGCGGCGTCGGAGCCAGGCGCAGGAACTCCTTCAGGAAGGGCTCAACGCCAAAGTTGGTAAGTGCCGAGCCAAAGAACGCCGGGCTCAGCTTGCCGCAGGCCACAGCATCCAAGTCGAGCTCGTCGCCGGCACCATCGAGCAACTCGATGTCGTCCATCAGGTTCTTGTGGTTTTCCTCGCCGATGAGCTCATCCAAGGCGGGGTCGCCCAGCTCGGCCTCGACCTCGGCGACCTTCTTGGTGGCGTTGGCGTGACCATCGCCCTCAAAGGCGATAACGCGACGGGTCTGACGATCGAACACACCGCGGAAGTTGCGGCCGCTGCCGATCGGCCAGTTCATAGGATACGTATTGATGCCCAGGACATTCTCGATCTCTTCCATGAGCTCAAACGGATCGCGAGCCTCGTGGTCGAGCTTGTTCACAAAGGTGAAGATGGGAATGTGACGCAGCGTACAAACCTTAAAGAGCTTTTTGGTCTGGGCCTCGACGCCCTTGGCGCCGTCGATGACCATGACTGCGGCGTCGGCGGCCATAAGGGTACGGTAGGTATCCTCCGAGAAGTCCTGGTGGCCGGGGGTATCGAGGATGTTGACGCAGGCGCCGTTATAGGTGAACTGCAGCACCGAGGAGGTGACAGAGATGCCGCGCTCCTTCTCGATGTCCATCCAGTCCGAGACGGCATGCTTGGCCGAGCTCTTGCCCTTGACCGAGCCGGCGGTCTGGATACTGCCGGTATAGAGCAGCAGCTTCTCGGTAAGCGTGGTCTTACCGGCGTCCGGGTGGCTGATGATCGCGAATGTGCGGCGCGACGAGATTTCATCCGACAGGCTTGCCATGCGGATCCTTTCTTGCATTGAGTGCATTACGTCGTTGTAACCGTACTATTGTAGCCGCGAAATCCCGCCATAAGGCACCTATCAGGACAAATTCATCAGTTGGGGCCTGGGTAGCCGGCCCAATCCGTATTTGCCTCTTGCATAACTGTGCATAGTGTATATATACTGTGATTACCGGTTATATACACGTGTAGCCCAACAGCTAAGGAGCCGCTGTGGACATCATCCTATCCAATTCGAGCGACAAGCCCATCTACGAGCAGATAACCTCGCAAGTCAAAGCTCAGATCTTATCGGGCACGCTCGCTGCGGGAGCCAAACTCCCCAGCATCCGTGCACTCGCGAGCGATCTTGGCGTGAGCGTCATCACCACAAAGCGCGCCTACGCCGACCTGGAGCAGCTCGGGTTTATCTGCACCGTGCAGGGCAAGGGCTGTTTTGTCGCCGAGGGCAACCAGGAGCTCTTGCGCGAAAACCAGCTCTGCCATATCGAAGAGCTGCTTGCGAAAGCGGCGAGCCAAGCCGAAACCCTGGGTGTCACGCGCGACAAGCTGCACGAGATGCTCGACCTTGTAGCCCCCGAAACCATGCAGTAGCCATCTGCAAGAAAGGCTATACCATGCAATATTTGCTAGAAATCAAAGGTGCATCGCGCCATGTGAGCGATCGCTTTTCGCTGCGCGACGTCACGCTTGCCGTGGAGCCTGGCCAGATCGTCGGCTTTGTAGGCGCAAACGGTGCCGGCAAAACAACGACGATTCGCGCCGCGCTCGGGCTTATAAAGCTCGATGCCGGCGAGGTGCACCTGTTTGGGCAGCGCTGTGGCGCCGACGCGCCCGATGGGTCGCAACGCCATCTACGCTCCCGCGTCGGTCTTGTCCTGGACACGTGCCCCTTCCCCTCCACGCTCAAGGTGGGCCAGGTCGAGGCGCTCGTAGGCCCGGCGTACCCCACGTGGGACCGCGAAACGTTCGCCGGATTCATCAACCGATTTGGCCTCGATCCCAAGGCAAAGGTCAAGGACCTCTCCCGCG
>CAUCCR010000062.1:0-9632 GCA_958441355.1 uncultured Collinsella sp. | reverse complement strand
TGCGGCAATGTGCTGCATGTGCACGACCTAGCCGACAACGTGACGACCGAGTCCGAGAGGGCCGGTGCAGCCGCGGTGGCGTACGCGCTGGGGACCGGCGCGGGCGCCGTTCCGGACTGCGAGCTCACGGTCTCCCCTGCCGGCATCGCGGGCTACGCGCTGCCGGGACGCATTACGGCCGCAGCGCCCACCAAGCTCAACTTCCGCGTGCGCCGGCCAGTCGATGCCGCCCGCGTGCGCATTCTGGCAGGCGACGAGGAACTGTTCGCCGGCAAGGTCCGAGCGTTTAAGCCGAGCGTTATGGAAAGCTTCCCACTGCCGGCAAAGGTCATCAAACAAGCGCTCGACCTGGGTGCCAGCGAGATTGTCCTATCCATCGACCCCGTTGAGGAGGCGTAAGGCCATGAACACGAATGTGACCGAGACATTGCAGTTCAACTGTACCACCTGCCCGTCCGAGTGCCTCCTGACCGTAGAGGTGGAGCGTGATGCCAACAGTGCCGTGGTAGAGGTGCGCTCCGTGACCGGCAACAGCTGCCCGCGCGGCGATAAGTTCGCACATCAGGAGCTCACCTGCCCCATGCGTGTGCTCACAACCACCGTTGCCGTATCCGGCGGCGACGAGACACTGCTCCCCGTGCGCACCGCCGAAGCCATCCCGCTAGAACTCCACGCCCAAGCCATGGCCCTCATCCGCGGACTAGTGGTCAAAGCCCCCATCCGCATGGGCGACGTCGTCCTACCCAACCTCCTAGACACCGGTACCGACCTAATCGCCAGCATGGACATCGACCGAGCCCAAGTAGCTAATTAGGGACGGGGCACTTTTAGCTACTCCACCATCCGCCCCACCCTCCTCCGCAGTTGCGGTGAAATACGGACTGTTTTATGGCTTCAGGCCGCTAAACAGTCCGTATTTCACCGCAACTTATGAGGGCCGCATGGGATATGCAAAGGAGTGTCCCAAGGTGCCGGCATAAAAGGAACGTCCCTATCTGCCGGGCTTGGGATACCATGGTGGCACCCTAACGAAAGGACGATGTATGGCACATGTCGATGAACAGCGTGTGGCGCGCGTGCTCGATGCGCTCGAGGCTCAGCACCCCGGCGCACAGCTGCTCGTAAACGACCCGTGGTCGATCTATTACCTGACCGGCTTTTATGCCGATATGTTCGAGCGTTTTTGCGGCGTGCTGCTCGCACGCGGTACTGAGCCGGTGATCCTAGTCAACGCGCTGCACCAGCTGCCCGAGTACGACAATGCCCGCGTCGCCTACCACACCGATACCGACGTCGTGGCCGACGCCATCGCGAGTGAGATCGATCCGACCAAACCGCTCGGCATCGACACCGTCATGCGCTCCGGTTTTTTAATGCCCCTTATGGATCGTCACGCCGCGAGCGAGTTTTTCCTAGGCGACTTTGCCGTCACCGCCGCACGCACCTACAAAGACGCTACCGAGCAGGAGCTTATGCGCGCGTCCTCGGCCGCCAACGACGCCGTGATGGCCGACGCCATCAAGCTCGTTCACGAGGGCGTGACGGAGCGCGAAATTGCCGACCAGATGCTCGGACTGTATCGCAAGCACGGCTGCGAGGGCTTTAGCTTTCCGCCCATCGTGAGCTTTGGCGCCAACGCCGGCGACCCGCACCACGAGCCCGACGATACGGTACTCAAGCGCGGCGACGTGGTGCTGTTCGACATTGGCGGACGCCATCGCAACTACTGCTCGGACATGACGCGCACGTTCTTTTGGAGCGAGCCGGACGAGGAGACGACGCGCATCTACGACATCGTGCGCCGTGCCAACGAGGCCGCCGAGGCGCTCATCGCACCGGGCGTGCGCATGTGTGACCTGGACCGCGCCGCACGCGACGTGATTGAGGATGCGGGCTATGGGCAGTACTTTACACATCGCCTGGGACACTCGATCGGCTTGCAGGACCACGAGCCAGGCGACGTTTCACTCGTCAACGAGCAGGGCGTAGAACCGGGCATGACGTTCTCCATCGAGCCGGGCATCTACCTCCCCGGCCGCACCGGCGTCCGCATCGAGGACCTAGCCCTGGTGACCGAGAACGGCGTCGAGATTCTCAACGCCTACCCCCACGATCCGCTACGCCTAGACTAGCCTGGTCCCCAAGCCCCCAAACTAAGTTGCGGTGGAATAGTTCCTGGATGGGCTGCTAGAGCCCAAAAACAGGAACTATTTCACCGCAACTGATGAGGGGGTATGGGTTAACGGAGCAAGCCGGCCACTTCGCCGGCTAGGGTGATAGTGCCGGCTGCTACGAAGGACTCGCCCGCGGCATCAAAGGCAGCGAGGGCCTCGGACACGCTCGGGTATACGCCCACGAGCTTATCGGCATCAACGAGGGCAGCGAGCTCCTCAGCCGGCAGGGCGCGATCGGAATCGGTCTGGGTCACGACTACGCGCGGAAAGGCGGGAATCAGGACGTCGACGATGCCCGCCACGTCCTTGTCTGCCAGCGCGGCGCATAGCAGCGTGGGGCGATTCTCCACGCACGGATCGATCTCATCCAGCGCGCCTACAAAGTTCTCGCAGCTCTGGGGGTTGTGGCAGGCATCGATCAGCTTGAGCGGATCGGTCCCCAGCACATCAAAACGACCCGGCGTGGGGCAACCCATAAGCGAGGCGTCGAGCGCATCGTGGTCGAGCTCGCGACCCAGATACCCCTCGCAAAGCATAATCGCGCACGCGGCATTCTGCGGCTGATACGCCGGCTTGACCATGCTCGACGTATAGATCGCACGCGGCGTGGTGCAGCTAAACTCAACCGTGTCGCCCACATGCGCCGGCACCTTAGTCGTGGCATGGTTCACCACCAGCGGCACAATGCCGCACTCGCGACAACGTGCGTCCATCACACGCTGAACGCTCGCCTCATGAGTGCCCTCGCCCAGAACAACCAGGCGCCCAGGCTTAATAACCGCAGCCTTCTCCCCCGCAATGGCCTCGAGCGTATCACCCAAAATACGTGTGTGATCGAGCCCAATGCCCGTAATGGCAACGGCGACGGGATCGGTCGCACTCGTGGCGTCCCAGCGCCCGCCCATACCAACCTCGAGCACGGCAACATCCACGCGAGCCTCGGCAAACACCACCAGTGCGGCAGCCGTCAGCAGGTCAAACGGCGTAATAGTATAGGCGCGCTCCCCCGCCGTCACACGACGGGCATTCACTCGATGCCCCGCCTCGACAGCGGCCGAAACGCCACGGGCAAACGCCTCATCGCTCACAACACGCCCATCGACCTCCATACGCTCGGGATAGCGCACAAGCTGCGGCGACGTATACAGCGCGGTCTTGAGCCCCTCGCCGCGAAGAATGGCAGCCGAAAAACGCGTGGTCGAAGTCTTGCCATTGGTACCGGCAACCTGAATGCAATCAAAGTACTCGTCCGGACGCCCCAGCTCATCGAGCATATCGACAACCGTCTCAAGCAGAGGCCCAGCATCCCCAGAAATCCGCCCCGTATCAGCAGCCAGCCCAACAGCCTCACCAAACGAAAGCAACTCAAACGAGAAAGGAACGACATACGACCCAGAACGCTTAGCCATAACCCAAAGTCCCCTCAACATAAAAAGAGGCCCGAATCAACAACGAGCCCCTCCCATTCAAAATATCAGCCAAACACCGCTTTGCAGCGAGATCAAGGTCACAACCAAGTGGCCCTACCAGGCAGCGAACGCCCCCGTAACCGCTATGGGAGCGGTTTGGGGCTTTGCTCGATACAAGTTCCGCACGAGCCGAAGGCCACTTAATGTGGCCTTCGTGCGAGCAGGACTGTCCGCAGTAGCGAGCAAAGCCCCAAACCGCGTCCCCCAGTACCGCCTACGAGAAGTCAGCAACCTGCGAGTTCAGCGCCGCCAGGATCTCCTTGAGCTCAGCTGCACGGTCCCTCTTCTTCTGCACCACCGCGGGCGCGGCCTTGGCCACAAAGCCCTCGTTGGCGAGCGTCTTCTCGCAGCCGGCAAGCTCCTTCTGAGCCGCGGCGATCTCCTTCTCAAGACGTGCCTTCTCGGCCGAAAGGTCAACCTTGCCCTCGAGCACCACAAAGGCCTCGACGCCGCTGTCGACCACGGCGATGCTCGCGGCCGGCTTCTCGACATCGGTACCCATGACCAGCGAAGCGGTGTTCGCCAGCGGCTCAATGGTCGAACGCAGGCTCTCGAGCTTCTCGATGTCCTCGGCACCGGCGCGCACGACCACGTCGAGCTCGGCCTTGGGGCTCAAGCGATAACGCGAACGCGTGGCGCGGGCGGCGGAAACGACGGCGCGGCACAGCTCAAACGCGCGCTCGGCGTCCTCGTCAACATACTTGGCGTAGTCGGCGGGCTCGGGCCACTTGGCGATCATGAGCGCCTCGGCGCGATCCACGTTGCCCTCGGCGTCCAGGTCGAGCACGCTCGCCGGCATGTTGTCCCAGATCTCCTCGGTGACGAACGGCATGAGCGGGTGCATCAGGCGAATAGAGGTGTCGAGCACAAAGATCAGGTTGCGCTGAGCCTGCAGACGGCCCTCGCCCTTCAGACGAGCCTTAGTGACCTCGACGTACCAGTCGCAGACCTCGTTCCAGAAGAACTGCTGCACGCCGCGGGCCATATCGCCAAAGGTGTAGTTCTCAATACCCTCGGTGACCATCTTCACGGCCTTTGCCAGGCGGCTGAACATCCAGGCGTCGGCCGGCGTCTCCACGACGGGCTCGCCGGGCGTGTAGCCCTCCATGTTCATGAGCAGGAAGCGGCTGGCGTTCCAGATCTTGGTCACAAACGACTTGGCCTGGTCGGTACGCGGGCTGTCGATGAGCTTCTTGGTCTTCTTGTCGATGTTCGCGTCAAACTTGACGTCCTGGTTGTTGGTGCACAGCGTCAGCAGGTTGTAACGCATGGCGTCGGCGCCGTACATACCGATGAGGTCCATGGGGTCAACGCCGTTGCCCTTGGACTTGGACATGCGGCTGCCGTCCTTGGCCAGAATCGTCGGGTAGATGACGACGTCCTTAAACGGCACCTCGTCCAGGAAGTACAGCGAGCTCATGACCATGCGGGCGACCCACAGCGCGATGATGTCGCGCGCGGTGACGAGCGCCGTCGTGGGGTGATGTCCCTCGAGCAGCTCCGGCTTTTGCGGCCAGCCCTGCGTGGCGAAAGTCCACAGCTGAGAGCTGAACCAGGTGTCCAACACGTTCTCGTCCTGGTGTACGTGATGGCCGCCGCACTTGGGGCACACGTCGGTGTCCTCGGTAAGGGCGTCCTCCCAGCCGCAGTCCTCGCAGTAGAACACGGGAATGCGGTGGCCCCACCACAGCTGGCGGCTGATGCACCAATCCTTGAGGTTCTCCATCCAGGTGGTGTAGGTCTGCGTCCAGCGCGAGGGGTGGAAGGTGACCTTGCCGGATTTGACGGCGTCAAGCGCCGGCCCCTTGAGCTTATCGACGGCCACAAACCACTGCTCGGACAGCCACGGCTCAAGCGCGGCGTCGCAACGGTAGCAGTGCATGACGGAGTGGTCGTGCTCCTCGACGTGGTCGAGCAGGCCGTGCTCGTCGAACCACTTGATGACGGCCTCGCGGCACTCGTCGCGGTTCATGCCCGTGAACTCGCCGTAGCCCTCGACGACCACCGCGTGCTCGTCGAAGATGTTGATCTGCGGCAGGTCGTGGGCCTGACCCATGGCGTAGTCGTTGGGGTCGTGGGCCGGGGTGACCTTGACGAAGCCAGAGCCAAAGTTGGCGTCGACATGCCAATCCTCAAAAATGGGGATCTCTCGGTCGACGATGGGGAGCTTGACGGTCTTACCCACAAAGGCGGCCTTCTCGGGATCCTTCGGGGAGACGGCAACGCCCGTGTCGCCGAGCATGGTCTCGGGACGCGTGGTGGCGACGACGATGTAGTCCTGGCCGTTAACCGGCTCGGTCAGCGGGTAGCGCAGGTGCCACAGATGGCCCTTCTCGTCCTTGTACTCGGCCTCGTCGTCCGAGATGGCGGTGGTGCAGTTGGGGCACCAGTTGACGATGCGCTTGCCGCGGTAGATCAAACCGTCGTGGTACCAGTCGCAGAAGACTTTACGCACAGCCTGGGCGTAATCCTCGTCCATGGTGAAACGCTCGTTATCGAAGTCGACGGAGCAGCCCATACGCTTGATCTGCTCGACGATAATGCCGCCGTACTCGTGGGTCCAATCCCAGCAGGCGTCGACGAACTTGTCGCGGCCAATCTCCAGGCGGCTGATGCCCTCGCTCTTCAGCTTCTTGTCGACCTTGGTCTGCGTGGCGATACCGGCGTGGTCGGTGCCGAGCACCCAGCGCGTGGACTTGCCGCGCATGCGGGCCATACGGATGATGGCGTCCTGGATGGAGTCGTCGGTGGCGTGGCCCATGTGGAGCTTGCCGGTCACGTTGGGAGGCGGAATGGTGACGGTGCAGTCGCCCACGCCCTCACGGCGCTTGTAGTAGCCGCCGTCGAGCCACTTCTGCAGGATCGCCGGCTCGTTGGTCGACGGATCGTAGTTCTTGGGCATCTCTTCCATATATCTCTCCCTGTCCCGCCGGGGAGGAATGTAGGCCCGCTAGGGTCTGCATTCCTCCCCTTAGGTATCGATTACTTCAGTCTGAATGACTTCGCTGAGGCTTAAACAAACACACAGAATAACACAGGTAGTTGGGGTTATTGCGCATATATAAAATAGCCTCCGACCGCGGGTGGTCGGAGGCTATTTACAAACACGTTTTAAGATGGTTTACCCGTAGATGCGCTGGGGCTGTTCTTCGCCCTTTACGGAGGCTTCGGTCACAACGACCTTGGAAACGCCTTCCTCGCTGGGCAGGTCGAACATCGTCTGCTGCAGTACGTCCTCGCAGATGGAACGCAGGCCGCGGGCGCCGGTCTTGCGGGCGAGCGCCATGCGGGCGATCTCGTGCAGGGCTGCGTCCTCAAACTCAAGCTCAACGTCCTCGAGCTGGAACATCTTGCGGTACTGACGCACCACGGCGTTCTTGGGCTCGGTCAGGATCGACACCAGGTCGTCCTCGTCGAGCGCCTGCGTCTGGGTGACGACGGGCGTACGTCCCACAAACTCGGGGATCATGCCAAAGGCGTTGAGGTCCTGCGGGAGCACCTGACGCAGCAGGTCGTTCTCGTCGACCGAGGTGGGGCCGGCGATCTCGGAGTTAAAGCCCACGCCTTTGTTGCCCACGCGGTCGGCGATGATCTTGTCCAGACCCACAAAGGCACCGCCGCAGATAAACAGGATGTTGGTCGTATCGATCTGCAGCAGCTCCTGCTGGGGATGCTTGCGGCCGCCGGTGGGCGGAACGCTGGCCACCGTGCCCTCAAGGATCTTCAGCAGCGCCTGCTGAACACCCTCGCCCGAGACATCGCGGGTAATGGAGAGGTTCTCGGCCTTGCGGGCGATCTTGTCGATCTCGTCCACGTAGATAATGCCCACCTGAGCGCGCTCAATGTCACCATCGGCAGCATTGATGAGCTTGAGCAGGATGTTCTCCACGTCCTCGCCCACATAGCCGGCCTCGGTGAGCGCGGTGGCGTCGGCGATGGCAAACGGCACCTCGAGGATGCGCGCAAGCGTCTGGGCGAGCAGGGTCTTACCGGTACCGGTGGGACCGAGCAGCAGGATGTTGGACTTGGCGAGCTCTACCTCGTCCATATCATTGTCGAGCTGCGAGTCCAAGCCGTCGTCAAAGGCAGACACCGCGGCGCCGCCCTCGATCACGCGGCGATAGTGGTTATACACGGCCACCGACATGGCGCGCTTGGCGTCCTCCTGACCCATAACATAGGCCGAAAGCTCGTCATAGATCTCGTGCGGCGTCGGCACGTGCGTGATGACCTGGCGGTCGTCCTCGAGCTCAAAACCCTCGGTCTCGGGGTCCACGGCGGGCTGGGGTGCAGCCTGACCGTGGTCGTTGAGGAAGCCCGGTAGCTTGCCGTTGCGGGCAGCGTCCATAAAGTCCGAAGCCAGCGACTCCTCCAGAATCTCGGAACAGGCGGCGACGCACTCGTCACAGATAAAGATGTTGGTCGGACCCTTTACGAGGCGACGGACCTGCCCCTGCTCTTTTCCGCAGAAGGAGCAGCGGATGGGGTTGCCGTTCTCGTCAAAGTTGTCCTGCATGTTACCTGCCATCCTAGGCGTCCTTCGCGGCGAGATCGCGCGAGGTGACGATACGGTCGATCAGGCCGTAGTCGAGGGCCTCGGCAGCGGTCAGGTAGTTGTCGCGCTCGGTGTCTGCCTGAACCTTCTCAATGGGCTGGCCCGAGGCGTCGGACAGGATCTGGTTGAGCTCGCGACGGGTCTTCTTGATCTCCTCGGCCACAATCTCGATCTCGGTCTGCTGACCCTGGGCACCGCCGCTGGGCTGGTGAATCATGACCTTGGAGTGCGACAGGCAGAAGCGCTTGCCCTTGGCGCCGGCCGAAAGCAGCACGGCGGCCATGGACGCGGCCATACCGACGCAGATGGTGGAGACCTGCGGCTTGATAAAGTTCATGGTGTCCAGAATCGCCAGGCCGGAGTAGACCTCGCCGCCGGGCGAATTGATGTAGAGCGAGATATCCTTCTCGGCATCCTGGCTCTCAAGATGCAACAGCTGGGCAACGACCAGGTTGGCGCTGACGGAGTTGATCTCCTCGCCCAAGAAGATGATGCGGTCGTTGAGCAGGCGCGAATAGATATCGTAGCTGCGCTCGCCGCGCGGCGTCTGCTCGATAACGTATGGCACGAGGGCGGAATCGAACTTGGCGATCATACGCATCTCCATTTCTCTCTTGCGGACCAAATTGGTTCTAGATAAACGTACGGTGCCCGCATGCTATGCATTGGCTGGCACCGTACGAAGCAACCGGATAACCGGTGTATAACTTTACCCCATCACGGGCGCACGCATGCGCTCGCGGGCAAGGTGGCGAGAATTACTCGGCGTCCTTGGCGGTCTCGTCGACCTCGGTCACCTTGGCGTTCTCGACCAGGTGGTCGACGGCCTTGGAGCGACGGATGGACTCGCGGACAGCAGGCATGCGGCCATCGGCGATGAACTCAGCCTTGGAAGCCTCGACGTCCTTGACGCCAGCCTTCTCGAACTCGGCGTTGATGTCGTCCTCGGTGACCTCAATCTTGAGCTCGCGGGCGAGGGCGTCGAGGGCCAGGGACTCACGGGCAACGTCGTTGGCCTGCTTGTGCAGGTCGCCGATGAACTGCTCCATGGTCAGACCGGAAGCGGGCAGCCAGGTGTCGAGGGTCATGCCGCGGGCAGCGAGGTTGGACAGGAAGTTCTGGCCAAGCTCCTCAAAGACGGACTGCTCGTAGTCGGCATCCATCTCGTCGAGCTGCAGACGCTCGGCGAGAGCGGAGACGCAACGGTTCTCCTTCTCGGCCGGGAGGCGGGAAGCCTTGTCCTGCTCGATCTCGATCTTGATGGCGTCGCGCATGGCGTCGATGCTGTCAAAGCCAAAGTCGGACTTGACGAGCTCGTCGGTGAGCTCGGGGGTGTTGCGGACCTTGATGCCCTTGACGGTGACCTCGACGGTGTGGGTCTCGGCCTCCTCGCCCTCCTCAGCCTCGTCGGTCCAGGTGACGGACTTGACGTCG
>CAUCCR010000061.1:0-9673 GCA_958441355.1 uncultured Collinsella sp. | reverse complement strand
AACTTAAGGACGTCGGACTCGACCATAAACTTGATGAACTCTTGCTTGTAAGCCTCCATGCGGGCTCCTCTCGTAATCGCGTACGTGCCTTCCAGTTTAGCGCAGGCGAAGCGTCGATGCGGGCGCGCTTTGGGGCCACGGCATTCTGTAAAGGCTTTGTCAGGGGGAATGGTTTTCCGAACAATGGGGTTGACATGTCAAACCCCCTCATCAAGAATACGGGCGGATTAAAAAGGGGTACGAGATACCCAAAGCGCGCTGCGCTCAGCCTTTAGGAGGTGTGCCATGGAAGGCAGTCCTAGTCGAAAAACCTGCATGTCGCCCTCGGCACGCCGCGAGGACTCCGCACACGCATAAACGCCACCGGCAGATCGCCAAAACCACCGCAAAGGCGCGCTGCACCCTTTGTGGGCTCAAGAGCTTGACGTGAGCGACATCTAGGTTTTTTGAAGCAAATACGACACGTACGCTAACTCCCCTCAACAAGGAGGACCCTATGCTGATGCTCAAAACCGTCACGGTACTCGAAGCCATCTCCAAGCGCCGCCGCACGGCGCGCCCTGCCACTCATACCGGCCTGTCCAAGAACACCATATTCGCCGCCACCCATAGTGCCGAGGACGCCCTCGTACTGCTTGACGCCACGGCAAACGGCCTCACCGTCGAGCAGGCAACTGAGCGCCTGAACGCCGTCGGCCCCAACACCATCGAGGCAACGACCAAAACGCTCGCCCGCCGCATCGCCGACGCGTTCATCGATCCCTTCGCCGGCATCCTCGCCGCGCTCGCACTGGTCTCGCTCTACATCGACGTGCTCGCCGTGCCCGAACCGCAGCGCGACCCCTCCACGGTCATCGTCATCGGCACTATGCTGCTGGTATCGGGCGGCATGAAGTTTATCCAGGAAGCCCGTAGCGGCAATGCGGCCGAGGCCCTCAAGGACCTGGTCTCCAACACTTGCACCGCCCTGCGCGACGGCGAGCGCATCGAGATCCCCTTCGACGAGCTCGTCCCCGGCGATGTAATCCGTCTCTCTGCCGGCGATATGGTGCCGGCAGATGCCCGCATCATCACCGCGCGCGACCTGTTTGTGATCGAGTCCGCACTCACCGGCGAGAGCGAGGCCGTCGAGAAGACCACCGCCGTCACCGTCGTCGAGGGCGCCGACGGCTCCGCACTGCCACTCTCTGCCTGCAAGAACATCGTCTTTACCGGCACCTCCGTGCAAAACGGCGCCGCCATGGCGCTTGTCGTTGCCACCGGCTCGGACACCTACCTGGGCGGCATCGCCAAGATGCTCAACGGGCGCGGCGAAAAGAGCGCGTTTGACCGCGGCGTCTCGAGCGTCTCCATGCTGCTGGTGCGCCTGATGCTCGTTATGGCGCCGGCCGTCTTTGCCATCAACGCCGCCACCAAGGGCAACGTCATCGACGCGCTGCTGTTCGCCACGAGCGTGGCCGTGGGCATCACGCCGCAGATGCTTCCCGTCATCGTGACCACGAGCCTGTCGCAGGGCGCCAAGGACCTCGCCCGTCGCCAGGTTATCGTCAAGGAGCTGCCGGCGATTCAAAACCTCGGAGCGATGGACGTCCTGTGCTGCGACAAGACCGGCACCCTCACCGAAGACCGCATCGTGCTCGAGCGCTACCTCAACACCGATGGCAACGAGGACGCGCGCGTGCTGCGCCATGCGTTTTTGAACAGCTTCTTCCAGACCGGCCTCAAAAATCTTATCGACCTGGCCGTAATCGACCGTGCCGATGTGACGCCCTCGACCGTCGCACCCGATTCCATGCTGGGCCAGAGCCTGCGCGACCGCTACACCAAGGTCGACGAGGTTCCCTTCGATTTCTCGCGCCGTCGCCTGAGCGTAGTTGTCGCCGACGCCCAAGGCAAAACCCAGATGGTTACCAAGGGCGCTGCCGAGGAAATGCTCGAGATCTGCTCCTTTGTCGAGATCGATGGCATCGCTCAGCCGCTCACCGACGAGAAGCTCGCCCAGATTCGCAAGCAGATCGCCGGACTTAACGCCGAGGGCCTACGCGTAATTGCCGTGGCGCAGAAGACCAATCCGCGCTGCGTGGGCGAGTTTGGCATCGCCGACGAGTGCGACATGGTGCTGATGGGCTTTTTGGCCTTCCTCGATCCGCCCAAAGCAAGTGCCGCGGGCGCCGTCGCCACCCTCGAGGCCAAGGGCGTGGCGGTCAAGGTCCTAACCGGCGACAACGACCGCGTCGCCGCCACCGTCTGCGAGCAGATTGGTATCGATGCGAGCAACGTCTTGCTCGGCTCCGAGATCGATGCGCTCGATGACGCCGAACTTGCCGAGCGCGCCGAGAAAACCCACCTCTTCGCCAAGCTCTCGCCGCTGCAGAAGGCGCGCCTGGTACGTGTCATGCGCGAGATGCTCGGCCACACCGTGGGCTTTATGGGCGACGGCATCAACGACGCCGCCGCCATGCGTGCGAGCGATTGCGGCATCTCGGTCGATTCGGCCGTCGATATTGCCAAGGAATCCGCCGATATCATCTTGCTTCAGAAGGACCTGGGCGTGCTCGAGCGCGGCATCATCGAAGGCCGCCGCACTTACGGCAACCTGCTCAAGTACCTTAAGACCACGGTGAGCTCCAACTTTGGCAATGTGCTGTCCGTGACCGTCGCGAGCCTGTTCTTGCCGTTTTTGCCCATGAGCGCCCTGCAGCTGGTACTACTGTCGCTGGTCTACGAGATCGTGTGCATCGCGCTGCCGTGGGACACCGTCGATGACGCCTGGACTGCCCGCCCGCGTGCCTGGGACGCCGCGTCCATCAAGGGCTTTATGCTCGAACTGGGCCCCGTGAGCTCGCTGTTTGACATCGTGACCTTCGCCGCGCTCTTCTTTGTCGTGTGCCCCGCCGCCGTGGACGCAAGCTGGCCCGAGCTTGCCGCCGCGGGCGACGTCGCGGGTATGGCGACCTTTGCCGCACTCTTCCAGAGCGGCTGGTTTGTCGAGTCCATGTGGTCGCAGACACTCGTGGTCCACATGCTGCGCTCCCCGCATCTGCCGAGCCCGCGCGACCACGCCGCGCCCGCACTGTGCGTTCTCACCGTGCTGGGTCTGGCGCTCGTCACCTGGCTGCCGGCAAGCCCCATCGCCGATGCGCTCGGCCTCATGCCGCTGCCCACGAGCTTTTTTGGGCTGCTCATTGGCATCGTTACCGCCTATATCGCGCTCACCCAGCTGGCAAAGCGCCGCTACATTGCCCGCCACAGCGAGCTGCTGTAGCAAGTAGACGGAAAACACCCTGCCAGCTGCCGTTGCCACTACCACAGCTGCCAACGCCGCTGCCGTTGCCTCTGCCGCCGCCGCAGTCTATCCCCCCAGCAGTTGCGGTGAAATAGTTCCTGTTTAAAGCCCCGTGACTTTAATTTAGGGACTATTCCACCGCAACTTATTGGGAGATTAGCTAGTCCTTGGGTGTCCAGGACCAGAAGAAGTTGATAAGGGCCACACGCGAGGCGGTACCGGCCTTTTTGTTGATCGGGGAAATGTGGCGATAGAGCGTGGAGCGCGAAAGGAAGAGCGTTGTGGCGATGTCCTGAACGCTCTGGTCCGAAACGACCAAGACCTCAAGAATATCGCGCTCGCGCTCTGTAAGCCCAAAGGTGGCGACGAAAGCATCGAGGCGTTCATCGGACGTGAGCTCCGCTGCCTCCACGGGCTCGGGGTCGGAGCATGTGGGCGCAAGATCCCCACCAAGATCGTCGGTGGCAAGCGGCGGTCCGTCCCGCATCGCGGCATCATCGGCTCGTTGCCCCAACTGCCCCAGCAGCGTAATCGCAATGCCCACAAACATCACGAGCGCCGCACCGACCGCAGCCAGCACATTTTGACTCGAGATAATCGCCACCGCCGGCGCCGTCACGAGCATCGAGCACACGTTGTTGACGACGCGACCCATGCACGGCCAAAAATATGACCAGCGCGCATAGAGCGAGACGGCGGCATATTTTGTGGTAAAGAACACCACGAAAAAGCCCGAGCCCAGATAAAAGATAATCGTGGCAGCAAGCTCGTTGCCGCCATTGCCATCGACGATGAGCACAAAGAACGAAAACGTGGACAGTATGGCGGCACATGTCATGCCGATATTCATATACGAGCGGCCGTGCAGGTCAAATAGGACGCCGGCAGCCAACGAGCTCACGACAAGCAGCAGGCGCGGCCAGTCACCCAAATCGACGGCTCCGACAGCATGCAGGGTCGTGAAGCCCGCGTTGAGAGCGGCGAATACGCTGGAAAGATACGCCGTCGCCACGGTCAGGCGAACTACGGCGCGACGGAATGCCGCCTTTGCCTCGGGATCGTCATGCCACTTGGCGCCATATTCCAGAGCATCTACCGAAAGCCCGGCAACACTGGGTTCAAAGTTGGGATCGGACTCGTCGCGCAGCTTGGCGCGTCGGGCACCGTGGAGCAACGCCACCTGCGCGATCGCACAGACGACCAGAACAGCCTGCTGAGGAATGCCGACAGGCATCACCATGTGGTTGAGAACCTGCACCAGAACGCCCATGGCGTAAGAAAGTGCGGCGGCGCGCGCCAAGCAGGGCGTTCGCGCAAAGCGCCTCGCAAAATTTGCATGAGCAGTCGATCCGCAGTAGCCCAGCGCGCAGCACGCCGCCAAACCGCCGGCAATTACCACCTCAACCTGAACCGCCATAATCAACAGCAGCAATGCCGCCACCAGCAAAACGCCCGTGACGTCACTCGTTGCGTCGATAGCATGGGGACGGCGATAGTACAGAATGGGACGCACAAAAAAGCCAATCACGCTCGCGCCGATGACAAGGCTCTCATAAATAACGACCTCGTTCGGAGACACGAACTCGGCCATGCGCACATCAAAAAGATACTCGCACGCCAAAAACGTGAAGAAGAACAGCGCCAGGCATATAATCTCCCGAATGCCCCGACGCAAATATGCGATTGTGTCTCCCATGCCCCTCATGGTTAACCCCCAGCCGCTCAATTGTCTGGAAATCTATTTTAATAAAGAACCAGTCTCAATATCGAAGCCAGGCTCGAAATGCTGCCAATTCGACCCCAGCCGTCCACATCACGCCGCGATTTTGAGCCGCATGGACCAGAAGGGACGCGCGCGATCTCTAGCTCGGCCAGGAGTGTCTCCAACTACCACTCATTTAAGTACGTCCCCAATGAGTGGCGCCCAGCGACTAGTCGTTTAAGAACGTCCCCGGCGACTAGTCAAAAATGGGCCATGTGTCCCAGTTGTGGAGACTCCTTGAGCCGTCTGGGTATCGTGAAGGATCGCGCACTCCCCCATCATCAAAAGTGACACACGCTACCAGTTGATGGGAGGCAGCCATGGGCTTCTTTGACAAGATGTTCGAGAAGAAAGAGTGCGCGATTTGCGGTACCGAGCTGGGACTTCTAGGTAAGACAAAAATCAATGAAGGCTACCTGTGCAAAGAGTGCGCCGGCAAGCTCTCCCCCTACTTTCACGGCTATCGCTCCAGCACCGCGGACGACATCCGTGAGCAACTCGCCTACCGCGAGGCCAACGCCGAACGCCTGTCTTCGTTCAACCCCACGCGCACGCTTTCTGCCGGGCGCACCAATATTATGCTCGATGAGGACGCGGGCCTGCTGATCATCACTTCGCAGAGCCGCTGGCGCGACGCCAATCCCGACATCATCGAGTTCTCGCAGGTACTCGGCTGCGATATGGATATCGACGAGCATCGCACCGAGATCTATCGCGAGACCAAGGACGGCGAGCGCGAGAGCTACAACCCGCCGCGCTACGACCTGGATTACGACTTTAATCTGACCATCCACGTCAACACGCCGTACTTCACCGAGATCAACCTGCGCGTGAACGACTCCACCATCGATCAGCGCGGCTCCATCGAATATCGCGAGGCCAAGCGCCAGGCAACCGAGGTCCGCGACGCGCTGGTGCAGCTGCGCCAGGAGACGCGCGACAGCGTCGTGGCCGCCAAGGCCCCCAAGACCGCGGTGACCTGCCCCTTCTGCGGAGCCACCACCATTCCCGATGCCAGTGGGCGCTGCGAATACTGCGGCGGCGCCATCGGCGCATAGCCTCCGGCAGCGAAAGGACCGATCATGGCCTTCGAGAGCGTTAACTATCAGTGCCCTGCCTGCGGTGGCCCCTTGCATTTTGCCAGCGCCGAGCAAAAGCTCGTCTGCGACTACTGTGACTCGCGCTTTGAAGTCGAAGAAGTCGAGGCCCTCTATCGCGAGCGCCAGGACAAGGCAGATGCCAAATCCGATGCCGCAGCCGCGGCCCCCAAGCCTGCTGTCGACGATGCCGTGCAGGAGCTGGCCCAAAACGCCGGCTACATCTGCTCGTCGTGCGGCGCCGAGCTCGTGTCCGACGGCACCGTCGCCGTCACCACCTGCCCGTACTGCGGCAACTCCGCCGTGGCGCCCGGCCAGCTCTCGGGCGACTTCTCGCCCGACCTAGTGATTCCGTTTAAGCTCGGGCGCGATGACGTCACGGCCGCACTCAAGGAACACTACAAGGGCAAGATCTTGCTGCCCAAGAGCTTTGTCACCGGCAACCACATCGACGAGGTCCAAGGTGTCTACGTGCCGTTTTGGCTCTACGGCGCCCGCGTTGACGGCGAAGTGTACTTTGACGCGATCAACGAGACCGTGACCGAGGAATCCGACCGCACCGTCACGACCACCGACCACTACGATGCCTATCGCAAGGGCAATATCTCGTTTAAGCGCGTGCCCGTCGACGGATCGTCCAAGATGCCCGACGGCCACATGGATGCCATCGAGCCGTTTGACTACGACGCGCTGCGCCCGTTCTCGGTCGCATATATGCCCGGCTACATCGCCAACCGTTACGACGAGGACTGCGAGACCTGCAAGGCGCGCGCCGAACGCCGTATGGAAGAAAGCATAATCTCGGCCCTGCGCGAGACCGTCGTCGACGAATACGACGATGCCACGGTCGAAAGCAAGCAGCTCGACTACACCTGGGAAGACAGCGACTACGCCCTGTTCCCCGTCTGGATGCTCTCCACCTCGTGGAACGGCAAGAGCTACCTGTTTGCCATGAACGGCCAGACCGGCCGCTTGGTCGGCGAGCTCCCCTGCTCCAAGCCCAAGCTCGCCATCGCCTCGGTGCTGTTCTTTGTGATCGGATTTATCCTCTCCCAGATTCTCTTTATGGGGGAATACGCCTTCGATCCGGATTACCTCACCTTTGATATCGAGGGCATCCTCATCAACGTCATCGCGCCGCTGATCATCGTGATTATCGGAGACGTGCTACTGGTAGGCCAGCTCAAGACGGCCAACGAGGCCACCCACGCCGACGAGTACTGCGGCGAGCTCGACCTGACCGAGAAGCACGACACCTTCAGCCACACCGAGACCACCGTTGCCATGAAAGACGACAAGGACGACTAAGCAATCCAACCAATACCACCCGGCCTTTGACGAGAAAGGAAGATTACCATGGGACTCTTGAAAGCTGGATTGGGAGCTGCCGGCGGCGTCATGGCCGACCAGTGGAAGGAATTTATCTACTGCGAATCGATGCCTGCCGACGTCTTGGCCTGCAAGGGCAGCAAACGTACCGGTGGCCGCAGCTCCAACACGCGCGGCGAGGACAACGTCATCTCCAACGGCTCGGTCATCGCCGTCAACGACGGCCAGGGCATGCTCGTGGTGCAAAACGGCAAGATCATCGAAGTCGCGCTGGAGCCCGGTGAGTTCGTCTTCGATACCGGCAGCGAGCCGAGCGTCTTTAGCGGCAACCTGGGCGACTCCATCAAGGAGACCTTCGCCAATATCGGCAGCCGCTTTACCTTTGGCGGCGACGCGGGCAAGGACCAGCGTGTTTACTTCATCAACACCAAGGAGATCATCGGCAACAAGTACGGCACCGCCTCGCCCGTGCCCTTCCGCGTGGTCGATAACAACATTGGCCTGGACGTCGACATCTCCGTGCGCTGCAACGGCGAGTATTCGTACCGCATCACCAACCCGCTGCTGTTCTACACCAACGTATGCGGCAACGTGACCGATAGCTACACGCGCGACAAGATCGACAGCCAGCTTAAGTCCGAGCTGCTCACCGCCCTGCAGCCCGCCTTTGCCAAGATCTCGGAGATGGGCATCCGCTACAGTGCCATCCCCGGCCACACCACCGAGCTCGCCCGCGCGCTCAACGAGGTCCTCTCTGCCGACTGGCGCGACCTGCGCGGCGTCGAGATCGTGAGTTTTGGCGTCAACTCCATCGCCGCCTCGCAAGAAGACGAGCAGATGATCAAGGACCTACAGAAGGCCGCAGTCATGCGCGATCCCACCATGGCGGCCGCCAACATCGCCAGCGCCCAGAGCGACGCGATGCGCGCGGCAGCGGCCAACCCCAACGGCGCGATGGCAGGCTTTATGGGCATGGGCATGGCAGGTGGCATGGGCGGCATGAACGCTAGCCAGCTGTTCGCCGCCGGTCAGGCACAGCAGCAGGCCGCCCCGCAGCCGGCTCCGGCTCCCGCCCCCGCACCGGCACCCGCTGCCGCACCTGCGGCCGGCGCATGGACCTGCAGCTGCGGCGCCACCAACACCGGCAAGTTCTGCTCCGAGTGCGGCAGCCCCGCACCCGCCCCGGCACCGGCCAAGTGGTTCTGCCCCAACTGCGGTAGCGAAAACGGCGGCAAGTTCTGCAGCAACTGCGGAACGCCCAGGCCCTAGCCCTTCTATCTGGAAATTGGCGGGGGTTCCGCCACCCCCGCATTTGCTTCTATGGGTTTCGTTCGATAAAGGAGGACACCATGAAGACAACGTTCAAAAAGTCCGCACTCGCATTTCTGACATGCGTCCTGGCGCTCGCCTTTGCCCTGACGGGCTGCAGCGGCGGCGGCAAAGACCCCAAGACCAACTTCGTCGGCAGCTGGCAGTACTCGGGTGGAACCTTGGACGGCGAAGAGCTCACCGATGAGTACATGGATATGCTCAAGGAGTGGGGCCTCAACTGTATCCTGATCCTCGACGAAGACGGCACGGGCATCCTCGACATGTTCCTTGAGGTCGCTGACCTGAAATGGGAGGCCAAGGACGCCACCACCGTAACGATTACCGCCGAAGATGAGTCGTACGACCTGAAGCTCAAGGACGACAAGCTCGTCCTCGAGGTGGAAGGCGACAAGCTTATCTTTACGAAGTCCGACAAGGATCTGTCCGGTACGGTGAAGAAGGATCGCGAGAACGCCGAGAAGGAAGAGGAGATCGATGAGGCCGTCGAAGACGACGATGTCCAGAGTGTCGAAATCTCCCCCGCCGTCACCGTCGCCGATGACGATCTGTGCACCATCACCATCACCGAGAAGTTCAAGGACGACTGGGGCGACATCGGCTTTGTCGTCAACATCACCAACAAGAGCGACAAGGACCTGACCTTCTACGCTCCTTCCGGCAAGACCAACGTCAATGGCACCATGAAGGAACCCTGGTTCTCGGCTCACTTGATGCCCGGCACCAACGCCACCGAGGAATTCACGTTCTCGAGCGGCGAGCTTGACAGCCTTGACGACCTCGTCAATACGACCATCGGCATCGACGCCTACCTGACCGATTCCTACGAGGACGTCGCCTCTTACAGCGCAACCATCGCGTAACGGCAGA
>CAUCCR010000060.1:0-9765 GCA_958441355.1 uncultured Collinsella sp. | reverse complement strand
TTGATGCTTCTGACGTGCCGTTCTATAGGAGCGAGATCGTGGCCGATGTCGTGCTCAAAAACTTTTTTAAAATTCTCGGTTGACCGGAGCGTGTCCTTGGTTATACTAATCAAGCCTTGAAACAAGGCACACCTCAAATGGCTGGGTAGCTCAGTTGGTAGAGCAGAGGACTGAAAATCCTCGTGTCAGGGGTTCGATTCCCTTCCCCGCCACCTTGAATTGACTAGGACCTCTGCAAAGGGGTCCTTTTCTTTTATGTGGCCCCCACACGGAATCGAACCCCGTGAGGGCGCGGAGCTGAGGAAACGCGCAAGCGTTTGCCAGCGTAGCTCGCAAGGCGCGCGAGCGCCGCAGCGGTCCGTCCGCGCAGCGCGCGGAC
The DNA here is from genome assembly GCA_958441355.1 of uncultured Collinsella sp. Classification (GTDB taxonomy): domain Bacteria; phylum Actinomycetota; class Coriobacteriia; order Coriobacteriales; family Coriobacteriaceae; genus Collinsella. The sequence continues at coordinate 9,386 of CAUCCR010000060.1, read as the reverse complement.
GCGATTCCCTTCCCCGCCACCTTGAATTGACTAGGACCCCTGCAAAGGGGTCCTTTTCTTTTTCTGTGGGGTTCTGCGAAAAATGCATCCCGTTATTGAACGAGAAGGCGGGATGCGCTTTCCGGCGCTTACTTCCGACGTGCGTGCACATCTCGGGCCCGCCCGCTCAGACATTCCTCCCGCTTTTGCGCCACTTTACAGACCGTTCGGTCGTCTGTCCGCACGCGCGGGTATACTCAAAACGATACTTTTCCTATGCAATACGATGCAGGCTCGGCCTGCACGATCCGAAGGGGGCAGTGATGGAGAGGATACTCGGCGTTAATCTCTCTGGCTGGTTTATTCCCGAGCCTTGGGTTACCCCGTCGCTATACGCGGCGACCGGTGCATCCAACGCGGCCGAGCTGCAGGAGGCCATGGGCACCGCCGCCTATAACGAGCGCATGCGCCGTCATTACGAGACGTTTGTGAGCGAGGATGATTTCCGTCGCATGGCGCAGATCGGCCTCAACGCCGTGCGCCTGCCGGTGCCTTGGTATGCCTTTGGCTCACAGGAGTCCGATGCCTCCTACATCTCGGTTGTCGATTACATCGACCGCGCGATTGAGTGGGCTGCCAAGTACAACATTCGCGTGCTGCTTGACCTGGCGACTGTGCCCGGTGGCCAGGGCGATTCCAACGATTCGCCCGCCACGCCGGAGGCTGTTGCCGAGTGGCATTCGTCCACTAACGGCCGCCATGTCGCACTCGACGTGCTCGAGCGCTTGGCCGAGCGTTACGGCGAGGCCGAGAGCCTGCTGGGCATTGAGCTGCTGGATACGCCGCAGATGAGTGTCCGCAAGAGTCTTTTTGCCATGACGGATGGCATTCCGGCTCACTACCTGCGCAATTTCTATCGCGATGCCTACGAGCTCGTCCGTTCGTATATGCCCGAGGATAAGATCGTCGTCTTTTCGTCTTCGGGGCATCCCAGCGAGTGGAAGCATTTTATGCGCGGCGCCAAGTACAAGAACGTCTACATGGACCTTCACCTGTACCATTACCGCGACGAGTATGCGCTCGATATCACGAGCCCCCGCGGGCTGACGACGGCGATTTCGCGTAACAAGCGCGAGCTTAAAGAGGCGATTTCAACTGGGTTCCCCGTGCTGGTGGGCGAATGGTCGGGCGCGGCGATCTTTGCCAACTCGTCGGTTACGCCCGAGGGCCGCAATGCCTACGAGCGCGTGTTTATCGCCAACCAGCTGGCTTCTTTTGCGCCGGCTGCCGGTTGGTTCTTCCAAACGTGGAAGACCGAGAAGCGCATTGCAGCATGGGACGCCCGCGCGGCGCTCGGTACGCTCGAGCGCGGCATGATTGAATAGGTTGATATGACGCAAAACAGCGCCCATACGGGCAAACTCTATGTGGTCGGCACGCCCATCGGCAACCTGGGCGACCTGTCCCCGCGCGTTGGCGAGGCGTTTGCCGCCGCCGATGCCATCTGCTGCGAAGACACGCGTGTGACGTCAAAGCTGCTGATGCACCTGGGCATTTCCAAGCCGCTTGTCCGTTGCGACGAGAATGTGATCGCCAGCCGCGCCGCCGGCCTAGTCGACCGTCTGCTGGCGGGGGAGACCCTCGCCTTTGCCTCGGACGCCGGCATGCCGAGCGTGTCCGATCCCGGCCAGGCGCTGGTCGAGGCGGCGCGTGAGGCCGATGTGCCCGTCGAAGTTATTCCCGGGCCCTCTGCTTGCGTCACGGCGCTCGTTTCGTCCGGCATTCCCTGCGAGCATTTTTTCTTCGAGGGCTTTTTGGGCCGAAAGCACGGCGACCGTGTGCGCCGTTTGCAGCGCCTTGCCGTGGTGCCCGGCGCGCTCATCTTCTACGAGTCTCCACATCGCATCGTGGCGACGCTCGAGGCCGTGGTGGAGGTCTTTCCCCAGCGTGAGGTTGCCGTCTGCCGCGAGCTCACCAAGCTGCACGAGGAAGTCTTGCGCGGGCCCGCTGCCCAGCTTGCCGAGGAGCTGCGTGCTCGCGGTGAGGTAAAGGGCGAGATTGCGCTGGTCATCGCGCCGCCGAGCGAGGATGAGGAGGCCGGTGCCGTGCCGGTTGGCGCCGCGGCAGCGGATCCCGACGAGGCCCTGCGCGAGGATATCCGCGCCGCGCTCGAGGAGGGGGAGCCCGCGTCTGCGGTGGCCAAGCGCCTGTCTCAGAAGTATTCGCGCCGCAAGCGCGATGTCTATGCCATGGTGCTCGATATGCAATAGATGGAGGATATCCAGCCCTTGCGCTAGAATCATCCTCTGTATGCAACGTTTTTCTGGAGGACAAACCCCATGGATCAAAGCAAGCCTTCGTTCTTTATCACGACGCCCATCTACTACGTCAACGCCGATCCGCACCTGGGCACGGCCTATTCCACCATCATCGCCGACGTTCAGGCCCGTTATCGCCGCTCCGCCGGCTATAACGTCAAGTTCCTGACCGGCATGGACGAGCACGGCGAGAAGGTCGCCGAGGCCGCAGCCAAGCACAACATGACGCCGCAGGAGTGGACCGACAGCCAGGCTCCGCACTTCAAGGAGCTTTGGAGCAAGCTCGAGATCTCCAACGACGACTTCATCCGCACCACCGAGCCGCGCCAGCATCATGCCGTGCAGTACCTGTGGGAGCGCATGAAGGAGTCCGGCTACCTGTATAAGGGCAGCTACGACGGTTGGTATTGCGTGCCTGACGAGACCTACTTCACCGATACGCAGGTCCAGAAGGGCGACGAGGAGTACGGCAGCGTCGGCCAGCACCTGTGCCCCGACTGCCACCGTCCGCTTGAGCGCGTGCAGGAGGAGTCCTACTTCTTTAAGCTTTCCGCCTTCCAGGACAAGCTGCTCAAGCTCTATGACGAGCACCCCGACTTTGTCGAGCCTGCGTTCCGCATGAACGAGGTTCGCAGCTTTGTCGAGGGCGGCCTTAACGACCTATCCGTGAGCCGTACGAGCTTTGACTGGGGCATTCAGGTCCCGTTTGACGAGGGTCACGTGACCTACGTGTGGTTCGATGCGCTGCTCAACTATATGACGGCCGTCGGCTACGGTGTCGACACCGACGAGGCGCGTGCCGAGCTGGCCTATCGCTGGCCCGCGCAGTTCCACATCGTGGGTAAGGACATCATCCGCTTCCACTGCGTCATTTGGCCCGCCATGCTCATGGCCATCGGCGAGGCCCTGCCCGAGCACGTCTTTGCCCACGGCTTCTTGACCGTGCGCAATGCCGAGACTGGCAAGGCCGAGAAGATGTCCAAGAGCCGCGGCAACGCCATCGCTCCGCAGGACGTTATCGACATGCTGGGCGTCGAGGGCTATCGCTACTACTTCATGACCGACGTCGTTCCCGGTACCGACGGCGCCATCAGCTTCGATCGCATGGAGCAGGTCTACAACGCCGACCTGGCCAACAGCTGGGGCAATCTGATTTCGCGTTCGCTCAACATGAGCGCAAAGTACTTTGACGGCTGCGCCCCGGCTAAACCGGCGTCTGCCGACGCGTTTGACAACCCGCTGGCAAAGATCGCCGATGGCCTGGTCGAGCGCTACATGGCCAAGATGGACGTGCTCGATTACGGCGGAGCCAAGGACGAGGTCATGGAGCTCATCCACGCCGCTAACCACTACATCGAGGACTCCGAGCCTTGGGCGCTTGCCAAGGACGAGGCCAAGGCCGACGAGCTGGCATTTGTGATCTACAACCTGCTCGAGGCCATCCGCATCGCCGCCCACCTGCTGATGCCGCTCATGCCCCAGACTTCTGCCGAAGCCCTGCGCCGTCTGTCCTGTGAGGACGAGGCCGCGAGCGACGACCTCAAGGGCATTTGCGCTTGGGGCCTGCTTGCCGGTGGTCAGCCCGTTGAGAAGGGCGATCCGCTGTTCCCGCGTCTGGGCTAAGACGCCGCGCGCCATATCGGCAATTTGCTGTTTAGATGTAAGGGCATGGCCGCAACGGTCCATGCCCTTTTGTTTCAAGACGCCGCCATCATGCTAAGGAGGCAACTATGACAACTTCGCCTTTGGCAAACCCCACGGCAACAAGGGAGCTGCTGGAGGAGTTTGGCCTTGCGACCAAGCATCGCCTGGGCCAGAACTTTCTGATCGACAACCATGTGATCGAACGTATCTGTGAGCTCGCTGAGCTTGCGGGCGATGAGCGCGTGCTCGAGGTCGGCCCGGGTTGCGGCACGCTGACGTTGGCCCTGCTGCAGGAGGCGGCGTGCGTTACGTCGATTGAGGCAGATCCCGAGCTCGAGTCGGTGCTCGATGCTCACGCCGCTGACTATGCCAACTTCCGCTTTATCATGGGCGACGCGCTCAGGGTGGGCCCGGAGCAGATTGAACAGACCGCGGGCGGTGAGCCGACGGTGTTTGTCGCGAACCTGCCCTATAACGTGGCGGCGACAATCATCCTGCAGTTCTTCCAGACGATGCCCGCGCTCAAGCGCGCCGTCGTCATGGTGCAAAAGGAGGTTGCCGATCGTATTGCCGCAACGCCGGGCAACAAGACCTATGGCGGCTACACGACAAAGCTCGGCCTGTATGCGCAGGTTACGGGTCGCTTTGAGGTGCCGCCGCGTTGCTTTATGCCGGCGCCGCACGTGGACTCGGCCGTCGTGCGTATCGACCGTGTTGACGGCGTGGTGCCCGAAGGACTCGACCGCGAGTTTGTGGCCCGCGTGATTGATGCTGCATTTGCTCAGCGTCGCAAGACCATTCGCAACTCCATGAGCGCCAACGGCTTTGCCAAGGACGTGCTCGATGCCGCCTTTGAGGCTTGCGGTATCGCATCCACCACGCGCGCCGAAACGCTTGATGTTGCCGACTTTGTCCGCCTGGCCCAGGAGCTAATCCATGACGCTTAATGCCGAACGCGTGACGTTTACCAAGAAAAAGAAGACGGTTGCTTGTCCCGTGCCCTTGGCGCCGCTTGCCGACACGCATGCGCATCTGCTTTCGTTTTGGGGCAAAGAAGTGCCCGAGACGCTCGTGCGCGCCAAAGCCGCGGGCGTCGACTTGTTGGTGACGATGTTCGACCCCATCGCTGACAAACGCAGCGTGACGGACTATAGCGACTGGCTCGTGCGCGAAATTCTGCCGATGCAGGATATCCCTCAGATCAAGTATCTTGCCGGCGTGCATCCGTATGGTGCGCCGGACTATACCGACGACGTTCACGCGCAGGTCGTTGCCGCACTCGATGACCCCTTATGCGCCGGTATTGGCGAAATCGGCCTGGACTACCATATGGACTATGACGACGATATCGCGCCGGCACCCCATAACGTGCAGATTGACTGCATGGCGCGTCAGCTCGAGCTTGCCGTGTGCCGTAACGTGCCGGTGGAGCTGCATCTGCGCCACGAGGACACGGACCATGAGCGTACCTCGCACGTGGACGCCTACAACGTGCTTCGTGAGGTGGGCGTGCCCCAGGCCGGTTGTGTGCTGCACTGCTTTGGCGAGGACCGCGCCACGATGGAGCGCTTTGTGGAGCTGGGCTGCTATATCGCCTATGGTGGTGCGGCTACCTTTAAACGCAACGACGACGTGCGCGAGGCATTCGCGGCAACCCCACTCGATCGAATTTTGTTCGAGACGGATTGCCCGTATATGGCTCCGGAGCCCATCCGCGGTCTTGAATGCGAGCCCGCAATGATCTCCATTACGGCAAACGCGCTGGTTAACGACCGTGTCGATCGCACGGGTGAGGACGCCGAAACAATCGCGCAAGCCGCTTGGGAAAATGCCTGCAAACTTTTTCAAAAATAGTTCTTGCGTTCGTGGTGGCGCTCCGTTATTCTAATTCCTGCACGCGGGCGTGGCGGAATTGGCAGACGCGTACGGTTCAGGTCCGTATGGGGGCAACCCCATGAAGGTTCAAGTCCTTTCGCCCGCACCATTAAATGAAAGAGCTCCCAGCAATGGGAGCTTTTTTGTTATGGGCCCATCGCGGGGACTTGAACCTGCGAAGGAGCGAGCGTAAAGAAAACGCGGAGCGTTTTTAGCGAGCTGGCGAGGGCGCCGGCAGGCGGCCGAAGCCGGTGCGGATCCGCGAAGCGGATACGCGGACGCCCTTTCGCCCGCACCATTAAATGAAAGAGCTCCCAGCAATGGGAGCTTTTTTGTTACGGGCCGTTTTTGGCAGATTTGACCTATCGATTTCGCGCGGTAGATGCCCCTGCGGTCAAAAAGTGGCAAATATGAGTACTGGCACGAAAATAGAGACATTTCACGAAGCCATTTTTGCTCATTTTGCGCAACAGATGTACGCTAATTTGACTCAATCTTGAGACAAAACGAAGTAAATTCGATAGACCCTGGGTTCAAAGAGGCGATTTTGACCCAAATACGCTGTTACTAAACTAGTAACAGTACTCATATTTGGCCTTTTTTGACCACGGGTCCTCTTGTTGGTGTCACACAGCTGCTTCGTGCGGGTATCCTAGTCCCAACGCGTGCCTATCAGAGGAGAGACCATGCTGTTGTCCGGTATCATCGCCGCCCTTACCAGCCTTTTGATTCCCATCATCATTCTGTTGCTACTGCTTCCCAACGCCTGCTATGTCGTTGAACAACAGCATGCCGTGATCATCGAGCGCCTGGGCAAGTTTAACCGCATCGTCAACGCGGGCTTCCACATGAAGGTGCCCGTGATCGACCGCAAGGCCGCCACGGTGAGCCTGCGCACCATGAAAAACGGTTTTGGCATCGACGTTAAGACCCAGGACAACGTGACCATCGGCCTTGAGGTCTCTGCTCAGTACCACGTGAGCTATGACATGGGCGCCGGCCCGGCAGATTCGGGTATCTACAAGAGCTACTACATGCTGCAGGAGCCCGTCGACCAGATGCGTGACTTCATCACCGACGCCCTGCGCTCTTCGATCCCCGTCTACACACTCGATGAGGTCTTTGCCAAGAAGGATGACATCGCCAAGGATGTCAACGCTACCGTTTCCGAGCAGATGGCCGCCTACGGCTTCACCCTCGTGTCGACGCTCATCACCAAAATCGCACTGCCGACCGAGGTTGAGAACTCCATGAACGACATCAACGCTGCCCAGCGCAAGCGCGCTGCGGCACAGGAGCTCGCTGAGGCCGACCGCATCAAGCGCGTCACCGAGGCGACCGCCGAGGCCGAGGCAATGGAAAAGGCGGGCGAGGGCATCGCCAACCAGCGCAAGGCCATCGCGCTGGGTATCAAAGATTCGCTCGAGATCATCCAAGAGACGGGTGTCGGCAATGACGAGGCCAACCAACTGTTCATGTTTACGCAGTGGTCCGAGATGATGACGGAGTTCGCTCGCACGGGTAAAACCTCGACGGTCGTGCTGCCGAGCGACTTTTCGCAGTCGGCCTCGATGTTCGAGCAGATGCTGACCGCCAGCAAAGTTCAAAACGATTCGAAGGAGTAGACGCGCGTGAAATACACCGTCGTTTGCGTCGGTAAGCTCAAGGAGCGCTTTTGGAAGGACGCGTGCGCTGAGTACACCAAGCGCCTAGGTGCCTATGCCAAGGTTGATATCCGCGAGGCGGCCGATATCGACCCGGCTAAGGCGGGCGGCGTGGATGCCGCGCGCGACAAGGAGGGGGCGGCGATTCTTGCTGCCCTGCCGTCTCGAGCGCATGTGATCCTGCTGGCCATTGAGGGCAAAGAGCGCTCGAGCGAGGAGTTTTCGGCGAGGCTCGACGATCTTATGCTGCGAGGCAGCAGCGACATCGCCTTTGTGATTGGCGGATCGGACGGCGTGAGCGATGACGTGCGCGCACGAGCCGACGAGATGCTCAGCTTTGGACGCATTACCTTGCCGCATAACCTGGCGCGTGTGGTGCTGCTAGAGCAGATTTACCGTGCCTGCAAGATCAGCCGTGGCGAGCCGTATCACAAATAGGTCGGCAATACGAAACAATGGCGTGGGACAATACCTTTCGTTTTGAGGAATGTGTCTGAAAGGACTATGAGATATGAAGATTGGATTTGTCGGTTTTGGCAATATGGCGAGCGCTATGGCCGATGGCTGGATCGCTGCCGGTGTAGCTGCGAGCGACATGTGCGCCTGTGCGGGTCGCTACGACGCACTGGTTGAGCGCTGCGAGGCGCGCGGCATGGCCGCCTGCCACGATGCCGCCGAGGTTGTCGCCGCATCCGATATCGTGGTCGCTGCGGTCAAACCGTACATGATCGAGAAGGTATTCGCCCCGCTCAAGGATGCTCTTGCCAAAAAGGTCGTTCTGTCGGTTGCCTGGACCTGGGACAGTGCCAAGTGGGAGCAGGTCCTGCCGGGCGTCGCGCATATCTCGACGGTGCCCAACACACCGGTTTCGGTGGGCGAGGGCGTCATCGCTTGCGAGAAGGCTTCCACGCTTAGTGATGAGCAGAGCGCAGTGGTGCTTGATCTGCTTGGCAAACTCGGTGCGGTGGTCGAGCTCGATACGAGTCTGCTGTTTGTGGGCGGCACGGTGGGTGGTTGCGCTCCGGCATTTGTCGCCATGGCAATCGAGGCCCTGGGCGATGCGGCGGTCAAGCACGGTATCCCGCGTGCCGATGCCTATCGCATTGTGAGCCAGATGGTGTTGGGTACGGCAAAGCTGCAGCTTGCAACTGGCCAGCATCCTGCGGCGATGAAGGATGCCGTATGCTCGCCCGGTGGCGCCACCATCAAGGGCGTCGTTGCGCTCGAGGACGCCGGCATGCGCAGCGCCCTGGTCAAGGCAATCGACGCAACTCTCCAGTAAAACCGACCAAAAAAAGGACGGGTTTATTTTTGGCAGGTATTTTCTGCGGTTTTGTCCTTTTAGCGAAAAGCGCCCCGCAACTGGCTCAATTCCAGTTGCGGGGCGCTTGCGTTTGCTCAGATAAAACAGACCAAAATAAACCTGTCCCTTTTTGGCAGGTTAGTCCCAGAAGCTGTCTTCCTCATCCTCGGACTTGGGTCCGCGGTCGACGTACATCTTATGGGTACGCTTCTCCATTACAAAGGCAAGAATCGCAAATAACAGGATGCCGCCGGCGAAAAGGATGGCAAAACCGGTGCGGGTGCCAAACAAAAAGGAAAAAACTGCGTCCATTGGGTGCCTTCTTGCGTAGTTGAGTTGGGTCGTAAACGCTCATAAGTATATACTTGCCCATACATGTACAAGGTTGCAACCTAAATGGAATGTATATCGCCGGAGGATCTAATGCTTGATATCAAGTTTGTTCGCGAGAACCCCGATGCCATCGATGTCGCCATGGCTAACCGCCAGACGTCTTGGGATCGCGAGAAGTTCTTTGAGCTCGACGACGAGCGCCGTGCCGTCATCACCGAGGTCGAGGAGCTCCAGGCTACGCGCAATGCCGAGTCCAAGAAGATCGGCGCC
>CAUCCR010000059.1:0-9989 GCA_958441355.1 uncultured Collinsella sp. | reverse complement strand
CGGGGTGATAGAGTTCGTTGACCTGGCCGGTGGCAAGGCCGATCTGGTTGCCGTAGCTGGAGTAGCCGGCGGCAGCAGTGGTCACGAGTTTGCGCTGCGGCAGCTTGCCCTCGAGCGTCTCGGAAACCGGGACGGTGGGGTCGCCGGCGCCGGTGACGCGCATGGCCTGGTACACATAGCTGCGGCCCGAGAGCGGGTCGCGGATGGCGCCGCCCACGCAGGTGGCGGCACCGCCGAAGGGCTCGATCTCGGTCGGGTGGTTATGGGTCTCGTTCTTAAAGAGGAACAGCCAGTCCTGGTCCTCGCCGTCGACATCGACCTTCACCTTGACGGTGCAGGCGTTGATTTCCTCGGACTCGTCGACATCGGTCATGACGCCGGTCTTCTTAAGGTACTTGGCGCCGATGGTGCCCATGTCCATGAGGCAGACGGGCTTGGCGTCGCGGCCGAGCTCGTGGCGCATCTCCATGTAGCGGTCGAAGGCCTGCTGCACCACGGCGTCGTCGATCGTCACGTCGTCCAGGACGGTGCCGAAAGTGGTGTGGCGGCAGTGGTCGGACCAATAGGTGTCGATTACGCGGATCTCGGTGATGGTGGGGTCGCGGTCCTCATCGCGGAAGTACTGCTGGCAGAAGGCGATGTCCGCCTCGTCCATGGCAAGGCCGCGATCGGCGATAAAGGCGGCAAGGCCGGCCTCGTCGAGCTTGCGGAAGCCGTCGAGCACCTCGACGGGCTGGGGCTCGGGAGTCTCCATGTACAGCGTCTCGGGCAGGTCGAGCGAGGCGATGCGGGCCTCGACGGGATTCACCACGTAGTGCTTGATGGCCTCGATGGCGGCCTCGTCCAGAGCGCCCGAGATCATATAGACCTTGGCGGAGCGCACGGCGGGGCGCTCGCCCTGGCTGATGAGCTGCACGCACTCGCTGGCGGAGTCGGCGCGCTGGTCAAACTGGCCAGGCAGGAATTCGACGGCAAAGACGGCGCCATCGCTTGCGGGGAGCTCGTCGTAGGTCACATCGACCTGGGGCTCGCTAAAGACGGTCGGCACGCAGGAGCGGAAAAGCTCCTCGTCGATGCCCTCGACGTCGTAGCGGTTGATGATCCTCAGGGCCTCGATGCCCTTGATGCCGAGAATTTCGGTCAGCTCGCCCTTGAGCTGCTGAGCCTCGACGTCGAACCCGGGTTTCTTCTCCACGTAGATACGAGAGACCATTGGTTCCTGCCTTCCTGATCGGTTGGGCGTACGGTACGGTATGCGGCAGCGGTCGGTTTGCGGGGCAAGCCTCGCGGTCGCCTTGAGCCACATGTTTGTAAACCTCACTATGATACGACAGCTCGCGGCGCGTTGAGGACGGCGAGGGTGCTACAGTGAAGCGCAAACAAGAGAAAGGCATCACATGGCATTCGTTTCACTCGCCATCATCGCGCTCGTGGCCTTTGCAAGCCCCTTCATCGCCTCGGCGATCCCCGGGAAACCCGTTCCCGAGACGGTCTTTTTGCTCGTGTTTGGCGCGGTGCTGGGACCCCATATGCTCGACATTATCCATGTAGATGCCGAGGTCTCGCTCGTGTCCGAGCTCGGCCTGGCCTTTTTGTTCCTGCTTGCCGGCTTTGAGATCGACCCCAAGAGCATCACGGGTGTGGAGGGGCGCTACGGCTTGGCGACGTGGGTCGTCACGTTTGGTATCGCCTGGCTTGCCGTGCGCTTTACCCCGTGGTTCTCGGTCAGTCATTTCGACGGTATCGCCGTGACGCTTGCCCTTACTTCCACGGCGCTCGGTACGCTTGTGCCCATCATGCGCGAGCGCTCGCTCACCGGCACGCGTGTGGGCGACTCGATTCTCGCGTATGGCACTTGGGGCGAGCTCGGTCCCGTGCTCGCCATGTCGGTGCTGCTGTCTGCCCGCACCGGCATCCAAACGCTTGTAATCCTTGGCTTGTTTGCGGTGGTCTGCGTGTTGCTGGCCGTGGTCCCGAGCCGCTCCAAGCGCGTCGGCAGCCGCTTCTTTGCGTTTGTCGAGGAACGCGCCGATACCACGTCGCAGACCTTCGTGCGCCTGACGGTGCTCATCCTGGTCACGCTCGTGGCGTTCTCGGCTGTCTTTGATCTCGACATCGTGTTGGGTTCTTTTGCCGCCGGCTTTGTCCTGCGCTATATCATCCCCGAGGGCAACCATACGCTCGAGACCAAGCTCGACGGCCTGGCCTACGGCTTTTTGATTCCGGTGTTCTTTACCGTATCGGGCGCAAAGATCGATCTGACGGCCGTGGCGTCGCGCCCGGGCTTGCTCGCGGGTTTTATCGTGGCGTTGCTGATTATTCGTGCCGTGCCCATTCTCATCTCTATGGGCATTTGTCCCGCGACGCGCGATGTGTCGGCGTATGGTCGCATTACCGTGGCTCTGTACTGCACCACGGCCCTGCCGATCATCGTTGCCGTGACGAGCGTTGCCGTCAACGCGGGCGCGCTGTCACAAGATATTGCGTCGGTCATGGTTGCCGCCGGTGCCATTACGGTGTTCTTGATGCCATTGCTCGCGCAGCTCTTTTACCGCGTGGTCGACGCCGCGCCGGTCGCCGCCGTGGCAGAGGTTGCCGAGCATCCATCCGATGCGTTCGACATCCTGCGTGCCCATCACGATTTGGCGAGCCTGCTCGCACGCGAGCACGAGCTGCTGACCTCGCATGGTCACGGTCGCGTATTCGAGGGCCTGCCTACGCTCGATACGATTGCCGAGCGTCTTTCCGCCGAGGCGGCGAGCGGCCACATCGATGCCCGCATCGTGGACGCTGCGCACCTTCTTGCCGATAAGACCTATGGAGACGAGGTTGACCCGTCCGAGCTGACTCCGCGCGAGCGTCGCCGCCTGGAGCGCGCCAAGCTCGCCGTGCGCGAATACCGCCGCCGCATGTTGGAGCTCTATGCAAGAGAAGAAGCCGAGGACGACGACGGCAAGTAGTCGATACTCTCTCGGGGAAGCCGCGTCCCGCTTTGAAGGCTCGGAACGGGATGTGGTTTCCGAAACAGGGGCCGTTGGGAAACTGTGTCCCGGAATGGCCGCCCAGAGTGGGATGCAGTTTCCGCGAGAGGCCCGTTGCGGAAAGCGTGTCCCAGAATCCGCGCCCAGAATGGGACATAGTTTCCGAAAAAGGCCCTGAGGGAAGCTACGCCCCGTTCTGAGCTGAAATACCGGGACGCAGCTTCCCCTGCAAACAGAAGAAGGCGCGCTGCCTGTGGTTGATGCAGGCAGCGCGCCTTTTGCGTTGAGCTTCGTTGAGGTTCGAAGTAGTGGACTAGTTGGCCATGACGCCTTCGGTCCATGCCTCGACGTCCTCGATGCGCAGGACGTTGGCGACCTCGGCCACGCAGTCGACGCTGGCAAGCTCGGCGGCGGCAGCCTGGACGTCCTTCTCGAGCGCGCGGTGCGTCAGGAAGATGACCGAGCAGGCATCGCTGACGCCCGACTTGCCGTCCTCGACCTGGTTGATGAGCGAGATCGAGATGTTGTGCTTGGCAAAGATGTCGACCGTCTCGGACAGGGCGCCCACGCGGTCGGCGACCTTCAGGCGCACATAGTACTTGGTCTGGAGCTCGTCCATGGGCTTAAAGGCGAGGTTGTGACCATAGGGCTCAATCTCGGGCAGCGGAGCCACGCCGCGGCTGATCTGCTCGGAGAGCGACAGGATATCGCCCACGACGGCGCTCGCGGTGGGGAAGGAGCCTGCGCCGGCACCGTAGAACATGGTCTCGCCCACGGCGTCGCCTACCACGTAGACAGCGTTCATGGCGCCGTTGACCTTGGCAAGCATGTGGTCGGCGGGGATCAGCGTGGGATGCACGCGGACGTCGACGCCGGCTTCGGTGTTGCGTGCGATACCCAACAGCTTAATGGTGTAGCCGAGCTCGCGGGCCTGGGCGATGTCCTCGGCGCCGATGGTACGGATACCCTGTTGGTACACATCGTCGGTGGTAACGCGGGTGCCAAAGCCGATGGAGGCGAGGATCGCCGTCTTGCTGGCGGCATCGAAGCCGTCGACGTCGGCGGACGGGTCGGCCTCGGCATAGCCCTTTGCCTGGGCGTCGGCGAGCACGTCAGCGTAATCGGCGCCCTCGGCGTCCATGTGCGACAGGATGTAGTTGGTGGTGCCGTTGAGAATGCCGGCGATGGTCAGGATCTTGTTGCCCACCAGGTCGTGCTCGAGCGTGCTGACAATGGGGATGCCACCGCCGCAGCTGGCCTCGCACTTAATCTGCACGCCGCACGCGCGCGCCTTCTCGGCGAGCGTCTCGACATGACGGCCCAGCAGGGCTTTGTTGGCAGAGACGACGTGCTTGCCGTGCTCAAAGGCAGTGGTGAAGATCTCGGTTGCGGGATGCTCGCCGCCGATCAGCTCGACGACGATGTCGACGGCGGGGTCGGTGACGACGTCGTGCCAGTCACTCGTAAAGGCCTCGCGCTCAATGCCTGCCGCCTCGGCCTGCTCCCAAGCAAGCGCGCAGGCGCGGGTCAGCTTAAGGTCGATGCCGTAGGCTGCCAGGTACTCATCGTGGTGGCTCTTGATCAGACGGGCCACGCCGCCGCCGACGGTTCCCAGACCGATCAGACCGACGTTCACGGTGCGCAGGGGTTCGCTCATAGATAGCTCCTTCGTGCATCTTATGGATGGATTAACCGCTTAAAGGTTGAGTGCATTCTAGCGTGAACCGAGGGCGCGTGCTCGCCAGGCAACAGGAGTCGCACAAAACGGCACCCCCGAAACGCTGCGGAAACATTGGAAACATGCTCGCTACAAACGGAACTCCGTAACAAACTGTCAACGTTTGCACCATAAGGTTTGCCCTGTGCGACTGGGGCATGCAGACGCTCGTCGGCGTGGAATGACAAGGGCCAGGTCGAAAAGCCCGCTACGGCTTATGTGATTCAGGATGGCAAGTACATCGCCGCCTAAGTGCATATAACGACACCGGTGGGGCTGTTTTATTCAGGGCAAGGACGCCTGTAACAGAACGGAAACATTACTTTCACACAATAAAGTGGCTAAACTGCATAAACCGATAGGAATACGCAGAATTATGGATAAATGGGCAAAACAAAAGAAAAGTTGAAATAATCGCCACTTTTCTCAACTAAAGCGTCTACTATTTTGCGAACGCCGAACACGGCGAAGGATGGCCTGTCGGGTAACCGAAACCCGACGAGATTTGAGAGGAGAGCCGCATGTCGAGCCTCACCGGTAAGTCATTGAACCCTGTTATGAATCGCAGGAGCGTTATCGCGAGCGCAGCAGGTCTGGGGGCGATGTCCATTCTAGCTGGTTGCTCCTCCAACGGCGGCGACAGCGGTTCCGCTTCGAGCGACGCTTCGTTTAAGATCGGTACCATCGGCCCGCTGACCGGCGCCAACGCGTCCTACGGCAAGTCCGTTACCCAGGGTGTCGAGCTTGGCTGCAAGGATTTCTCGACCAAGGAGCTGCCGCTTGCCAGCAAGGCCGAGGATGACCAGGCCGACGGCGAGAAGGCCGTCAACGCCTTCAACACCCTGCTCGACTGGGGCATGCAGGCCCTTGTCGGCCCGACCACCACGGGTGCGTCGGTTGCCGTTGCCGCAGAGTGCGGTAACGACCCCAAGACGTTCATGATCACCCCGTCCGCGTCCTCTGAGGACGTCACCGACGGCAAGGATTGCGTCTTCCAGGTTTGCTTCACCGACCCCAACCAGGGTGTCAACGCTGCCAAGTTCCTGGCGCAGAAGTATGCGGACGAGAAGTTCGTGCTGTTCTATAACTCCGGCGACGCCTATTCTTCGGGCATCGCAGATTCCTTTAAGGCCCAGGCCGCTGAGTCCAAGCTCGATATTGTTGACGAGGAGACCTTTAAGGACGACTCCGCCACGAGCTTTACCAACCAGCTGACCAAGGCCAAGCAGGCAGGCGCCACCATGATCTTTGCGCCGATCTACTACACGCCGGCGTCCGTCCTGCTCAAGAACGCCAAGGACATGGGCTACGACGTCAAGATGATGGGCTGCGACGGCATGGACGGCATCCTGGGCGTTGAGGGCTTCGACACCTCTCTGGCCGAGGGTCTGCTGCTCATGACCCCGTTCTCCGCCGACGACGAGAAGAACGCCGACTTCGTCAACGCTTACAAGGATAAGTACGGCGATACCCCCGACCAGTTTGCCGCCGACGCCTACGACGGCGTGCACGCGGTGGCCGAGGCCCTCAAGGAGGCCGGTCTTGGTGTCGACGCCGACCCGACCGAGGTCGCCGAGAAGCTGTCCAAGGCTATGCTCAAGATTACCGTTGACGGTCTGACCGGCAAGCTCACCTGGAACGATAAGGGCCAGGTCCAGAAGGAGCCCACGGCGTACGTCATCACCGACGGCAAGTACGTACAGGCCTAATTGGCCGCCTTACATAGAGCGGTTTTGATCCCAAGCAGGGGAGGTTTTGGCCTTCCCTGCTTGCTTGGTATCTAGGGACGATGTAACGTCCCTGTTTCATACATCAACTGGAAACCTATTCGAAAGGGGGATGTGGAACATGACGGTCTTTATCCAATACCTGGTCAACGGCCTGTCCATGGGCAGCGTCTACGCCATCATCGCGTTGGGCTACACCATGGTCTACGGTATCGCCAAGATGCTGAACTTCGCTCACGGCGACGTCATCATGGTCGGTGCCTATGTCTCGTTCTGTGCCACGTCGTATCTCGGCCTCCCGGGCTGGGCATCTGTAGTTCTCTCTTGTGTGGTCTGCACGGTTCTCGGTGTTCTCATTGAGGGTCTGGCCTATAAGCCGCTGCGCCAAGCAGGCCCGCTGGCCGTTTTGATCACGGCTATCGGCGTGTCCTACTTCCTGCAGAACGCCGCGCAGCTTCTGTGGGGCGCCACGCCCAAGAACTTCACTTCGCTCGTCACCTTCCAGGTGCCGGAGTTCTTGGCCAAGTTCAACGTAAGCGCCGTCTCGCTCGTCACCATCGTCGCCTGCCTGGTTATCATGGCCGGCCTGATTTTCTTTACAGGTAAGACCAAGATGGGCAAAGCCATGCGCGCCGTGTCCGAGGACAAGGCCGCCGCTCAGCTCATGGGCATCAACGTCAACCGCACCATCTCGATGACGTTCGCCATCGGCTCTGCCCTTGCCGCCATTGCCGGTGTGCTCCTGTGCTCCTACTCGCCGGTGCTGCAGCCCACCACGGGTGCCATGCCTGGCATCAAGGCCTTCGACGCCGCCGTCTTCGGTGGCATCGGTTCCATCCCCGGCGCCTTTGTCGGTGGCATTCTTATCGGCATCATCGAGGCGATGGCACAGGCTTACATTTCCACGAGCCTTGCCAACTCCATCGTCTTTGGTGTTCTGATCATCGTCCTGCTCGTCAAGCCTGCCGGCCTCTTGGGCAAGTACGTCCCCGAGAAGGTGTAGGTGAGCGTTATGAAGTTTCTTAAAGACAAGCAGACGCGTCACGACTTTGTTACGTACGCCATGTGCCTTGTGGCGTTCGCCATCGTGTTCTTTATGCAGTCTAACCACATGATTCCGCGCATGATCGCCGGTCAGCTGGTTCCCATCACGGCCTATATCGTCATGGCCATCTCCCTTAACCTCGTCGTCGGCATCGCGGGCGACTTGTCGCTGGGCCACGCGGGCTTTATGAGCGTCGGCGCCTACACGGGCATCGTCACCGCCGTCGCGCTGGAGAGCGCCGTTCCGTCCGACCCGATGCGCCTGATCATCAGCATCGTGGTCGGCGCCATCGCTGCCGCCATCCTGGGCTTCTTGATCGGCATCCCGGTCCTTCGCCTGAGCGGCGATTACCTGGCTATCGTGACCCTGGCCTTTGGTGAGATCATCAAAGAGATCGTCACCTGCCTCATTGTGGGCGTCGACTCGCGCGGCCTGCACGTGATCTTTAACATCACGGGCAACTCTACGATTGACGACCTGCACCTGCTCGAGGACGGCACCGCCATCATCAAGGGCGCCCAGGGCGCCTCGGGCGTGTCGACGTACTCGACCTTCCTCGCCGGTGCCATCCTGGTCATGGTCGCACTCGTGATCGTGCTCAACCTGGTTCGCAGCCGTACCGGCCGTGCCATTATGGCCGTGCGCGATAACAAGATTGCAGCCGAGTCCGTAGGCATCTCCGTCACCGAGTACCGCATGATCGCCTTCGTGGTTTCCGCTGCCCTCGCCGGTGCTGCCGGAGCTCTCTTCGGCGGTAACTTCTCGCAGCTCTCCGCCACCAAGTTCGACTTCAACACGTCCATTCTCATCCTGGTGTTCGTGGTCCTGGGCGGTCTGGGCAATATGCGCGGCTCCGTCATCGCGGCGGCGTTGCTCACGGTGCTTCCCGAGCTGCTCCGTCAGTTCTCGGATTACCGCATGCTCATCTACGCCATCGTGCTGATCCTGGTCATGATTTTTACCAACAACCCGCAGCTCAAGGCGTTCTTCGGTCGCGTCAAGGACCGCTTTGCTTCCAAGAAGGAGGTGGCAGCCGATGCCCAGTAAATTTGAGTTCAAGAAGGGCAAGATGGTCCCGTATCCTTCTGGCGCCATCGTTCCCGACCGCGACCTGGGCGAGCGCCCTGCACTCGAGTGCATTCACCTGGGCATTGAGTTCGGTGGCCTTAAGGCAGTTGACGACTTTAGCCTGACTATCGGCAAGACCGAGATCGCCGGTCTGATTGGTCCCAACGGTGCCGGTAAGACCACGGTCTTCAACCTGCTCACCAAGGTGTATCAGCCCACACACGGCACCATCTTGCTCGACGGCGAGGACACCTCGGGCAAGTCCGTCTACCAGGTCAACCGCATGGGCATTGCCCGTACCTTCCAGAACATTCGCTTGTTCAACACCATGACGGTGGAGGATAACGTTAAGGTTGGCCTGCACAACCAGGAACGTTACTCCGGCTTTGAGGGCGTGCTGCGCCTGCCGACGTATTGGAAGCACGAGAAGGCCGCCCACGAGCGCGCCATGGAGCTGCTGTCCATCTTTGATATGGAGCACCTGGCAAACGAGCAGGCCGGCTCGCTGCCTTACGGTGCCCAGCGTCGTCTGGAGATCGTCCGCGCGCTTGCCACCAACCCCAAACTGCTGCTGCTCGACGAGCCTGCCGCCGGCATGAACCCGTCCGAGACCGCGGAACTCATGGAGAACATCGTTAAGATTCGCGACACCTTCGGCATTGCCATCATGCTTATCGAGCACGACATGTCGCTCGTCATGAATATTTGCGAGGGTATCTGCGTGCTCAACTTTGGTAAGGTCATCGCCAAGGGCACGGCCGAGGAAATCCAGAACAACGACGCCGTTATCGAGGCATATCTGGGCAAGCAGGATAAGGGGGAGAACTAAATGGCAGAGCCGATGCTTTCCGTCTACAACATCAACGTCTGGTACGGCGCCATCCACGCCATCAAGGACATCTCCTTTAACGTCAACGAGGGCGAGATCGTGGCCTTGATCGGTGCCAACGGCGCCGGTAAGTCCACGACGCTTAAAACCGTCTCGGGCCTGCTGCGCTCCAAGACCGGCTCCATCAAGTTTATGGGCGAGGACATTACCCATACGCCCGCCGATAAGCTGGTGGGTAAGGGCCTGGCTCAGGTCCCCGAGGGCCGTCGCGCCTTTTTGCAGATGACGGTCGAGGAGAACCTGGAGATGGGCGCCTATACACAGCCCAAGTCCACGGTTGATCCGGGCCTGGAGCGCGTCTACGAGCAGTTCCCGCGCCTTAAGGAGCGCCGTCGACAGGTCGCCGGCACCCTTTCGGGCGGCGAGCAGCAGATGCTCGTTATGGGGCGCGCCCTTATGAGCAACCCCAAGCTGCTCATGCTCGACGAGCCTTCCATGGGCCTGGCGCCGATTCTGATTGAGCAGATCTTCCAGATTGTCGAGGATCTGCACAAGGCCGGCACCACGGTGCTTCTGGTCGAGCAGAACGCGCAGATGGCGCTCTCGATCGCCACGCGCGGCT
>CAUCCR010000058.1:0-10055 GCA_958441355.1 uncultured Collinsella sp. | reverse complement strand
AAAGTCGGGCTCGATGTCGGCACCGCAGATGGCGTGCACGCGGGCCAGGCGCAGCTTAATGCTGTCGATGGTCTTGGGCGCGGGGAACACGTCCACATAGCCGGGGGCGACCTCGCCGCCGGCGATCTCCTCGATGAGCGCGCACGTCACATTGGCGACGTCCACGCAGCCGGTCTCGTCGACCTGGCGCTCAAAGCGGATGGAGGCGTCGGAGATCAGCGAAAGGTCGCGGCTGGTGTGCGAGGTGCGGCCGGCGTTGAAGCAGGCACTCTCGACCATCACGTCAACGGTATCGTCCTCGATCTCGGAATCCACGCCACCCATAACGCCGGCCAACGCCACGGGGCGCTCGCCGTCGGTGATGAGGCCCATGCCGGCGTCGAGCACGCGCTCCTCGCCGTCGAGCGTCGTGAACTTCTCGTCCTGCTGGGCGGCACGAACCACCACACGACGGTGGCCATCGCGCTCGGCAAAGGTGTCCAGGTCAAAGGCGTGCAGCGGCTGACCGGTGAGCATCATCACGTAGTTGGTGATGTCGACGATGTTGTTGTGCGGGCGCACGCCCAGGGCGTTGAGGCGCTTGACCATCCAGTCTGGCGACGGGCCGACCTTGACGTTGCGCACGATGCGGGCAACGTAGCGGTCGCACAGGCCCTCGTCGGCGATCTCGACGGAAAGCTCGTCGTCGGTCGCGCGGCCGGTCTCGACCTTGATGGCGGGCAGCTCAACGTGGAAATCGCGGTCGAAGATGGCGCCGGTCTCGCGGGCCATGCCGATCATGGACAGGCAGTCGGGACGGTTGGGCGTGATCTCACAGTCGAGCACGGTGTCGCTCGAGCCCACGTACTCGGCAAACGGCATGCCGCAGGGCGTATCCTCGGGCAGGATCATGATGCCGGAGTGGTCGCCACCCAGGCCGAGCTCGCGCGCGGAGCAGTTCATGCCCATGGACACGACGCCGCGAAGCTTGCTCTTCTTGATCTTAACGTCGCCGGGAAGCACGGCGCCAATCATGGCCGTGACGATGTGGTCGCCGGCCTCGAAGTTCTGCGCGCCGCAGACGATCTGCAGCGGAGCGGGATTGCCGTCGGCGTCGAGATTCTTGTCGCCCACATCGACCGAGCACACATACATGTGGTCGCTATCGGGGTGCGGAATCTTGGTGAGCACCTTGGCGGTCACCACGTGGTCGAAGGACTCGCCCACGGTGTCGATCGCCTCGACCTCGGTGCCGGTACGGATATATTCGTCCGAAAGGGTCTTGGGATCCTCCGGAATATCGATCATGGTCTTGAGCCAGTCGTAAGAAACGCGCATCTAACTGGTCTCCTTTCATAAATGCGGCTTTGAGCCGGAAACTGCAACTAAGAAGAAAGCGTTCTAGAACTGGTTCAAGAACCTCATGTCACCAGTCATCAACGTGCGCAGGTCGGGCAGGTCGTAGCGCAGTGCTGCGACGCGCTCGGCGCCAATACCAAAGGCGAAGCCGGTGTACTTCTCGGGGTCGATGCCACAGTTGATCAGGACGTTGGGGTCGACCATGCCGCAGCCCAGGATCTCGATCCAGCCGCTGTGCTTGCAGAAGTTGCAGCCCTTGCCGCCGCACACGTGGCAGCTCACGTCCACCTCGCAGGAAGGCTCGGTGAAGGGGAAGAAGTGCGGGCGATAGCGCGTCTTGCGATCCTCGCCAAACATGCACTTAACAAAGTAGTCGAGCGTGCCCTTAAGATCGCCAAAGGTGATGCCCTCGTCGACGACCAGGCCCTCGATCTGGTTGAACTGCGGCAGGTGGCAGGCGTCGGCCGTGTCGGGACGGTAGACGGTGCCCGGGCAGATCATGTAGATGGGCGGCTTCTGCGACTCCATGGTGTGGATCTGCACGCCCGAGGTCTGGGTGCGCAGTAGCACGTCGGACTCGCCGTGAGCGTGAGCCTCGGGATGCGCGACGCTGCCGGGGTTGTTGTCGACCACATAGAACGTGTCGCGAGCCGAGCGGCTCGGGTGATCCATGGGCGCGTTGAGCGCGGTGAAGTTGTAGTAGGAGGTATCAACCATGGGGCCGGACTCGACGGTGTAGCCGATGCCGCAGAAGATGTCCTCGGCCTCCTCGATGATCTGCTTGATCAGGTGCTGGTGACCGATCTGCGGACGGATGCCCGGCAGCGTGATGTCGACGGCCTCGTGCTCGAGTGCGTGCTTGAGGGCGGCGGCCTTCATCTCGGTGGTGCGCTCGTCGAGCATGCCCTCGATCAGCTGGCGCATCTCGTTGGCGCGTTTGCCCATCATGGGACGATCCTCGGGAGCGAGCTTGCCCATCATGCGCATCAGGCCGGTGATACGGCCCTTGCGGCCGAGCAGCTCAACGCGCGCGGCCTCGAGCTTGGCGGCGTCGTCAGCGCTAGTGACGAGCTCCTTGGCCTCTTCCTCGAGTTTGACCAGATCATCAATCAGACTCATGTCTTCCCTTTCGTCTCTCGCACATCCGCGCTCCGGGACGGCTGACGCCGCCCGATGTTGCGGATGCGCGGCCCGGTTCGGTAACAAAAAAACCGCCCTCGGGCATGTACATTGCCCAAGGACGGTTGAATTCCGCGGTACCACCTTGTTTGACCCGGCGGATGTCTGGCCCGCCGCGCCCACTCTGTGCCTCTTGTCGCGAGGCTCACGGCTTCCCTACTGGGACTTTGCTGCCACTGGCCGCGTGCCCGTTGAGGTCGCTGCTCGGGAGTGAACGCTTGGCCCTTGCCACCGTAGGAAGGCTTGCAGCCCATGACCTTCCCTCTCTTGCCGGCGACGCGGCGGGCAAAACCCTCTCCGTCAACGCATTGGGCTATAGGATAACACATTTCGCGAGCGCATCGCCGCGTTCCGTTTTGTTCGCGCTGGGTACAAGGCAGGTAGCTGTGCAAACTGGCCGCGCACCCGCCTGCGGCGCTCGGCCTGCGAGATTAAGGATACGGTATGGGAAAGAAACTCGATAAGAAGGCCAAGGCCGCCGTGGCAAAGGCCGCCAAGGGCGTCAAGGCCGCTAAAGTCGATAAGGCCGTCAAAAAATTCCGCAAGCTCGAGGGCAAGCTGTGGACCCGCGATTACCTGCTCAAGATTGCCGAGTTCGATGGCGCGACGATTGCCCCCGCCAATGGCGCCGCGGCCCGCGCCGATGCCATGGGCACCCTTGCCGGCGAACATCACAAGCTCCTGACCAGCAAAAAGTCCATTGAGCTCGTGCACTCTCTCGCGCGTGAGACGGTCGCGGGCGAAAAGATCGACGACCCGCAGCTGCTCGACGAGATCCGCGTGCTCGGCCGCGACCAGCGCGAGGCAAGCGCCATCCCCACCGAGGAGGCCGAGGCCTGGACCAGGCTCACCTGCGAGGCAGACGCCGTGTGGCACAAGGCCAAGACGGCCAATGACTGGGCGAGCTTTGAGCCCTATGTGGATAGAATCGTCGCCCAGCTTAAGCATCAGGCCGAACTCATGGACCCCAAGCGCGACCCATACGACGTGTGGCTCGACCAGTACGAGCGCGGCCTTTCCACCGAGAGCTTCGACGCGTTTTGCGACGAGGTTAAGGCCACGGTCGCGCCGCTCGTGCACGCCATCGGCGAGCGCGGCCAGCAGCCCGCTGCAGACTTTTTGCACGCCCGCGTGCCCGAGGCCGCCCAGCGCGCCATGAGCTTCGACCTGATGAAACTCGTCGGCCTGGACCTGGACGACACCACGCTTGCCTTTACCGAGCATCCGTTTAGCGAGGGCTTTGCCGTGGGCGACGCGCGCATCGCGACGCACATCTACGAGGACGACTGCATCTCCAATGTCTACAGCATCATCCACGAGGCGGGACACACCATGTACGAGCTGGGCGTCAATCCCGCCTATGCGCGCACCTGTCTTGAGGGTGGTACCTCCATGGGCATCCACGAGAGCCAGAGCCGCTTCTTTGAGAACACCGTTGGCCGCAGCCGTGCTTTTATGGGCCCGCTGCTCGAGGTGCTGCGCCGACACGCGCCCGAGGTCTACGGCAACGTGGACGAGGACACGCTCTACCACGCCGTGAACATCGCTCAGCCGTCGCTGATCCGTACCGAGGCCGACGAGCTCACCTACCCGCTGCATATTATGGTGCGCTACCAGATTGAGCGCATGCTGTTTGCCGGCGAGGCCACAGCCAAGGACATTCCCGCGCTTTGGAATCGCTTTATGGACGAGTACCTGGGCATTCCGGTTCCCGACGACACTCACGGCTGCCTGCAGGATACGCACTGGAGCGGCGGCTCGTTTGGCTACTTCCCCACCTATGCGCTGGGCAGCGCCTACGACGCCATGTTCGTGCCGGCCATGTGCCGCGACGGCGTCGACCTTACCAGCGCCTGTGCGAGCGGCGATTTGGCGCCTGTCCGCGCCTGGCTCGGCGAGCACATTTGGCAGTGGGGCCGCGCCAAGGACGCGCCGGAGCTCATCAAGGGCGCGTGCGGCATGGCGTTCGATGCCCGCTACTACTGCAGCTACCTGCAGGACAAGTTCACCACGCTCTACGAGCTGTAAGGCATAACCGACACGCCAACGCAAAGGGGACGCCGCGAAACCAATCCGCAGCGTCCCCTTTTTTCACCCAATAACTAGGTACCCAATGACTAGTTCGTTGACGCTAATGTCTTGGCAACGTCAGCGAAAACGGCCCCAAGCGAGCAAGGTGACGTGAAATGAAAGGGCGCTGACCTTCTGGTCGCGCCCTTGAAATTGAACGTCAGATTGCCGCTTGGGGCCGTTTGCAGCGTCGAGCCGTTACGCGGTTTGGAAAAACCGCGTAACTACAGGGCCTCCAGTGCGGCGGCGATACGCTTCATGGCGGCGTCGGCAGCGGCTTGGTCGGGAGCTTCGGCCAAAACTCGGATTACCGACTCGGTTCCGCTCTTGCGAACCAGCACACGGCCCTCGCCCGCCAGCGCGGCCTCGGCCTCGGCGATCGCGTTCTGCACGCCCATGTTCTCGAGTGCGACGTCCTTATCCGCCACGCGCACGGCAACCTGCGCCTGCGGCAGCAGCTTGCACGGAGCCGTAAGCTGCGAGAGCGTCTCGCGCTCGGCACGAATCACTTCCATCACGCGCAGAGAGGTCATAATGCCGTCGCCCGTGCGCTCGATATCGCCAAAGATCGTATGGCCCGTCTGCTCGCCGCCCAGGCTGTAGCCGCCCGCGCGCATCTTGGCATACACGTGACGGTCGCCCACGCCGCTGGTCACGGCGCTCAGGCCGGCAAGCTCCAGCGACTTGATCAGGCCAAAGTTGCTGGCGATCGTCGGCACCACGGTACCGCCCGAAAGGCGACCGTGCTTGTTCAGGTACACGCCGCACACGTACAGAATCTGGTCGCCATCGACCACGCGGCCGCGTTCATCCACCGCCAAGCAGCGGTCGGCATCGCCGTCGTAGGCAAAGCCCACGTCCAGCCCCTGCTCCACCACGTGGCGCTGCAGGCGCTCCATATGCGTTGAGCCGCAGTCGACGTTAATGTTAAAGCCATCGGGCGCGGCGTTGATCACGCGCACGTCGGCGCCCAGCGCGTCGAACACCGGCTTGGCGACCGAGGAAGCTGAGCCGTTGGCGCAGTCGAGACCGATCTTGACGCCCTGCAGCGAAAAGTTCGCGCTGGCAATGAGCGAGGCAATATAGCGGTTGCGACCCTGCATGTAGTCAACCGTGGCGCCGATGTGGTTGCCCGTTGCCAGCGGCACCTCGCTCTTGCCATCGATGTAATCCTCGATGAGCTCAAGCACGTCCTCGTCCATCTTAAAGCCGTCGCTGTTGACGAGCTTAATGCCGTTATCGCAAAACGGGTTGTGGCTCGCACTGATCATGATGCCGCAATCGAAGCAGCCCTCCACGGTCTGATGCGCCACGCCCGGCGTCGGGATCACATGCAGCATATAGGCGTCCGCACCGCTCGCGACCAGGCCGCTCACCAGCGCCGCCTCGAACATATAACTCGAGCGACGTGTGTCCTTGCCCACGATGACGCGCGCCTTGCGCTCGCGGTTGGCGCCGTAATACCAGCCCACAAAACGGCCAATCTTATAAGCGTGCTCTACCGTCAGCCCAACGTTGGCCTCGCCGCGAAAGCCGTCGGTGCCAAAGTACTTCATGCGCTCTCCTTACAAAATAGGGGCGAACAGATTGCCTGTCCGCCCCAAAATGGTACTCGATTATCTGCGCTACCAGAAAAACCCTACGCCGACGCGCTGTCGCGAGCCGCCTGGCATGTAGGAGTCTGACGCAGCGTAAGCGGCTTGTCCCCCGCCTCGGCCGACGTGGTCAGCGTATACGTGATCGTCGTCGTCTCGCCAGCATGCAGGTCAACGGTACCCGAATAGAAGGGGATTCCATGCCACGTAGCGGCGCCAAGACCAAACTGGGTGCCCTCGACGGTCAGATCAGTAATGTTGCCGCCCGTCGGGGCAAACAACGAGACATTCAGACGCTCGTCGTCACGCGCGGCATCGGGTGCGCTCGCCGCAACGTAGTCGGGCAGCTTGCCAGCCTCCTCCTGCGTCATGATGTTCGTCAGGGTAACGGTGATGCGATAGGAGCACGTGCCGTCGCCGTTCTTGATGCCCTGGCCGATCTGCGTGTCGGCGTTCAGATACCAGTCGAGCTTGGAGAAGCTCAGGTTGTTAAAGTAAACGCCGGCAACGGGATCGGCACTCGGGTCATCCGGATCGGGCAGCGAAGCGTCAATGCCCGTCTCTTTGATGGCATTCTGCTCATCATCGTTTCTCATCCAAGCAATCAGGCGGCCCTCTTCGGCACCGCGCTCAACGGCGCTGACAAGCTTCGCAACATCGACATCGCCGATACCGCCAAGGATCTTGTCGAAGGCAGCGCTGGCGACGGATGCAAAGATGCCGTCAGACTCCTCGACCGGATAGTTCCAGTACACATCGTGCATGAGGACCTTTGCGGCGTTGGTGCCGTCGACAACCGTTCCGTCGGGCAGTGACACGTTACCGACCAGGCCCAGCAGATACTGCAGGAACACCGGGTCGATACCGATGACGCCATCAACGTCCTGTCCATACTGGGACTTCCACAGCGCGGCGACACGCTGCGAGTTGCGGGGCCAATCAGGCGAATAGGTATTGCCCGAGTTGTACAGGTTACTGTGGTTGCCGAACAGCGCCTCATCCTCTTCGTCGACGCTCTCGACTGCCTCATCCTCGCTGAGTCCAATGCGGGGAACAAACTCGCCAATCGACATCTGGCCGTCAGTGACCGAAATCAGGCCCTGCGAACCGCCAAAGCCGCCGCAAGCACGAATCTCGACGTTGTTCATGGCGTACATAAGGTAGTTGCGCGTCTGGCCGTTGGCGCCGAGCATCTGGGGAAGGACGGGGGCGACCTTCTCCGCCGCGTCAACCGCACCGTTGAGGGTGGCAAAGCCGTCCTTGGCCTTATCGACCAGATCGGTCACCTGGGAAATATGAGTATCGCCAATGCCCTGGACCTTCTCGTTGGCGCTCTTGAACACCTTCGAGCTGCTGGAAAGCGAATCGGCGACCGCCTGCAGCGCGGACACGTTAATCATGCCGTCCTGGAACAGCTTGCCGGGCGTAGCCTGCGAGAGGTTGTCGGCCATGGGAACCAGCGCATTGCTCGAGACATCGGACAGGGCGTCAATCATGGTGCGGGCCGCATTGATATCGCTGCCATACACCGGGATAAACGAAGCCGCCGTCCACAGCGGGCTCGAGGTCTCCGCCTTCATGCTGTCGCAGAGCTCATCGATCTTCTTCGCGTCGTCGGGCAGCGTCGAAAAATCGCCCGACGTGACCTTGTCCTTAAGGCCACCGACGATCTCGACAGCCTCCTTCGCTTCGCCCTTTACGGTCTTTGCCGAGTTAAGCAGCATAAAGCCGCTTGCGCCAAGCGCAACGAGAAGCACCGCGACTACAGCAGCAATAATGGCGCCGGTGTGACGCTTTTTGCGCTCGCCCTTGCGATGGCGATGACGGACCAGACCGTCAGAGGTCGAACTCGACGAAGCGTCGCTACCGTAGTTCAAGCCAAAATCGTAATAATCTTCCTTGGAACCCGAGCCCGCAAACTCGGCACCGCTATCATCCAGGCGGGCGAACGTGCCAGTCTCGGAGGCGCCGGTGTAGATCGTGCCAAGGTTACCCGTAAGCCCCGCGCCACCGGCAGAGGGAGTATTGTTGTCGGCCTTGCCGGCATTAACGTTGCCGGCGGCATTCGCGGCGTTGGCAGCACCTGCGTTGTTCACAGGTACCGAAGGAGCCCCGCTCGGCTGCGACGCAGAGGTTGCACCGCCCGCAAAGACATTCCCTCTTGCACGGCCGGTCTTTTTTGCCTTTTGAGACTGCTCGTACAGAGCGGTAAACATCGCCGTCTCGCCCGGGGACACGCGCTTACCGGAGCCGCCCTGTCCAGCGTCGCCCGGCGTGCCGGCCTTACCAGCCCCGTTCGGACGCGGCGGAACTGCAGGGCGGCCGCTATCGCTGCCCTTAAAGTGATTACCAGCCATAAAGAAATCCTCGCAATTGAGTCGCAATGAAAAAGTCCATAACGTTACTAGTTTATGGCATTTTGAGCATCGACAGCTAAACTCCAGACACGGACATCAATTGGCGAAAATGCGGCACAACACCTTTTCTGTCTTGGCGGCGGCGCTAGCTACACCGTGAGGAACATCATCACGATGATCATGGCAAAGCCGATAAGGTCGGTCGGCAAAAACACCGTGCCCAGCATAACGGCGCTGGTGATGGTCGCCGAAACCGGCTCCACAGTTCCGATGAGGCTCGCACGCACCGAGCCGATGTCCTTAACGCCCTGCATATAGAGCATGTAAGCAAAAAACGAGCCGATAACCACGAACACCGCGAGCGCCTCGATACCGGCGGCATCGAGCGCCGGCATATGCGCCCAGGGCTGCACGAAGACACATGAGACCACGCCCGCCGTGAGCATTGCCGAGCCCGTGACGATGGGGCTGCCGTATTCGGGCAGGATCTTGGCGGGAATCACCGCCATACACGCGGCGCTGACCGCACACATAAGACCTGCTGCCAGGCCAAGCGGCGAGATATTCAGGCTGGTGGGGTCGCCGCCGGTGGCGATTAAAAAGGTTCCACCCAGAGCCAGGCCAATGCCGATAACTTCGCGAGTACGCGGCATGCGGCGATCGGTCACGCAGGCGTAGCCCATGATGATAACGAGCTGCAGGCACTGGAGCACCGTCGCGGTTCCGGCATTAGTCAGGCGCACGGCCGAAAGATAGCAAAACTGGTTGAACAGCAGGCCAAAGGCGGTGAAGAGCAGCAGCTGCTTGCGATCGGCGGGTGTGGTCCAGAGCTTAATCAGGCGCTCGCGGTCGCGCGTAACAACCACGGCCATAAAGAGTAGACCGGCGAGAATCTGACGCACGCTCATAAGCCACAAGGTATCGACGTGGTAGGTATCGAACAGAAAGCTCGCGCTGGTGCCCGAGAAGCCCCAAAACGAACCGCCCACCAGCGTAGCCAAGACGCCCGTGATCATCTTGCGCGTCGAAGCGCTGTTCAGGCGCTCGCGCCAGGCGCGGCGGGTGCTACGGCTGAGCTCGTCGGTGCCCTCGGGCACATCAATGTTCGATATATCGGTCATCGGCACCGAAGCCCCTGCGCCTTCGACCTGCTCGACACACTCTTTGCTCATTCCACTCCCCCGAAACAGCCTGGAAACGATTCGGCTTACCTTACCACGGCGAAGTCACCAGCTGGAGGCTTGTCCGCTTATCGGTAGGACAATTCCGCAGGTGTCTTTCCATAGCTCGATACCGCAATGGCCTTGCATTATGCGACAGCCAAATCGCGGCAGCAGGCTCTTTTAAAATGGATACGACAAAGCCCCCGAATTCCACAATGTAAGCGATTTTTAAAAATGTTCTTGCCACCGAGTTCAGGCTCCGTTATATTATCCCTTGCGCGCTTGCGCACCCTTGATCGGGCGTTTAGCTCAGGGGGAGAGCGCTTCCCTGACACGGAAGAGGTCAGAAGTTC
>CAUCCR010000057.1:0-10407 GCA_958441355.1 uncultured Collinsella sp. | reverse complement strand
ATAAGGGCGTTATCGAACATGACGGTTTTAGAGTCACGAAGCAGCTTGGGGTCGAGCCCGTGGAACACGGCGTAATCCTGCAGCCACACGCGCGCAAACCGGTCGATGCCGGGCTCAAAGGCGCGGTAGGCATCCCAAAAGGCCTTGATCTTGTTAAAACCATCGAGCGGATTATCTACGCCAATGCCGCAAATCAGCTCATAGAGATACAGAAAGGCAAAGGACGTAGACGTTTTCTCGACGGTTCCGCGGCGCACCTGAGCGCGCCAGGTAAAGTAGCCGCGCAGCTGCCGATCGCTCATGGCATTGTAGGTGGGAAAGTACGACTTAAAGGTGCCGTTGTAGGGACAGTCATCCTCAAAGTCGGCCATCAGCAGGCCCTGGCGGTAAAAAAGCTCGGCTTCCGAAAGCCAGCGGCCCGCACCGCCCTTGGGGTCTTCTTGCCAACGCGATATCTCACGCATCTTGCGGTACTGGTCGGGGAGGAAATTTTGCATCTGTCGGCCGGTTTTGAGAATCGGCTCGTCTGCGTAGATTTCGTTTGAGAAGCGGGCGGACTGATGGGTCCGGGCCTCGGCCATAATGCGCTCGATGAGCATCTTGATGTCCTGGTCGGCCACCGCTCCTCCTCTCGAACGCAGCTACGGTGACCTCATATCATAGCACAGCATCAAACAGATGTTCGAGATACTGCTGCGTTGATAGATTTAGAACAGGAGGGCGTAGATGACGGCGATGACGACGGAGGGAAGCATATTGGCCGTGCGGAAGGTCTGAGGACGGATGAGGTTGACGCCGACGCAGAAGATGAGCATGGAGCCTACGAGCGAAAGGCTGTTGAGGGCTGCTGTGGTCATGATGGGGGAGAGCGCGCCGGCAAACAGCGTAATCGTCCCCTGGAACACGGCGACGGGCAGGGCGGAGAAAATACAGCCGCGTCCAAGCGAGGCCGTCATGGTGCAGACGATGATGCAGTCCAGCGCTCCCTTGAGGGCGAGCGTGGACCAGTCGCCGAGCAGGCCGTCTTGGATTGATCCCACGATAGCCATGGCACCGATGCAGACGGTGAGTGAAGTCGAGACAAAAGCGTTGGTGAACTCGTTATCGCCCTCACTGCCAGTCTTGCGCTTGAGCCATTCGCCAAGGTTCTCGATGGCGGCTTCCAAGTTGACGGCCTCGCCGATGAGCGAGCCGAGGGCGAACGAGACGATGAGCATGGTGGTACCGGTGGTCGCTAGTGCCTTTCCATCGATGATGAGCATCTTTTGCATGGTGCCGCCCAGGCCGATAAACAGGACGCACAGCCCCGATGCTTTCATGAGCGTGTCTTGGATGCGCGGTGTAATGAAGCGACCGCCCGCTAATCCCAAAAGACCGCCCGCAATCAAAAGCACAACGTTGATGATTGTTCCCAAGCCCGGCATGAGCCCTCCCGTATTGATGCCAACGTGGCAATCGTAGCAGAGTGGAATGCGAGGTACATCGCGACTCATCTAATACGTTATATAAGTGGCATTAGCAACGACGCGCAGCATTTAAGCCTCAGGTGGTTGTCGGGACATAGGGATAGTATTCAAAGCGCAGTGTCATAAGCCGCTGTGGGGATTCAATAGCCGCGGCAATGATATTGGCATCGCGGGCACGATCAAACCCTTCGAGTTCGATCTGATACGAGACGTCTTGCATAATGTCCAGACGTCGCCAGGCTAGGAGTGTGTCACCATCGAATTCTAAGGTCTTGCCTCCGTCTGGAGCAACGGCGTATAAACGCAGCTTGGCGGTGGTTGCAGGGTCGACAACCGTGACCTTTTTAATTTCGTTTCGAGTATTCTTGGCGCCCAACAAGGTGAGCAGTGTTGGGGCCACGATCTCGCCCGATGGCAAAAAGACGACTTCGATGGATTCAGGAAATGCGATGATGGCTGACTTGCGGACGGGCTGATTGGCGGCGGCAACTTCGATGTTCGCAGCGTCGATGACCTCTGTGTGGTCGAGCGCGGCAAGCACGCAGCAGTTACCTTCATCGATCTCTTGAGGATCAGCAAACCCCAGACTGTCCGCGAGCTCGGGATCGTTTGGATCGGCGGCGGGCTCATTCGGCGCTTCGAAAGAAGCTGGGACGCTGTTTGTCGGCGACGGCGTGTCGCCCGCACCTGCTTCTTTATCCGCGCTCTCTTCTTGTATGGTTACGTTGATGGGTTCGTCGTTTGGGGGGAGCGTCTTGGCGTCAAGCGCGGAGGGGAGAATTCCGATGGCTCCGGATCCGTTCCACTCCATTTCGAGAAGCGCCGGGTCGGCAAGAATGCGTTGCCTGCTTTGCGCGTGGGCATCGATTTCAATAGGGCCTGCCTCTATCCCTCGTGTAAGGCTGAGTGATCCGGCTGGCTTCTCGAAATGAGCGTCTGTGTCTTTGGTGCTGACGGCGTAGAACAGCAGGGACGCTTCTCCCGCCGCGATGGCATCGGTACCGGCTTTGGTCAGCCGCAACGATGCCGTGAATGAGAGGGTGGGCTGCGCATCGTCTGCATTCGCGGCGGCGCAGCCCAGACATATACCGCCTCCTTTCTCAAAAAACGTACCGTCGAAGGCGACCTTCGCTCCGTTCGCCGAGTCATCGACCGAAGCGATGTCGATGCGCAGCTCTAAATTGCATGGATCGCCATCTGCATCGAGCGCAACCGAGCGCCACGTGCAGACGGCGCACCCCGCCTGGGAGCCGTTTGCCTTGTTCGAACGCTTGATATCCACGACTATCGAGCCGTCCGTATTACGACGAAGGCATCCCGAGGTTGAGATCGCGGCCTGTGCGATCGAAAAACGCTTGCACGCAATGGCGCTCGACGGATTTGGTGCGGAACTTAGGGCTGCTGGTAAGGAGTCTGCCATGACGGGAGTCGCCCAAGCGGCGACAGGCGTTCCGGTTGCGAGCGCGCCGCAGAGTGCGACGACGGGCAAAAGGTTCTTCGATGCCATGGGGTCTCCTTAGCTAATTTAGTGCGGCCTGTCCGTGTTTTGTTTCTGGCTGCGTTTGATGTGCAGACCGAGGCCGGCGGTTCCCGCGCCTGCTGCTGTGGCGCCTGCTGCCAAGAGCCATCGTCTGTCGCCTGTCTGCGCCAACGGTTCCTCGCGGTCGCCGCGGTCGAGCTCCGAGAGGTCGACCGTCACTTGCGTGGCGGCCTGCGCCTGTTCTTGCTGAGCAAAGGCCATGGCTGGCCCAAACGCTAGGATGCTGACGGCGGCGGCCAGGGCGACGGCCTTATGCCGTGTGCGCACCGGGCTCGACCGTCCAGGTGATCGTTGCAACCTGATCGCCTTCGCCGGTTACGCGGAAGATGTCGCGCGTGACGCGGGCGACGTTTCCGCTTGTCTTGAGCTTAATTTTGTCCGTGCCGCCGGCAATGCCCTGGTAGCCCATGTCGAAGGCTGCGTTCTTGGAAAGATCGAGGCCCGTCCCTTGCATTGCGGCGCTGGCGTTCTGGAGTGCGCCGTCGGGGCCGACCTTAAAGTCGATGGAGTTCTGTGCGGTTCCGGCCTTGGCGTCGGCGGCAATGGTCCAGGTGTTCATGGCGTCGATCTTCATGTTGGTGACATGGATGCCGTAGGCCGAATGATTGTCGATGGTGGTCGCGTCTTCAGAGGGGCCCTGAAGCGTGCCGTCGGCCTTGGCGACGAAGGGAATAACCGTCGGAACTTTGAACTCAACGTTGTCGATCTCGGTCCTGACCATTACTTTCGTGGTTCCAACGCGTCCGGCTGCCATAGCTGGCGTCGGGGCGGCGCCCATTGCGAGCGCGAGCGCGAGCCCTGCGCCCACGACGAGCGCTCTGGCTCCGTTCATGTTCCTGGTGATGTCCATGGTCGTTCCTTTCTATTCGCCGCGGGCCGTCCCCGCGATGATTGGACGAATGCTGGTGAATTGCGTGCGGTGTCGCGTCGGCCGGAAGGCTAGTTCTCGGCTTGCTCAACCCGCACCTTGACACGTGTCGGATTGCCGTGGCTGTCGAGGGTCTTTGTATCGAGTGCCTGGATCTCGATGTACGCCTCGCCTTCTTTGATGTCGCCGGCGGGGCACGTCTCGATTGTCTTGCCGGTCTCGACCACACCGGATTCGTACATGGTCTCGTCGTTTTGGATGACGCGGAATCGCTGGGGAAATTTATTGTCTTGGACGTTTTGCACGTTGACGCGCAGCTTGCCGTCCTCCTGCAACTGAGCGACCGGCGCGACCGAAATCGTCATCATGTTGTCGCGGACGATGGCGTCGAGCTCATCTTGGATTTCCTGACGCGTTTTGCCCTCGGCCGTCGTAACCGAAGCGCCCGCCTCGGGTACGGGCTGCGACTGCCAAGCGTATAGTCCGACGGCGACAAGGGCACAGACGATGGCCAAGCAGGCAACGATGAGCTTCTTGCGACGACCCAGGCCTGCAAAGCGGGGTGGCTTCTTCGCGCTCATGCGGCATCCTTGGCGGTATAGATGCGCGCAAAGGTGGACGGGTCCGCTCCAAAGAGCATGTGAAGCATCAGGCGGCGCGAGTAGACGAGCTCTTCGAAGTCGGGAGGGAGCTCGATGTCGTGGATATGCGCGATGTGGTGGGCGAGCGCCGAGAACGACTCGGGGTCGCAGATCACATCGGTGGTAACGTGGTAGACCGTCGTATCGGGGAATGCCTCTTCGTCGAAAGGCAGGAGATGGGGATCGTCGTCGACTTCGATGGCGATGCCGTACTGGGGCCAGTAATATGCCATGGGAACCTCCCTGCTTCTGGGCCAAAACTTCTATCGGTTTTGGCTGTCGACGCCGACCGTATCAGCCGCTACTTGACCAATTTCTGACCAAATGCTTGACGGATTGGCGTCTCCGCAGATAAAAGGCGGCAAAAAATACTTCAACTTTTTTCGAGCGACAATCGAGCGATCGGCGACGGCAGGGCGATATGTGTCAAAAGCATCGTCTGTCGAGGAAATCCAGCCGCTCACCGAATTACACGAACGTAAAAAACGCCAATTATGGAGACGGTCTCGAACACGTCGACGAAACGATGCGGTAACATCTCCCTGCAAACACTGTAGTTAGCTAAAGGGGGAGTTCGCGTGTCTGCAACCATCAAACCCTTCACCGACGAGTTCGAAGAGTATGGCCGCGATGAATCTCGCGCATCGGGCGAGGCCTCGAGCATCTCGTTTCCGACAACGGAGGACGAGGTCCGCGCCATTTTGAAAAAGCTCCATGTCGAGCGTGTCCCGGTGACGGTTCAGGGCGCCCGAACCGGCCTTGCCGCCGGTGCCGTGCCCCACGGCGGGCATATCCTCAATACTTCCCGTATGAATCGCTACTTGGGCCTTCGCTGCGATGAACAAGGCCAATTTTTGCTGCGCGTGGAGCCGGGCGTTGTGCTCTCGGAGCTGCGCAAGCAGCTGAGCAAGAAAGTGCTGCCGACCGCTGGCTGGGACCAGGCATCGCTTAAGGCCTACGATGAGTTTCAAGAGGCCCCCGAGCAGTTTTTTCCCACCGATCCCACCGAGGCATCTGCCTGTCTGGGCGGCATGGCGGCATGTAACGCCTCCGGTGCCCGCAGCTACGCCTACGGCCCCATGCGCCCACATATCACGGGACTCCACGTCGCGCTGGCTGATGGCGATTTGCTTGAGCTTCAGCGCGGCGAGGCTTTTGCCCAGGGCCGCCACCTGTCGCTTGTGACGGCAGCGGGCCGTGCTCTCGAGCTCGACCTTCCCGACTACACCATGCCCAAGACCAAAAATGCCTCGGGTTATTTTGTTGCGGACGATATGGACGCCATCGACCTCTTTATCGGCGCTTGTGGCACGCTCGGCGTTATCACTGAGCTCGAGATTGCCCTGCAAGCGGCACCTGCGGTCGTTTGGGGCGTGAGCTGCTTCTTTGACAGCGAAGACAAGGCCGTGTCCTTCACCGATTCTGTGCGTCCCGTCCTGTCCCATGCGGCTGCCATCGAATATTTCGATGCGGGCGCCCTGGATATCCTGCGTCGTCAGCGTGAACAGTCGACCGCGTTCGCCTCGCTGCCTGCGCTCGACAAAGAGGCCAAGGTCTGTGTCTACGTGGAGCTCGACTGCGACGACGAAGTTCAGGCGACTGAGGAGCTGTATCACTTGGGGTGGGTACTGGAGCTTGCGGGCGGCAGTGACGATGCGACATGGGTCGCGCGCACCGAGGTCGATCGCGAGTGTCAGCGATTCTTCCGCCATGCGGTCCCCGAGAGCGTCAACATGCTCATCGACGAGCGCCGCCGCACGGATCCCACCATCACCAAATTGGGCTCGGACATGTCGGTGCCCAACGCACGCTTGGGCGATGTCATCGCCCTTTATCGCCGCACGTTGGCCGAAAGTGGGCTTGAATCTGCCGCCTGGGGGCACATCGGTAACAACCATCTGCATGTGAACATTCTGCCGCGCGATGCGCAGGATTATCGCCGCGGCGGAGAACTCTTTGCCCAGTGGGCTTCCGAGGTCACGGTCATGGGCGGCGCCGTCTCCGCAGAACACGGCGTCGGCAAGATCAAGGCGGGCTTCTTGGAGACGATGTACGGTCACGAGGCCATGGTCGAGTCGGCGCGGCTCAAGCTCCAGCTCGATCCTGACGGGCAGCTGGGTCGCGGTAACCTGTTTTCGGAGAAGCTCTTGGATGAGCTCGTCCAGAAAGGGGGCGCGTGAAGATGAGCGATTTCCATATGGTGGTGTGCGTCAAGGCCGTGCCGGGCAGCACCGAGGTCAAGATGGACCCCAAGACCAATACCATCGTGCGCGATGGCAAGCAGACGGTCATTAATCCCTTTGATGCGAGCGCTTTGGAATGCGCGCTGGCGCTGAAGGACGACTTTATCGGCTTTGGCATGGATGTGCGCGTGACGGTGGTGTCGATGGGCATCCCCGCGACCGAGTCGCTGCTGCGCGACTGTATCGCCCGCGGTGCCGACGACGCGCTGCTGCTGACCGACCGAGCCTTTGCGGGCGCCGATACCCTAGCCACCACCTATGCCCTCAAATGCGGTATCGAGGCACTCGATGAGGACTTCGACCTGCTCATCTGCGGCAAGATGGCAGTGGACGGCGATACGGCCCAGATCGGCCCCGAGCTTGCCGGTGCCTTTGAGATCCCCTGCGTGACCGACGTGAGCTGCGTGCAAAGCGCGGGCTTTACGACGTGTGGCTCGCTGGCGCTCGTTCACGGATGCGATGCCGGCGAGGAGACGGTGTACCTTGAGATGCCGTGCGCGATGACGACCGCCAAGGAGATTGGCCAGTTGCGTATGCCGAGTATTGCCGGTATTCGCGCGGCAGAGGAGGCGGACGTGCGCGTGGTCAGTGCCGCCGACGTGAACGCCGATTCCTCGCGTTGTGGCCTTGCCGGATCACCGACGCAGGTCGTGCGCTCGTTTGTGCCCGACCGTGATCAAACGTGCGAGGCCGTTGAGGGAACGGCGTCCGAGCAGGCGGTAAAACTTGCCAAGATTATCGAGGGGATGGCATAGATGAGCGGACTGATTATCGATAGCGAAGCCTGTATCGGCTGCGGTCGCTGCGTTCGCGCCTGTGCCTCGGGCGGCATCGTAGTGGAAGGCGAGCGGCCCAACCGTTGCGCCCGCGTAACCGACGGCTGCATCCTATGCGGCGGATGTGTCGACGCCTGCCCCGTCAACGCTATCTCGATCGAGCGTGACGAGGCCGCTGGTGCGGTGGACCTTGATGCATATCGAGACATTTGGGTCTTCGTGCAGACTGACGAGCACGACGCCGTGGCTCCCGTGGCCTACGAGCTCATGGGCAAGGGGCGCGAGCTTGCCGATGCTCGCGGCTGCCGTCTGGTGGCACTGGTCGGCATGAGCCCCGAGGGCTCGCTCGGGGACCTGGAACATCTGGTTTGCGCGGGCGCCGACGAAGTCCTGGCCTGTCGTGACGAGCGTCTGCGCCAAAACGATGCGGAGGTCTACGCCCGCTTGATCTGCGATTTGGTAGCCGAACGCAAACCCGAGGCAATTCTGTACGGCGCGACCGCTTTTGGCCGTGAACTGGCACCCGGCGTTGCTGTGCGTTTGCAGACGGGCCTTACGGCTGACTGCACCGTACTTTCGATGGATACGGAGACGGGACTGCTGCAACAGACGCGTCCGGCGTTTGGCGGCAACCTGATGGCCACCATCGTCTGCCCCAATCATCGTCCCCAGATGGCAACAGTTCGTCCCGGCATCTTTAAGGCGCCCGACTTTGACTACGGCCGCTCCGGCACGATCACCCAGATATCGCTTGCGGATGATGCTAAGGCTCGTGTCGAGATCTCGATTCCCGCCGAGGAGTGGGGGCAGCGGGCCTCGATCGCCGATGCCGAGCGCTTGGTCGTGGTGGGCCGCGGCATTGGCTCCAAGAAGAATCTGCCCCTGATGCGAAGGCTCGCCGAGGCTCTGGGAGCCGAGCTTGGTTGCACGCGACCTGTCGTGGAGGCCGGCTGGTTGGAGTATCGCCATCAGATTGGCCAGACCGGCGTATCGGTTTCGCCCAAGCTTCTCGTGAGTATCGGTGTTTCGGGCGCCATCCAGCATCTTGCCGGCATCGGTGGGGCGGAGTGCATTATCGCCATCAACGAGGACCCGGATGCCCCCATTTTTGGTGCTGCCCAGTACAAGGTTGTTGGGGACGCCGCCGAGGTCGTCGAGGAGCTGCTGGCCCAGCTTGAGCGCTAGGCGCGCGCCAGCCAGTCGCGCATCTCGTCCTTTAGGCACTCCCAGGTCGCTTGCGTGGTGGGATTGGTAAAGGGGCGCGTAATGCCAAAGGGTGCGTCGAGCAGGCGGTAGATATCGTCCTGTTCGCGCGCCAGCGCGCGGCTTGCTGGATAGACGAGCTCAAACATAAAGCAGATGAGCCCCACCAGGTAGTCCGCCGGCTCGTTGCGCTCGTCGCGCGCGACGCACCGATGCTCGTCAAAGGCGGCAAGCGTCGGTACCGAAAAGCGACTTGCTAGAAACGCGTCCTCATCCACTTTGAGGATGGTGTCGACGGTGCTGTCGGCGATGGTACGCATAATGTCGATCTTGTCACCATCGCGCACGATATCGCAGAAGCACCGTGTACGCTCGTCGAGTTGTGCCGGCAGGCGAAAGTCGCTGTGATAGGCGATGCTCGCTCGGATGAGCTCGTCATGCGCACCGGTTTCGATAAAGTCACGGATGTTTGTCGTGGCGGGTGCATCGGCGGGATTCTCGCCAAAGAGGACCTCGATGCCCAGCGCCGCATGGCTCATGCTCTCGGCGTCCTTAAAGGTGTCCCAGCGTCGCAGCTGCTCAAAGCGGCCCATATCGTGTAGCAGGCCGCAAAGCCATGCCAGGTCAATATCTTCTGACGACCAGCCCTGCTCGCGCGCTACGGCATCGCATGCCTCGGCCACGTGGTACGTATGCTCGATTTTGAGCGCGATGCGTGGGTTGGTGGCGTCGTAGGCATCGGTGTAGCTTTTGAAGGCCGCGCGCGCCCGGTCTCGATCGATAGCTGTCATAATGACTTCCTAAAAAGTTGTGTCTTTCGATCCGGTGGCAATTGTAGGTGAACTCGGTTGCTGTCGGATGATGATTCTGCCGTATCGCTACATGCGGCTCGGAGACCTTGTCAGGATGAGAAGCGTATGGTGCTCAAAATCGTTAAAACCGTCTGGCCGGTGATGCTTACCTATGTTGCGATAGCCGCGCCGTGCGGAATGATTATGGCGCAGACGGGAATGGAACCCTGGATGGTTTTTGCCCTGAGCAGCACGTTCGTGACGGGCAGCGGGCAGTTTATGATCTGTAATCTGTGGCTAGCAGGCGTGCCTGCGGCGTCGATCGTCGCGAGCGTCGCCGCAATCTCCTCGCGCTTTGCGCTTTACTCGGCATCGATCGCACCGCATTTGAGGGGTGCTTCGAAGCGTCAGACGCTGGCTGTTGCCGCGACACTTACCGAGGAGGCATACGGCATTTCGCTTGCCAAGTTGGTTAAAGGGGAGGATTGGGGTCCGCTCGAGTCCTTTGTGCTCAACGTGATCCTCATCGCAACATGGGGCGTTTCGTGTACGACGGGCGCCATCGTCGGCGCCGTTGTCGATGTTCCCACCGCCATTGCAGCCTTTGTCTGCACCTCACTCTTTATCTGCCTGCTCTTTTCGCAGCGGCTGTCACGCGGCAACGTTGTCGCGGCGGTTTCGGGCGCGGTGTCCGTCGCCGTATGCAAGTTCTTGGGCCTCACGAATATTGCCGTGCCGGCAAGCGTCGTGGTCGGCATTGCCATTGCGCTGGCGTGCGATGCCGTATTTGACGGAAGAGGTGCCCGCGATGCCCGTTAACGAGTTCTTGGTTCTGTGGCTGTCGTCGTGGGCTGCTATCGCGTTCTTTCGCATCGCGCC
>CAUCCR010000056.1:0-10414 GCA_958441355.1 uncultured Collinsella sp. | reverse complement strand
TTGTTGAATATCCCAAGTGCTCGACCTGTAAGAAGGCCAAGGCATGGCTGGACGAACATGGGGTAGAGTATATCGACCGCGATATCGTTTTGGACAATCCCACGGCTGATGAGCTTGCGACCTGGATTGCTCGTTCGGGGCTGCCGGTGCGGCGCTTCTTTAATTCGTCGGGCATGAAATATCGAGAGCTGGGCCTGAAGGCGCGTCTGGATGCGGGCATGACGGATCGGGAGTGCTACGAGCTGCTGGCGACCGACGGCATGCTGGTCAAGCGTCCGCTGCTGGTGGGGGACGACTTTGCGATTCCCGGCTTTAGGGAATCGACTTGGGCCGAGGCGTTGCTGTAGCGGCTGCGGAAAGTGCGACCCGGAATTCGCTTCCAGAATGGGATGCACTTTCCCAAAGTGGCCGGTTGCGGAAAGCACGTCCCATTCTGAGCTTCGATTGTGGGATACGGTTTCCGGTTGAGGGCTCGACGGGAAAGTGGGGACCAGTTTGAGCTTGAAAACTGGGACGCACTTTCCGCCGGCGGGCCTGCCTCAGTCAGTCCGCCAGCTGTGCCCATTCGTGCGGATCGTAAACCTTTACGTGTTTGTTGGGCTTGCCGCTCCAGTACTCCTCGTCCATAAAGGGCAGATATGCCTGAACGCCGGGGCAGATAAAGGGAATCCGCTGCTGTTGCAGTCGCTCGCGCTGGCGCTGCTCCAGGTGCGCCTCGGATATGACGGTCGGCATGCCGGACAGCTCGACGAGGCTTGCCTGGATTCGCTTAAGGTCGGGGAGTCCCGCGTGCCATGACATCCGCATGATCAAAAAGGATGCACGGCGGTATTTTGCCTGCACCACAGTAATGGCG
Organism: uncultured Collinsella sp.; assembly: GCA_958441355.1. Classification (GTDB taxonomy): domain Bacteria; phylum Actinomycetota; class Coriobacteriia; order Coriobacteriales; family Coriobacteriaceae; genus Collinsella. Next base: position 9,558 of record CAUCCR010000056.1, on the reverse strand, counting down.
GGGCGCAGTGTGGGATGGATTTTGTCCCGTTCGGGCCAAAGGTCGGCAGTGATCTCGAGGCCCAGGGTCTCCCATAGGTAATCAAGCTCTTCGTCCATGGCGCCTCGATATCTACGCGATCATTGATACTTCGATTGTGTTGCCTGGTGCTATCGTTTTCACGGTAGAATCTGCCAACGGTTGACGGCTACCGCTCGCGGCGTTTTGCCCTTCGTGTACAGCGGTCGGCTTCACAGGTCCTTCACGGGTTGGACTAAATTAGGCCAATTTGACTGAATTTCAAAAAAGTCAAAATTGGGGCTTGCGTCACGGCGAGACTTCCCGTATATTTCTTTCTTGCGCAAAGGCACAGCCGAGCGCAGCGATGCAGTCATTGGGATGTCGTCTAATGGCAGGACAGCGGATTCTGGTTCCGTCAATGGGGGTTCGACTCCCTCCATCCCAGCCATTGCATTTGCTACATATGGCCCGTTCGTCTAGCGGTTTAGGACGCCGCCCTCTCAAGGCGGAGATCACCAGTTCGAATCTGGTACGGGCTACCAAAATTGAACGCCCGGGCCTCGTAAGAGACCCGGGTTTTGTGTATTGACCGTATATACGGCGCCTGCCGTGTTTCGCTCAGATCGAGGAGTAGCCATGGATCTGCCCATCAGCTTGCAAGACATCACGTATGCCGAGAACTATCTGGCGCAGGGCGACCTGGCTACGGCGACGCCGCTGCTGGAGCGTCTGGTGGAGCTCGCCGAGGAGTATATCGACGCTGAGTGCAAGACGGAGGAGAAGCGCCAATACTTTAGCTTCGATAGCAAGTTTGAGCGCTTGGCCTATCGCCGCGTGGAGAAGGATCCGCGCGAGCTCGTGCAGGTCGAGGTGCCGTTTGACCGCCTGTACTCTGACATGGCGTTTGCCTACATTCGCCAGCAGGATTATGTGAGCGCTCGTAATGCCCTGATGCAGGCTGTGCGTTGGGACCCCATGAACTGCAACTATCGCCTGGATCTGGCCGAGCTGTTCCGCGCACTCGAGGACAAGCAGGAATGGGCATCGCTCTCGTTCTCGGTGCTGGAGCGTGCAAGCGATGGCAAGTGCGCCGCCCGCGCTTACGCCAATCTAGGTCAGTACTTCTTGGAGCCCGAGACCGAGAACGTTTCGGCTGCCGTGGGCTGCGCGCGTCTGGCGCTGCGCCTGGCGCCCAACGATGCGCATACGACGCGCCTGCTCAACAAGATCCATACCACCTATCCGGATGCCGCTGATGAGAGCGACGACCACGTGATGGGTGAATTGGCCCTGCAAGGCGTGCCGACCTCGCCTTCGGCCGAGATTGCCATCTGCCTGATTATGTGCGCGACCGATGCTGCAAGCGACGGCGACAAGCAGGAGGCGACGCGCCTGACGGTACGTGCTCGCGACTTGGTGGGCGAGGAGGCCTGCGCGGCGATTATCAAACTGGTGCGCGAGAGCGATGCCGAGCTCAATGCCGAGCGCAAGGCAAAGCGCGAGACTGCGGGCTCAAACGCCGATGGAGCCAAGGAGGCCGGCGATGCCCAGTAAGCGCGAGCGCAAACTCATTTCCAAGAATCGCTCGGCACATCACGAGTACTTTATCGATGAGACGTTTGAGTGCGGTATTGAGCTGAGCGGCACCGAGGTCAAGTCGATTCGCGAGCGCGCCTGTCAGATCACTGACACTTTTGCGCTGATTCGTGGCGGCGAGTGCTGGCTCGTCGGACTGCATATCCACCCTTATAGCCATGGTGGCGTGTGGAATCGCGATCCCGACCGTCGGCGTCGTCTGCTGCTGCACCGCAAGGAGATCGACTTTCTTGACGGCAAACTTCGCAACCGTGGTTATGCGCTGGTTCCGTTGGAGCTCTACTTTAATACCGACGGCCGCGTAAAGCTGCTGCTGGGTCTGGGTCGCGGCAAGAAGCTCTACGACAAGCGCGAGGACATGGCCAAGCGTGATGTCCAACGCGAGATCGACCGCGCCCTCAAGGAACGCAACCGGTAGGCGCTCTATATAAGTTGCGGTGAGATACGGACTGTTTTGCCTGTTTGAGGGGCTATTCAGTCCCTATTTCACCGCAACTGCGGGCGTCTCATCTTTCTTACTGTTCTGACACATATGTCTCAAAGGCGGCGTCCGTTATGGGTGCCGCCTTTTTTGTGGGTACATACATTCATGAGGTTCCAACCCGAGCTAGGGGAGTGATCGTTATGGACAAAACTGCGTTCTTTACCATGCCGAGCGGTCTGTACGTGGTGAGCGCTGCGGCAGACGGGCTGCGCGCCGGCTGCGTCATCAACACTGCGGTGCAGGTGACGTCCATGCCGCCGCGTATTTCGGTTGCCGTGAACAAGGACAATGTCACCTCGGGCGTCATCGCATCGGCCAAAGCGTTCGCGCTGACCGTGATCGATCAGACGGCCGACATGCTCTACATCGGTAACTTTGGGTTCCGCACCAGCAGCGATTATGACAAGTTTGCCAAATACGAGACCCGCGAGACGGCTCTGGGCATGCCCTATGTGCCCGAGCACGCGGCGGCCCTGTTTAGCTGCCGTTTGATCGACACTGTGGATGTGGGCACGCATCTGCTGTTTATTGGTGAGGTCGAGGATGCCGAGCGCCTGAGCGACGAGACGCCGCTGACGTACGACTACTATCACAAGGTGCTAAAGGGCAAGACGCCGCCTAAGGCGTCTTCGTACCAAGGGTAGAAATGGTGGAAAATTACTTGCATTATATTATTGAGAATATATACTAATAAGCAAGTACACCAGCAGTCACGTTCGAGAGGAGAACATCATGGCTGAGGAAAAGAAGACGTACAAGTTCGTGTGCACCGTTTGCGGTTATGAGGTTGAGGTCGATACGCCCGAGCTGCCCGAGGATTACGTGTGCCCGGTCTGCGGCGTCGGTCCCGATCAGTTTGAGCTCGTCGAAGAGTAACTCGCAGATACGCGATTTGCAGCAACACATAGCTCTGTCCAAGGGTCCCGGTCGGATATTCCGGCCGGGACCCTTTTACTCCGTCCCCAAGGGATCACGGCTGCTGTTAGCCGATCCAGTCTGTCGTGAGTCCGGCCGACCTTTGGTCTCAATCTGTAACATCTAGCAGTGAAAACGGGGTCTACGTGTTACAGATTGAGACAAACGGAGCTGTCCCTCGGAATGATCTCGATCTGTAACATCTAGACATCAAAAGCGGGTCTAGATGTTACAGATCGAGACGTTTGCCTAGGTAGGTGCCCCGCCCCATTACATCTCTGTCAACAACACGATGTCGAGAATCGTCACGATGACGCCGATCCCTACGAGCAGCGCGTTGAGCGGGCGCGAGTTGGCGTATTTGCCCATGACGCGGCGCGAACTGGTGAGTCGTATGAGCACAAAGACCGTAATCGGCAACTGAAGCGACAACAATGCCTGACTCCAGATGAGACCTTCAAAAGGATTTGGGACGACCAGGCACGCCGTCACTGCGCCGACGAAACAGGTCGCCACCCCGATCGAGGAATGTCGGTCGTGGATGTCGTATTCCTCGTCGAACATGCCCGCGGTGATGGTGCCTGCCGCCATGCCCACCGTCACACTACTCGATATGCCCGCAAACAGTAGTGCCACCGCAAAGATGGTCGAGCTTGCCGGGCCCAGAATGGGGGAGAGCGTGTCCGCTGCGACGGCGAGGTCGTCTACGACAATGCCGTGAGCAAAGAAGGTCGTTGCGGCCAGGATGACCATGGCCGAGTTGATTGCCCAGCCCACGCCCATCGAAAAGAGCGTGTCGAAGAGCTCATAGCGCAGACGCTCTTCGATAACCTGCTCGCCTTGGCCTTCGAAGTGCATGGATTGGATGACCTCGGAGTGCAGGAAGAGGTTGTGGGGCATAACGACCGCACCCAGGACACTAACGATAATCGCGGCCGAGCCAGTGGGCATGCTGGGCGTGATCCAGCTTGCGGCGGCTTGCGGCCAGTCGACCTTGACTAGTGCAAGCTCGGCCAAAAACGAGAGCCCTACCACGCCTACGAAGGCGATGATCCATCGCTCGGCGCGCTTGTAGGAGCTCGTCATGAGCATCGCCATCGATACTGCCGCCACGATGACGCAGCCCGCGCGCACGGGCAGCCCAAAGAGCATTTGAAGGGCAATCGCGCCACCCAGGACTTCGGCCATGGCGGTGGCGATGGTCGCGAGATAGGCACTGGCGAGCACCGTGCGCCCAACGAAGCGGGGGAGAAAGCGGGTCGTGGCCTCGGCAAGGCAGGCGCCCGTGGCGATGCCCAGGTGCGCCGCGTTGTGCTGCAAGACGATCAGCATGATCGTGGACAGCGTGACGATCCACAGCAGCGCGTAGCCAAACTGCGAGCCGGCGGCCATGTTGGAGGCCCAGTTGCCCGGATCGATAAAGCCGACGGTCACGAGCAGCCCGGGGCCGATATGCCGGGCGATATCCAGACCTCCGTGGCCTCCGGTGCGGTGCGAGCCAAAGTGTTGTTTGAGATGGTTGAGCATGGTGAGCTCCTGCGTGCCGTTTGTTTGACTCCGCAAAGGATACCCGTTTTAGGCTAAGAAGTTAACCAAGACTAACAAAATTGTTGTATTTGAATAGGATGGTGAAAGGGGATTACCGAAATGTCTTGATCTGTAACAACTAGGGATGGAAATTGGGTCTTACTGTTACAGATTGAGATGTTTGAAGCGGTGAGCTTACAGGCCGAACTTGGGGCCCTTGTTGTCGTCCTTGAGGTCGGCGGTGTCCACTCGTAGGGCGTGCGTTACGCGATTGTTTCGAAACGGGCGGGAAACACAACGGGCCGGCGATGCACCTAGTATGCCTAGTCAACTGACTGTCTAACACCTAGGGGAGGATCGCGATGCAGGCAGATTCCGCTCAGCAGCAGGGCCTTTATCGCCCCGAATTCGACCACGATGCATGTGGCATCGGCGCGCTTGCCGATATCAACGGCGAGCGCCATCACCAGATTCTGGACGACGCGCTGTCCATTCTGGTCAACTTGGAGCACCGCGGCGGTACGGGACTCGAGAAGAACACCGGCGACGGCGCCGGCATCCTGTTCCAGGTTCCGCATCATTTTTTCCGCAAAGAGGCTCAAAAGTGCGGCCAGATTCTGCCGGCAGAGGGCGACTATGGCGTGGCCATGCTGTTCTTCCCGCAGGACGACAAGGGCGTAGAGGATGCCCGTCGCGTGTTTGAGGAGGGCTGCGCCGAAGCCGGCGTTCCGCTGCTCTTTTGGCGTGAGGTACCGGTCGACCCGCACGACCTGGGCGAGACGGCCCGCGCCTGCATGCCTACCATCCTGCAGGCCTTCCTGGGCCGTCCGGACGACACACCCGCCGGTGATGCCTTTGAGCGCCGCCTATACGTGTGCCGCCGCACCATCGAGAAAAAGGCCGACGCCGAGTTTGCCCTGCGCGACAAGATCTTCTACGTGTGCTCCATGAGCTCGCGCACCATCGTGTACAAGGGTATGCTGGTCGCCACGCAGATGCGCCGCTTCTTCATCGATCTCAACGACGCCGCCGTCAAGACGGCCGTGGCGCTCGTCCACTCGCGCTACTCCACCAACACCACGCCCAGCTGGGAGCGCGCGCACCCCAACCGCTTTATCATCCACAACGGCGAGATCAACACCCTCAAGGGCAACGTCAACTGGATTCGCGCCCGCGAGCCCAACCTGTACAGCCCCGTGCTGCAGCACGATCTTGAGCGCGTGATGCCCATCATCAACCGCGAGGGCTCCGATTCCGCGATTTTGGACAACGTGCTCGAATTCTTGGTCATGAACGGTCGCCCGCTCACGCGTGCCGCGTCCATGTTGCTGCCCGAGCCGTGGGACCACAACGACAATCTGAGCGAGGAACGCCGCGCCTACGACGCCTACCAGTCCATGCTCATGGAGCCCTGGGACGGCCCGGCCGCCATCGCCTTTACCGACGGTCGCACGCTGTGTGCCGCCCTCGACCGCAACGGCCTGCGCCCCGCCCGCTACTACGTGACGCGCGACGGCCGCTTTATGCTGGCGAGCGAGGTGGGCACCATCGAGGTGAGCCCCGAGAACATCCTGACGAGCGGCTGTCTGGGACCGGGCCAGATGCTCGAGGTCGATTTTGCCCGCGGCCGCGTCATCTACAACGACGAGCTGCGCGCCCGTTACGCCAAGGAAAAGCCCTATCGCGACTGGATCGCCGAGGAGACGCTGACCGTCGACGCGCTCGACAAGCCCGTCGCGCCCGCGCCCGCCGAGGATACCGAGGTGCCCGCCGCCGTGCGCATGGCCAAGCTCGGGTATCACTGGGATGATGTTGACGAAGTCGTGCGTCCCATGGCCCAGCAGGGCAAGGCGCCGCTCGCCTCGATGGGTATCGATGCGCCGCTGGCCTGCCTGTCCAAGAAGACGCGCTCGTTCTTTGACTACTTCTATCAGCTGTTCGCCCAGGTCACGAACCCGCCCATCGACGCCCTTCGCGAGCATATGGTCACCTCGACCACGCTCTACCTGGGCAACCACGGCAACCTGCTCGAGGACTCTCGTACGGCCTGCCAGCTGGTGCGCTTGGAGCGCCCACTGCTGAGCGAGGAGGAGTTCGAGCGTATCTGCGCCATCGACCGCGTGGGCTTTAAGACCCGCCGTTTCCGTGCCGTGTACCGCCGCGACGCGGGTGAGGGCGCGCTGCAGGCTGCACTCAAGCAGCTTGCAGAGGACGTTGAGGCTGCGGTCCGCGACGGCGTGAACATCGTGGTGTTGAGCGATCGTGCCGCTGCGGGCGAGGTGCCCGTACCGTCGCTGCTCGCCGTGGGCTGCGTGCACAACCACCTGATTCGCGCCGGCGTGCGTACCTTTGCCGACATCGTGGTGGAGTGCGGCGACGCCGTGTCCCCGCACGACTTTGCTGCACTGGTGGGCTACTCCGCGAGCGGTATCTATCCGTACAACGCGCATTCGTGCATTCGCGACTTGGCGGCGCACGGCGATCTGGACGTGACAGCCGAGCAGGGCATCGCCAACTACAACAAGGCTGCGACCGCCGGCATCGTTTCCATCATGTCCAAGATGGGTATCTCCACGGTGCAGAGCTACCATTCGGCGCAGATCTTCGAGGCCGTGGGCTTTACGCCGGAGTTCGTCAACGCGTACTTCGCCGGCACGGTGAGCCGTGTGGGCGGTATGGGTGTCGAGGACGTCGAGCGCGAGCAGAATGAGCGCTACGACGCCGCGCTCGCTATCCTTAAGAGCCCGGCTCCCGATCAGCTGCCCACGCTGGGTCTGACCAAGTGGCGCCCGCTCGGCGGCGAGGATCACCTTATCGACCCGCAGACCGTCTACCTGCTGCAGACCGCCTGCCGCGAGGACAGCTACGACACCTTTAAGGAGTACAGCGCCCGCCTGCACCGCACCGGCCGTGCCGTGCGCCTGCGTGACCTGCTGGACTTTTATGCCAACGGTCGCACGCCGGTTTCGCTCGACGAGGTGGAGCCCGCGCTCAACATCGTCCGTCGCTTTAACACCGGCGCCATGTCGTACGGCTCCATCAGCAAGGAAGCACACGAGTGCATGGCCATCGCCATGAACCGCCTGCATGGCCGTTCCAACTCGGGCGAGGGCGGCGAGGACCCGCGTCGCGAGACCCCGCTGGCTAACGGTGACTCCAAGAACTCCGCCATCAAGCAGGTGGCAAGCGCGCGCTTTGGCGTGACGAGCCGCTACCTGTGCAGCGCCTTCGAGATTCAGATCAAGATGGCCCAGGGCGCCAAGCCCGGCGAGGGCGGCCACCTGCCCGGCAAGAAGGTCTACCCCTGGATCGCCGAGGTCCGTCAGTCCACGCCCGGCATCGGCCTGATCTCGCCCCCGCCGCACCACGACATCTACTCCATCGAGGACTTGGCAGAGCTGATCTTCGATCTTAAGAACGCCAACCCCGGCGCGCGCGTGTCGGTCAAGCTGGTCAGCGAGGCCGGCGTCGGCACCATCGCCACCGGCGTGGCCAAGGGTGCCGCCGACAAGATCTTGATCAGCGGCCACAACGGCGGCTCCGGTGCTGCGGCGCGCGATTCGATCTGGCACGCCGGTCTGCCGCTGGAGCTTGGCCTTGCCGAGGCTCAACAGACGTTGCTGCAAAACGGCCTGCGCTCGCGCGTGGTGCTCGAGGCCGACGGCAAGCTCATGGACGGTACCGATGTCGCCGTTGCCTGCCTGTTGGGTGCCGAGGAGTTTGGCTTTGCGACCATGCCGCTCATCTCCATGGGCTGCCTCATGCAGCGCGACTGCCAGCAGGATACCTGCCCGGCCGGCATCGCTACGCAAAACTGCCGCCTGCGTCGCGGCTTCCGCGGCAAGCCAGAGCACGTCGAGCATTTTATGCTCTTTGTTGCCGAGCAGCTGCGTGAGGTCATGGCGAGCCTGGGCTTCCGCACCGTCGACGAGATGGTCGGCCATCCCGAGTGCTTGCGCCAGATTGAGGTCCCGGGCAACCGCAAGGCCAACCTGCTCGATCTGTCGCCCGTGCTGGCGAGCGCGACCTGTGAGTTTGGTGCCCATATCCCGGGTGCCGACGGCCGTCACTTCCTGCCCCAGATGGCTGCGGACAGCGAGCTCGACAAGACGCTCGACTCCACGTTGTTTGTGCCCTATACGGCCGATGCCCGTGCGCACCTGCGCCCGATTCGCTTCCGCGCCGATATCGCCAACGTCAACCGCTGCGTGGGCACCATCTTGGGCAACGCGGTGACCAAGGCGCATCCCGAGGGCCTGCCCGCCGGCTCCATCACCATCGATTGCGATGGTTCGGCCGGTCAGAGCTTTGGCGCCTTCCTGCCGCGCGGCATTACGCTCAACGTGTGCGGCGACGCCAACGACTACTTTGGCAAGGGCCTTTCGGGCGGCGAGGTGTCGGTGCGCCCCAACCCGCATGCGACCTACAAGTTCGACGAGAACATCATCGTGGGCAACGTTGCGTTCTTTGGCGCTACGAGTGGCCGCGGCTTCATTAACGGCCTGGCCGGCCAGCGCTTTGGCGTACGCAACTCCGGTGCCACGGTGGTGGTCGAGGGCTGCGGCAACCATGGCTGCGAGTACATGACGGGCGGTCTGGCGCTCATCTTGGGCGAGGTCGGGCAGAACTTCGCCGCAGGTATGACGGGTGGCGTGGCTTATGTCTTCGATCAGTACGGCACGCTCGATGCCCGCGTGAACCACGAGAGCGTTGAGCTCAAGGCCCCGACGGCCGACGAGCTGGCGCAGATTCGTGCGCTCATCCAGGAGCACGTGGACGCGACTCAGAGCCCGCGCGGCATTAAGCTACTCTACAGCTTTGAGACGATGAGCAAACACTTTGTGAAGGTCATTCCGACCGAGTACGAGCGCGTGCTGGCGATTGTCGCCGCCGCCGAGGCCATCGGTAAGACGCATGCGCAGGCTGAGGAGCTGGCGTTTGACATTGTGACCGGTCGCGCGAGCGCCGCGGATGTCGCTCGCTTTGATGTCGCGGGCGGTACTGCGGGTGCTGTGCCCGTGGCTGCCAGCCCTTTT
>CAUCCR010000055.1:0-10437 GCA_958441355.1 uncultured Collinsella sp. | reverse complement strand
CACTCGCTATGCCTACAGAAAGGCGCTGCTCAACGAGCAGTACCTAAAGCCACAGGCGATGGATGCAGTTGCAAACGTCTTGCCCGAGTGCCTGAAGGCAGACTAGACAGACTAGATATAGTGGGGAGGGCCAAGTTAGTCCTCCCCGTTTTTGTTACGCCTTCTTGATCACGTACGCCAACCCTATGTCGCACCCGCAGCGCACAATCGACGCAAAGAGCCATGGTACTGGCAGCGTTAAAAGCAACGGCATCGTCTGCCAAGGGATAAACCAGTCAACCGCATGAAAGGCAAAGACGGCAAGGCTTGCCTGTCCGCAGAACGCTCGCACCACCGCTTCGGCCTAAACGTATACCCGGCAAGAATAAAGAACACCGGCATGTGAAAAAGCCCAGACCACCAAGCGGTCTGGGCTTAATAAACGATGGTGCTCCATGGCGGATTCGAACCGTCGACCTTGGGATTAGAAGTCCCCTGCTCTATCCAACTGAGCTAATGGAGCAAATAACCGCACGCCCAAGCAAGCGCAAGCCTGTTAGGCGCAAGTAATTATAACCTAGTTGAACTGCTCGCGATACGCCTTGCAGACCTCATCAACCGGGCCGTCCATGCGAAGGTCACCCTTCTCAATCCAAACGGCACGCTGGCAGATGCGCTCAACCTGCTCCATGGAGTGCGAAACGAACAGAACCGTCACGTCGCCGCTCTGGATAAAGTGCTGGATGCGGGCCTCGCACTTCTGCTGGAAGAACACATCACCGACGGATAACGTCTCGTCAACGATCAGAATATCGGGCTCGGTAATCGTCGCGATTGCAAAGGCGATACGCGCCACCATGCCCGAGGAGAAGTTCTTAAGCGGCATATCGACAAAGTTCTGAAGCTCAGCGAACTCAATAATGCCGTCAAAGTTGGCGTCGATGAACTCCTTGGTATAGCCGAGCAGGGCGCCGTTCAGATAGATGTTCTCGCGGGCGGTCAGCTCGGGGTCAAAGCCGGCACCAAGCTCAATCAGCGGCGCAATGTTACCGTGCACCTTAACGCTGCCCTCGCTAGGCTCAAGCACACCGGCGATAATCTTGAGCATCGTAGACTTACCGGAACCATTGGTGCCAACCAGACCCACGACCTCGCCACGATGAATATCAAACGAGATATGCTTGAGCGCCCTAAACTCCTCAAAGAACAACTCGTGCTTGGCAAGCTTGATGAAGTACTCTTTGAGGTTGGTCAGCGACTCGGACGCCATGTTAAAGATCATGGTGACGTCGTCGACCTCGACAGCCAGAGGCTGCTCGCTGTAATCAACAACAGATTCAGTCATCACAGCACTCCTTAGATGTAGAGGATGAACTTGCGCTCGGACTTATGGAACACGGTATAGCCAATAACAAGCGCAAGAACCGCCCAAGCAACGCACATACCAAACGTCATAAGCGAGGGCGTAGTCTGGAACAGGAAGATATCGCGCATAAACTGCAGGTAGTTATACATGGGGTTCGCATAGACCAGAATGCGCACGAGATGCGGCATTTGCGCAACGAAGTCGGTCGTCCAGAAAATAGGCGTAATGTAAGTCCACGCCGTAATGACGACGCTCCACAGATGCATGACATCGCGGAAGAAGACCGTGAGGGCGGAGAGCATCATGCCCAGGCCCATGCAGAAGCACATAAGCAGCAGTAGGCAGACCGGCAGCAGAATCAGGTGCCAAGAAGGCATAACGTGGAACCACAGCATAACGATGGCAACGGCGACCAGCGAGAAGGCAAAGTTAACCAGCGAGAAGAGCACCTTCTGTACTGGGAAGACCCAACGGTGCACCTTAACCTTCTTGAGCAGCGGGGCAGCACCCACGATCGACGTCAGGGCCTGGTTCGTAGACTCGGACATGACGGCAAAGGTGACGTTACCCACGATCAAGTACAGCGGGTACATCTCGGGCGTAATTGAGCCATTGCGGCCCTGGGCGAAAATCGTCGAGAACACGATGGCCATGACGATCATCATCAGCAGCGGGTTGAGCACCGACCATGCGACGCCCAGAACGCTACGGCGATACTTGATCTTAAAATCCTTGGTAACCAGCTGACGAAGGATAAACGCGTCCTTCTCAAATTCGTTCTTAGCAAACGTCGCAGGCAGACTGCGAGTTTCTTGTTGCTTTGTCTGATCCGACACGGATGCAACTCCTTTACTCGTAATCGTTGACAAACGAACAGTATAGACCCGACGGCCATGCAAACGATTCGCGCAACAAAACTGGAGAACTAACCCACATCTTAGGATGCCAAGCCCAAACGGCTATACTTTCAAGGATTGAACGTATAAGGAGCATTGAGTGAATTCTGAATCCATCGCCGTCATCATCCCCTGCTACAACGAAGCGCTCACAATCGGTAAGGTCGTCGACGACTTTCACCGCGAGCTTCCGCAGGCTACGGTCTATGTCTATGACAATAACTCGTCAGACGATACTTCACGCATCGCCACCGAACACGGAGCCACGGTGCGCTTTGAGCCCCGTCAGGGAAAGGGCAACGTGTGCCGCCAGATGTTTCGCGACATCGACGCCGATTGCTACCTGATGGTCGACGGAGACGACACCTACCCCGCCGAGGCGGCCAAAGCCCTCTGCGAGCCTATCCTCAACGGCACGGCCGATATGACCGTAGGCGACCGCCTTTCCAACGGCACCTATGCCGAGGAGAACAAGCGTGCCTTCCACGGCTTTGGCAACAATCTGGTCCGCGCCATGATCAAGTGGATCTATGGCTACAGCTTCGATGACGTCATGACCGGCTACCGTGCCATGAGCCGCCCGTTCGTTAAAACCTTCCCTGTGCTTTCCGAGGGCTTCCAGATCGAAACCGAGCTCTCGATCCACGCCGTCGACCACCGCTGGCGCATCAAAGATGTGCCCATCGAGTACCGCGACCGTCCGGAAGGTTCCGAGTCCAAGCTCAATACCGTGAGCGACGGCATTAAAGTCGTTGCGATGATCGGCACGCTGTTCAAGGACTACCGCCCGCTGAAGTTCTTCAGCCTCGTCGCGCTTCTGTTTGCGGTGACTGGTCTCGCCCTGGGCATGCCCATCGTTGTCGAGTATTTCCAGACCGGCCTCGTTCCGCGCTTCCCCACCGCCGTGCTCGCCGCCTCGTTTATGTTCCTGTGCGGCCTAAGCCTTGCGACCGGATTCATCCTCGATTCCGTGGCAAAGGTCGAAAAAAAGCAGTGGGAGGTAAACGTGTACAGCAAATACGCCTACGATGACCAGCCCGGCCGCCCTACTTCCAAGCCAAGCGAGAGGTAGATCTTCCGCAAAATACTATTGGCACCACTGCGCAGATAGCCACCAACAAGAAAAGCCGCCGTTAAAGAACGGCGGCTTTTACTCTCGAAAAGTTAATAGCGGCTAGAGCGTCTTGATGTACTCCCCCAGCTCTTCCTCCCAGTCGGGCATGTGGAAGCCGGCAGCCTCGAGCTTGGACAGGTCGAGCGCGGAGTGGACCGGGCGCGGGGCGACGGGGCCCTCGGCGCTCGCGTAGTAGTCGGCGGTCGATACCGGCACGACCCTGTCCCCGTTGCCGTTGGCGGCCTCGAAGACGGCGCGGGCGATATCGGCCCAGCTCTTCACGGCGCCGGAGCCGGTGCAGTCGTAGGTGCCGTAGGGGGCGTGCGTCCCCAGCACGTGGAAGATGGCCCCGGCCATGTCGCGCGTGAAGGTCAGGCGGCCCAGCTGGTCGTCAACGACCGTGACCTGCCCGAGCCCGTCATCGGGGTCGGCGACGCGGTCGGACAGGCCCTTCATGGTCTTCACGAAGTTGCGGCCCTCGCCGATGACCCAGCTGGAGCGCATGATGTAGTGGCGCGGGCACCCGGCCACGGCGATGTCGCCGGCGGCCTTGGTCTGGCCGTAGACGGACAGCGGGCTGAGGGGCTCGTCCTCGTCATGCACCTCGGCGGTGCCGTCGAAGACGTAGTCGGAGGAGACGTGCACGAGCGTGATGCCGTGCTCGGCGCAGGTGCGGGCGAGCAGCGCCGGCCCGGTCGCGTTGGCCTTCCAGGCGGTGGCGCGGCCCTCGGGGGTCTCCGCCCTGTCGACCGCCGTGTAGGCGCCGCAGTTGATCACGGTGCCGTAGAGCGACCAGTCGTACTGTGTGTAGGCGTCCGGGTCTGACATGTCGAAGGTGTCGATGTCGCAGAAGTCGAAGTCCTTGGCGACGCCGCGCTCCTCCGCCAGCCTGCGCACCGCGCGGCCCAGCTGGCCGTTGCAGCCTGTGACGAGGGTGCGCTTCGGCGCCATGGGGACGACGTCCTTCAGCATCGGGTGGTTGAGGTCGGCCTCGGAGACGGTCGCCTCCGAAAGCGGGATCGGCCACTGGATAGCGAGCTCGGGGTCGGCGAGGTTCACGAAAGTGTAGGTCTTCTTGAGCTCGAGGGACCAGTGGGCGTCCACCAGGTAGGTGTAGGCGGTGCCGTCCTCCAGCGCCTGGAAGGAGTTGCCCACGCCGCGCGGGACGTAGATGGCCTTGCTCGGGTCCAGGGTGCAGGTGAACACCTTGCCGAAGGTCTCGCTGCCCTCGCGCAGGTCCACCCATGCGCCGAATACGCTGCCGCGGGCCACGGAGATGAACTTGTCCCAGGGCTCGGCGTGGATGCCGCGGGTGACGCCGCGGCTGTCGTTGTAGGAGATGTTGTTCTGGACGATCCGGAAGTCGGGGATGCCCAGGGCGCACATCTTGGCGCGCTGCCAGTTCTCCTTGAACCAGCCGCGCGAGTCGCCGTGGACGGCGAGGTCGACGACCTTGAGGCCCTCGATGCCGGTCTCGGCGACGGAGAGGTCCTTCTCGAATGCAATGTCTGCCATGTGGGAAAAGCTCCTATCGAAGAGGTTGTATAACCGGGGTCGCCCGCGCGGGGACGCAGGGTCATCCCCATGCCCTGCGGCCCCGCGCGGGCGCCCCGCGGTGCGGTTCGCCGGGGTTCGGCCTACTGCCCCTGCGCGCGGTAGCGCGCCTCGGTGGCCTCCTTGGCCGGGCGCCACCAGGACTCGTTGGCGACGTACCAGTCGATGGTGGCCTTGAGCCCCTCGGCGAAGTCGGTGTGGGCCGGCCTCCAGCCCAGCTCGCGCTGGAGCTTGGTCGAGTCGATGGCGTAGCGGCGGTCGTGGCCGGGGCGGTCGGCGACCCAGTCGAAGTCCTCGGGGTCCTTCCCCATCGCCTCCAGGATCATGCGCAGGACCGTGATGTTGTTCTTCTCGCCGTCGGCGCCGATGAGGTAGGTCTCCCCCATGCGGCCCTTGGTGAGGATGTCCCAGACGGCCGAGGAGTGGTCCTCGGTGTGGATCCAGTCGCGGACGTTCTCGCCGCGGCCGTAGAGCTTGGGGCGCACGCCGTCGACGATGTTGGTGATCTGCCTGGGGATGAACTTCTCCACGTGCTGGTAGGGGCCGTAGTTGTTGGAGCAGTTGGAGATCGTGGTGCGCAAGCCGTAGGTGCGGGTCCAGGCGCGGACCAGCATGTCAGAGGACGCCTTGGTGCTCGAGTACGGGCTGCTCGGGTGGTACGGCGTCTCCTCGGTAAACTTGGCCGGGTCGTCGAGCGCCAGGTCGCCGTAGACCTCGTCGGTGGAGACGTGGTGGTAGCGGATGCCGTACTTACGGACGGCCTCCAGCAGGCGGAAGGTGCCCTCGACGTTCGTGCGCAGGAAGGGCTCGGGGTCGGCGATGGAGTTGTCGTTGCCCGGGACGATGCGGTCCAGGAGCTCCGCGTCGCAGATGTCGCCCACGACGAGCTCCACGCGGTCGGAGGGCAGGCCCGCGATGTTCTCGGGGTTGCCGGCGTAGGTCAGCTTGTCCAGGACGGTGACGTGCACCTCGGGGTGGTTGTTGACCACGTAGTGCACGAAGTTGCTGCCGATGAAGCCGCAGCCGCCAGTGACGATGATATTCTTGGGTTCGAAAATCTCAGACATGAAAATCCAATCTGAAGCATGTACAGCTTCTTTAGTATGCCGCAGGAAGTGACGCCGCGACGCTATTCAACAAAACTATCGGACATTTCGGCATGCGATAAGAGCCATAACCTTCGCAGAATTACCTCCTGTACAAAACGCCTCCGAAATGCAGTCTTTGTCGTAGTGAAAAACCGAATCCCCAGTTATTTCACGTAAGTACTTATAGAAGAAATCCTCCCAGCTTTTAAACTTCTCACTGTTTACAAAGGCTTCTGGGGTTTCCAAAACCGTCTTAACATCTAGCCCTGAAATTACGCCGGAGCTCAGTAGAAGCCACTCGAATGATTCGGGAAGACAAACCGTAACAGTATCGCGGTGAATGTCTTGCAGCTTAAGGACACGGTCCGCATAGCACCCAAATGCCGCCCCGTCCGCGACAACAAACACGCGATCGTCGAGATGCTGATCCAACCAGCCCAAAATCGCGCTGTTCGTCATGGCCGAAGCGCAGGTAAGCTCACTGTCAGCGAAATGCCGTTCAAAGAACTGGAAACCAGACTTACTGTCCTCGCATAGAAGGATAGAAAAGTCCTGTTTTGGCGCCGACCGGGAAATAGCATAACGATGATTCCCGCGATCTTGATAAACAGGGACGAAAGAATGGTATTTTCCGCTCGTCTTAATCTTGTAAATCTCATCCACGCTATACGGAAGATTGGGGAAATCAGCCCTTGAGATCAGCACGAAATAATTCGAGGAATACAGCACATGATGGGCAAACTCATCAGAATGGATCTCTTTTAAGCCCTCATCGACAAATACAATCGAGTCATGAACGGACGAAAGCTGGTTTCGCCAATCATAATCGGTCAGGGCGACACAGGGACAATCGCATTGCAAGGAAACGCCCGACTGCTCACCCGTTCGCATGTAGTCTGCGACCATGTCAAACAGCGTCGTCTTACCCGTGCCGCTATCGCCACGCACAATAGTGATGTTCCGCTTGATGGTAAATGTGTACTTGGTTCCCCTACGGCGGGAAATCTTAACAAGATGCGAACCGTTCATAAGCAGCACCTACAGATACGGAATCGACTCGTGAATCAATTCGGCCATGTTATGAACGATTCGGCCGCTGTTCACGACTTTGATTTTAAAATCCTCGCGGCCAAAGTCCATCACATGATAGAGATTCACAACGAGCTTGCGGTCTTTCGCCATGTCGAGAATCCACTTGGCACAGTTGTCACCACAGGCAGAAGCGTTAAAAATATGCTTACGATCAAATCTCATAAGCAGCAGCGTTTTCACGCCACCAGAAAGCTGGAGTGGGGAGATGGATCCAAGCACAGGGCTTTCGATGACGTTTTCGGAGACAACAACCGATCGATCGACATCTTTAATTATCGAGACTGCATAGGGATCCGTAATCCAAGAAGACCGGTAAGAGTTTTTGAAATATGTCGCTGTGTTGTAAATCGCTTCTGGCATATCGCCAAAGTAGACGCTTAACACATCCACTCCCAATCATATTGTCTTTATGGTCAACGTAATCATAACGAAAGGGGCCACCAGATAAACGGTGACCCCTGAAAGAAAACAAGCTTGCGCTAGTACTCGCGCGGGCTGTTGACGATCTCGCCGGCGGCGACCTTCTTCAGGTGCTGGCCGTAGACCGACTTGCCGTAGGCCTTCGCGGCCTCCTTGAGCCCATCGGTCGTGATCCAGCCGTTCTCCCAGGCGATCTCCTCGGGCACGGACACGGGCAGGTCCTGGGAGTGCT
This sequence comes from uncultured Collinsella sp., assembly GCA_958441355.1. Lineage (GTDB taxonomy): Bacteria > Actinomycetota > Coriobacteriia > Coriobacteriales > Coriobacteriaceae > Collinsella. Next base: position 2,696 of record CAUCCR010000055.1, on the reverse strand, counting down.
CGACGGCGCGGACGAACTCCGCGGCCTCGTGCAGGCTCTCCATGGTGCCGGTGTCGAGCCACGCGTAGCCGCGGCCCAGGGTGACGACCGACAGCGTCCCCTCCTCCAGGTACATCTGGTTGAGCGTGGTGATCTCCAGCTCGCCGCGCGCGGAGGGCTCCACCCTGTGTGCCTTGGCGGCCACGTCGCCCGGGTAGAAGTACAGGCCGGTGACGGCGTAGGAGCTCTTGGGCTCGGCGGGCTTCTCCTCGATGGAGACGGCCCTGCCCTCCCCGTCGAACTCCACGACGCCGAAGCGCTCGGGGTCGTCCACGTGGTAGCCGAAGACCGTTGCCCTACCGGACTCTGCGTTCTGGACGGCTCGCGTCAGGTGACGCGACAGGCCGTTGCCGTAGAAGATGTTGTCGCCGAGCACCAGCGCGCACGGCTCGCCGTCGATGAAGTCCTCGCCGATGGTGAAGGCCTGCGCCAGGCCGTCCGGCGAGGGCTGCTCGGCATAGGACAGGTTCACGCCGTAGCGCGAGCCGTCGCCGAGCAGGCGCTCGAAGTTGGGGAGGTCGGTCGGGGTGGAGATGACCAGGATGTCCCGGATGCCCGCCAGCATGAGGGTGCTGAGCGGGTAGTAGATCATGGGTTTGTCGTAGACCGGCAGCAGCTGCTTGGAGGTCACGAGCGTGAGCGGGTACAGGCGAGTGCCGGACCCGCCGGCGAGGATGATGCCTTTCATAACATAACTCCTTAAAAAATAAAGCAGCCAGACATTGCATGCTTGCGGCAACGTTAACTTAAAGGTCTACGTTGCCGCAAGTATGCATCCATCTCATTAAAACTATAGTATCAGTCATATAGGCGAACGACTCTATCCGTCAGTTTTGACCAGTCCCTCTCCTCCGCAGTCTTCAATCCCCCGTCATACAGCGTCTTACGAAGACCGTGATCATTAACGATGCGATTAATGCAGCTCACCGCAGCATCAATATCTCCCCGGTCATAAAGCAAGCAATTCAATCCGTCGCGAAGGAACTCTGCATTACCTCCATTGGGAACAGCAACAACAAAGCCGCCGGTCGCCATCATCTCCAGCGGGGGATATGAAAAACTTTCGAGAATGCTTGTCTTCAATAAAATATGACACTGGTTATAGATGTCTGATATTTGATCATGCGGTACTCTACCGAGGAAATTATCAATACGGTACCAAGGCTTCTTTTTACCAGTGTAGTTCATGTACCAAATCTCATATCTTTCAGAGTCAAGCCTTTCCACTACCCTGAAAGCTTCATCAACATTTTTATAATCAGAACCGCAATCCCCCTCAATTAGAATCCTAATTTTGGGCAAAGAAAAATCGCGCACAGAATGAGGGAACGCAGCAAGGTCAAGTCCGTTTGGCACAGACTTACAATCCTGACCGAACCTGTCCTGAAGCCATTCCTCACACCAAGGCGAAATTGTCAAATAGTCAATATCATTATTCAAATACGTGGCATTTGCTTGAAGGCGCAGTCTATCTCCTGGAAGATAAAAATCGGTCTCCAGATTCTGGACCAAGTACTTTTTCTTACCAATACGTGGATAGCGCCTAACAAAATCAAGAGTGTCCCAAAGGGTTGCAACTGCGGTATCAATTGCACCCGACAAAGGACATTTATCGAGCTTACCGCTAGGAACGACACGATTAAGAACAGGAATACGATGTCCGAAAACTTCAAGCCACTTTGTTGAATCATCAGTATTAAGCAACAATACATCAACGCCAGCGTCTTGAAGAATGCACAGATGCATAAGGGCGACTAAGACACCACCGCTAGTATTCACGCTCGGCATGACCATTGCGAGATTGGGAGATTGTTCTTTTACAATAATATCTCGGATTGCTTTAGCAGCCGAAACAGTAGTGCAGTGCTCATGGCAGTATAAATATGCAGATTCGCCGACGCTCTTCCTAAGATCAGAATCTAATATCAGACGATTGAGGGCAGCACACCAGTCCTCAACACAATCGCAGAGAAATCCAGTAACGCCATCCTGAATCATCTTCTTAAAGGCGCCAACATTGCTAGCAACCGTAGGAACCTTAACAAGCGATGATTCAATCCATTTATTCTCGGATTTAGCTCGATTGAATAGAGTATTCTCCAAAGGAGCGATATTGATATCACAGGAAGCTATATAATTTGGAAGCCGACGCCAATCGCAAAATGGGAACGTGACAATACGTTCAGAAAATGGCATCAAGTCATCAGGAACATCGAGTTCCCCGCCCACCATCAGGGTGACGTTGTGATGAGTCTCCATTACCTTAGATAATGCTGGGAGCACTGAATTGAAATCTGCATTATGGGTAATGCTTCCGCTAAAATAGCCGATTCTGATTTCCTGAGTTTTCTGTTTTTCATCCCTTCGCTCAACCGCTCGCTTATAGGGAACCCTATCCTCGGGCAAGACGCTTGAGCTTTGCAAGCTGGGGAGTACATCTCGACGATAGATAGCAATATTCGAATAATCAATCATCGATTCAGATGCTACATTTCTATTTATATAGACCCTGGGAACATATTTTTTTAGTTCTTCCGCCATACCCTCAGTAGTAGTGATAGCGCAATCGCAAAGCTTCAGTGTTTCACCCATTCGCCTGACTCCATCGTCATAGCAAGACTTATCATGAGCAGTCATTGCATTAACGAACGGAATAG
>CAUCCR010000054.1:0-10440 GCA_958441355.1 uncultured Collinsella sp. | reverse complement strand
GGGGAAGGTGTCGGACAAGTTTACCTGGTCGATGACGTCGGAAGAACTTGCCGCGACGCGCGAGCTGCACGATGGGAACCTCGCTTCCGCGCTCGCTGAGCTCGAGGGCGCGCAGGAGGGGCTGCTCGTGCTCGACGAGGCGCTCGACGCGCTTTCGAAGGGGCTTGTCGACGAGGCGCTCGTGGACAGCGCGCTCGATATGTCCGCGCGCGGCGTCGAAGTAGCGCTCACCGGGCGCGCGCCTTCCCGCAAGATCGTGGAGAAGGCCGACTACATAACCGAGATGCGGTGCGAGAAACACCCCTACGAGCAGGGGATATGTGCAAGGGAAGGAGTGGAGTACTAGATGGATTCCAAGGAGATGGCGCCCGGCGACATCGAGCGGCGCAGCTTTGAGATCATCACCGAAGAGCTCGGCGGCCGCACGTTCCCGCCGCTCGAAGAGCCCGTCGTGAAGCGCGTCATCCACACCACTGCCGACTTCTCGTACGCCGATTCCCTCGTGTTCACCCATGACGCCGCGCACTGTGCGCTCGACGCACTGCGCGCAGGGGCCACGGTGCTCACCGACACGAACATGGCGCTCGCAGGCATAAGCAAGCCCGCGCTCGCGAAGATCGGCTGCCAGGCCGTGTGCTACATGGCCGACCCGGATGTCGCCACAACGGCGCGCGCCGCGGGCACGACTCGCGCCGTTGCGAGCATGGACAAAGCTTGCGGCATCGAGGGTCCGCTCATCGTGGCCGTCGGCAACGCTCCCACAGCACTTCTGCGCCTCGCCGAGCTCATGGACGCGGGGAAGATCGCGCCCGCGCTCGTCGTTGGGGTGCCGGTTGGGTTTGTGAACGTGGTCGAGGCGAAAGAGGAGCTACTCGCGCGACGCGTGCCGGCCATCGTCGCGAGGGGTCGCAAGGGCGGCTCGACCGTGGCGGCCGCCATTATGAACGCGCTGCTCTACGAGATCACGCGCCCAGGCGGCCCGAAGTGACGGCGCCCGCATCCGCGCCGGCGCTGCGCATCTTCGCCGGCACCACCGAGGGCCGCCTTCTGTGCGAATGGGCGAGCGGGGCGGGCATCCCCGCCCGTGCCTACGCGGCAACCGAGTACGGAGGCGAGCTTTTGGGCGAGCTTCCGGGCATCGAGGTGCATGCGGGCAGGCTCGACGAGGCCGACATGGAGCGCGAGCTTTCCGGCGCGCGCATCGTCGTCGACGCCACGCATCCCTTCGCTACGCTCGCAAGTGGCAACATCCGGGCCGCTTCGCTCGCCGTGGGTTCACGATGCCTGCGCCTTGCGCGCCCGGTCGAGGCGCTGCCCAAAGGCGTCGTCTCGGTCACGTCGATCGCCTGCGCTGCGCGCTTTCTCTCCGAGAACCCGGGTCGCGCGCTTCTCACGACGGGGAGCAAGGAGCTTGCTCCCTACACGCGTGTCGCCGATTTCGCGGAGCGCTTCTTCGTGCGTGTACTCCCGCTGCCCGGTGCTATAACGAAGTGCATCGACGCGGGGTTTTCGCCGTCGCACGTCATCGGCATGCAGGGGCCCTTCACCCGCGAGCTCAACGAGGCGATGCTTCGGCAGGTGGGCGCCCAGTGGCTTGTGACCAAGGACTCGGGAACCGTAGGCGGCACGGCCGAGAAGCTCGCCGCCGCGCGCGACGCGGGAGCGCGCTGCATCGTGGTCACCCGTCCCGCCGAGGGAGGCGGGGCCCTTTCGCTTCGGGAAGTGGAAGACGCGCTCTTACGGGAGCTCGCGCGCTAGGCGCTCGCCGCGCCTACGCGCCATCCCGCCCGCGAGGAGGAGCGCCCCGAGCAAGCTCGGCCCGTACAAGCCCGTCATCCACCAATAGCTCGAGGACGACGCCCGGAACTGGCGCAAACAGCCCTTCAATGAGTTGCGGTGAAATAGTGTCTGTTTTTGCTGCTAGATAGCATATTCAGTCCCTAATTCACCGCAACTTGTTGGCGGTGGCTTACTGGTAGCGTAGGCACTCCACCGGGTCGAGCTTTGCCGCGCGTCGAGCGGGGTAGAAGCCAAAGATTACGCCGATACCGACGGAGACGGCGAACGCGATCAACACGGTCGTAATGGAGAAGCTTGGCGTGATCGTCCCGGTGGCTCCAAACTCGCTCATGATGCCCGAGCTTGCGGCAAAGAACGTGAGTCCCCAGGCCAGCAGATAACCAATCAGGACACCCAATAGTCCGCCGGTGACGCACAGCGCCGAGGACTCGGCCAAAAACTGGGCGGTGATATCGCGACGACTTGCGCCCAGAGCGCGGCGGATGCCGATCTCACGGATGCGCTCAGTCACGTTGGTGAGCATCATATTCATAATGCCGATACCGCCGACAAGCAGCGAGATGCTGGCGACAGCACCCATGATGAGCGAGAATGCGCCCATAAAGGAGTTGAGTGCATCGATAGCGCTTTTCATGGATGTCGCCGATACACTGTCGTACTCATCATCCTCCGCGATGCCCTTTATCGCGCGCACCTTGGACTCGATGGTTTTGCAGAGCTCATCCATGTCCGTGCCCTCGGCGGCAAGTGCCGTCACGCTGGGGAAGGATGGATTCTCGTCGCCAAACAGGCCTGAGATGGTTTCGCGTGGCATATACAGCGTGAGCGAGCCCATGGAGTCGCTGCCGCCATCAATCACGCCTACAATCTGCACTTCGCCGTTGGACACCTTAATAGTCTTGCCCAGCGCATCCTGTTCGTTGCCGTACAGCTGATCGGTGCCGCCGCGGCTGATGAGCGCCACGCGCGAGCCTGATTGGGACTCGGCCTGGGAATAGGTGCGCCCCGCAACGAGCTTGCTGGCCCCCACGGCGTCGAGCATGTCGCTATTGACACCCTGTGCCATGACGGTATAGCTTTTATCGCCGGTCTTATACTCGGTATACGCGCTGTCGACAATGCCGATCTGCTCTATCTGCGGCACCAGTTTTTGAAGCTTCTCGATGTCCGACTCGGTGAGTTCTTGCGACGAATAGATTTGCACCATGCGTGCCGCATTGAGGCCCAGACTGTTGACCAGGCTGTTTTGGATACCGCCGATGAGCGAAGTCATGGCGATAACCGAGGCGATGCCGATGACAATGCCCAGGATGGTGAGCAGGCTGCGGCCCTTGTTGGCCTCGAGCGAGTGAAGGGCTTCCTGGATGAGATCGCGGGCGCTCATGCCACCACTCCTTTCGGCGGGTTGGCGGAGGCGGAAATCATGGGCAGGCTATCTACGGCTCTGCGCAGGGTCCGCGGTGCATGTGGAATATACGCGCCGTCGTGAATGCGACCGTCGCGGATGGTCACGGCACGGTCGGCCTCGGCGGCGATGCCGGGGTCGTGTGTGATAAGCACGATGGTTTTGCCGCGCTTCTGGAGCTTATGGAAGGTCTCCATCACAAGCGCTCCGGTAGCGGAGTCCAGGTTTCCCGTCGGCTCGTCGGCCAGAATGATGGGCGGGTCATTGACGAGGGCGCGCGCGATTGCGACGCGCTGCATCTGGCCGCCCGAGAGCTCGGATATGCGGTGGTCCCAGTGGTCGACAGGCAGCGTGACAGCCTGCAGCGCGTGCACGGCGCGCATTTCGCGCTGGCTACGGGGCACATTGGTGTAGGCCAGCGGCAGCATCACGTTTTCGATAACCGACAGGCGCGGCAGCAGGTTGAAGCTCTGAAAGACAAAGCCAATGCTCAGGGCGCGAACTTCGGTGAGCTCGTCATCATCGAGCTCGGCCACATTGAGCCCTTGCAGGTAGTAGTCGCCCGCCGTCGGCTTATCCAGGCAGCCTAGGATGTTCATGAGCGTTGATTTGCCCGAGCCCGAGGGGCCAGTGATAGCGACGAATTCGCCGGGATTTACCGCCAGGCTCACGTTGTGCAGGATGTGGGCGCACCCCGCCTCGCTCTCAAAGATGCGGTGCACGTTGCGGATGTCGATAACGGGACGCATTACATGCCCTCATCGTCAGACATACTGCCCGAATCCGCGCTGTAACCGCCGTCAGCCGTTGCGTCCGCTCCGGTGTCCATGACGAGGGTGTCGCCATCGCGCAGCTTGGTAACCGGCACGTTGGGGTTGATCTCGTTGCCCTGGTCGTCGCGTTTGACCTGTGTCTTGCCGACTACGGCTTCGTTGTCGTTTTGCGTCACGACGGTCACCTTCACGCGGCGGGTCTGCTTGCCCTCGTCATCAGTCGCCACGTTGACGTAATAGTGTTCGCCGTCTTCGGTCATGAGCGCCATCGTCGGCACCATCACCACGTCGTCGAGCTGCTCGGTCACCACCGATACCTCGGCTGTCATGCCCGGCTTCAGGCGCGCGTCGGGAGCCTCGATGAGAATGTCGACGTTAAAGGTTACGCTGCCGCCGCCACCGTTGGCGGCGTCGGAGTTTGCCACCGACGCGATAGCCGTGACGGTGCCCTGGCTCACGATATCGGGAAACGCGGGATACGTGACGTTGGCGCTCTGCCCAACGGCGATCTTGGCGATGTCCTTTTCGCCCACCTGCACGGTCACCTTCATCTTGGATAGGTCGGCGATCTGCATGCACTGCTTGCCGCCGCTCGTATCGCTTTCGCCCATGATCATGCCGCCTGTTACCGTGGCGCCCACCTTGGCGTTTAGCTCCACGATGCTGCCCGAGCTCGGGGCCGTGACCGAACGGCTGGCTGCCTTGGCGTTCGCCTGATCGAGGTTTGCCTGTGCCGATGCGAGGCTGCGCTGCGCGGCCGATACGGCGTTCGTGTCCGCTGATGCGGCGGAGACGCCAGCCGCTGCGGAAGCACCATCGACATCCGTCGTTGGGGTGGCCTGCGCGGCAGCGGCGAATTTCTGTGCGTTGGTGAGGTCTTCCTGGGCGGCTGCAACTGCACGCTGCGCCTCGGCAACGTTGCGGTCGAGCTCGTCGTTTTTAATGGTCATAAGCACGTCGCCCTCGTTGACGGATTGGCCTGCCTGCACGTTGATCGAATCGACCGTACCGTCGACAGAAGGGGAGACCACTGAGGACGAAATGGGTTTGAGCTGGCCTTTCGCCTCGACCGTTGTGGTAAACGTGCCCTCGGTCACCATGTCGGTCACAGGTCCGCTAGCGCCCTGAGGCTGCGCATTGATAACCAGGGTTGCGACAATGGCAATGAACGCGATGGCACCCACGACGCCGGCGGCAATACCGCGTCGAATCAGCTTTTTGCGTCGACGTTCGGCACGTTTTGCCTTGAGCTTGGCATATGCCTCTTCATCGGAAATCTCGGCCGTATCGTTCGCTCGTCCGCTCTGCTTGTCGGCATGTACGTTTGTAATCAGAGGAATCGTTTCGGTGGCACCTTCGGGCGTGCGCTCGGTATCATCTGGGCCCGGGGTGATCGTGGGGACATTCGGCATAGCGTCTCCTTTATAGAAAGTACCTCGATAAGTATATGCGCCCACCGGTTGGGGCGGGCGCATAGGATGGTTTCTTTCGGAACTGTTAGATTGGTCGCAGCAGCTCCACGTTGTAGGGATGTGCGCGTTGCACTACGAGTGGACAACCACGCACAGACCGACTTTGATGCAATCGTGCAGTGCCTTGGCGTCTGCCAGGCGCAGATTGATGCAGCCGTGGCTACCGCACCACTTATAGGACTCGGCATTATCGAAGCTCTTGTCGTTTTGCCATGTAGCGTCGTGGAAGCCGATCATATTGCCCTCGAACGGCATCCAATAGCTCACCGGGCTCTCATATTTGGGTTTACCGGTCTCGGGGTCCTTGGCTCCGATCAGGGTGCTGCCGCCGTCGTTGCTGTTGATTTGCCACACGCCCTCGGGGGTGGCGTCTTCGCCCGGTTTGCCAGAAATAAAGTTGGCCTCCCACACGATATTGCCGCTCTCGTCATAGTAGCGCGCGTGCTGCTCTGACAGGTCGACGTCGATATACGCCTTCCAGTCGGGTTCTCCCTTAGCGGTAAAGGTGTCGGCCTTCTGGGAGTACTTGATCTCGATCTCGCCGGTCTGCTTGTTGTTAATGGCGTCCTCGACCTGCTTGGCGAGCGAGCTACTGTCGATGGACCAACCAAAGTCACCGCCTTCGACGGCGCACTGCTTGCCATCGGCGCGCGTCCACCAGCGAGTGGAGCCCACGGTATTAAAGCCGTTGGCGAGCTCGGCTGCCCAGCTGCTGATCTGCGACGTATCGAGCGTGGGGTTGGCCGGATCGGCAAAGCTGATCCACTGCAATACGGAGCTGCCATCAACTTTGCCGGCATCCTCGCCGTTGAGCTTGAGGGTTACGTTGACGCCAAGGAAGTTGTTGGCGGCATCGCATGCGGCCTGAATCTGATCATCGGTCAGCGTTCCATTGAGCGGCTCATAGGCATCGTTGCCGAGATTGGAAAGATCTACGGTCTCGGCCAGCGAGGCGAGCTCGAGCTCGGCATATTTAATGACATGCTCGCGGTTGAGTTTTTCGTTGGAGCGCGCCTTCTCGACGTTAAACTTGCCCGCTTGCTCGTCATAGGAGCTATTGGCCTCGAACGTGCCCGAACGGCCCTCGTTAAACTCGTCGATGGCGGCGCCCAGATCCTTCTCAAACTTCTTTTGGTCAAAGGTATCGGAGAGCATGGACAGGTCGACGTCTTGATCAAGATCGACTTCGTTGGAGGTAGCGGTTGTTTTGGTCTTGCCGCTTAAGGATTCCATAAGGCGGACCGGCCATACAAAGGCTTCGTTGTGGCTGATGATCTCTTTTGCGGCAGCTTCGCCATCAACGATGGGCTCATCGGACTCGGGCTGATAGTTCCAGCTAAAGTCATCGCCTGTCACGGTGAGCTTATAGTGCTTCCATGCCGAGTTGACCTTGGTGGCGGCAGACGAAGCGTTGGAGAACGAGACGTCGACGCCGGCAATGGTGGTGTTGGGGTAAGCTAGCTGCGAAAACGCTACGATGCCTACGATATAGACAATGATGATTAGACCCAGGACAACAAAGAGCGTCGTCTTTTTGCCCGATTTATTGTTGCCGGCGGGTTTGCGCGCGGGGCCACGATCGCCTCGAGCGTGCGTGGGGGGCTGCTTGGGCGCATTGCCGTTTGCCTGGCGCTGCTGACGTTGTTGACGCTGCTGTCGCTGTTGGTTCGGGCGTTGGGAAGCGTTTGCTGCACTACGCTGCTGACCGTGGCTCGGCGCGATAGGACGCGGCGACTGAGCGCCGCCGGTGTGCCTGCTCGGCTGCTGCGGATCGGGAATCAGTTGAGTTCGATCGTTTTGCGACATCGTATGCATATCCTTCGATTTTCGCCTTGCGGTTCATCGTGTTTTTACTGGGCTTGCATTATAGCGATTGCCCTGCTGTTTGTGGTACGGAAACGGTGGCATTCAAAAGAGGTGGGACATTTGTCCCACCTTTGAGTCGTTCTTTGCCGCTATCCGCACACACTGCATTTTGCACAGGCCGAAAGTGCGGCCGGAGCCTGCGCGATGCCACCCTTTGCCGTCTCGCGCAGCGCGGCCGGTAAAGCGTGGCCCACCGAGAGCATGACGTGTGCCATCTGGTCAAACGGTACCAGGCTCTTAATGCCGGCGAGGGCGAGTTGTGCCGAGCTAAAGGCCGCAGCCACGCCGATGGCGTTACGGTTTTGGCAGGGCACCTCCACGAGGCCGCCTACAGGATCGCAGACCAGGCCCAGCAGGTTGCTCAGCGCGATGGAACTGGCGTCGAGCGCCTGCTCGGGCGTGCCGCCGAGCATCTGCACCAGTGCGGCGGCTGCCATGGCGGCGGCGCTTCCCACCTCGGCTTGGCAGCCGCCCTCGGCGCCGGCAACGCAGGCGCTTGTGGTGAGGTTGAGGCCGATGGCGGCTGCGCAGTAGAGCGCGTCCATGACTTGCTCGTCGTCGAGCTGCAGGCGATCGGCAAGCGCCAGCACGCAGCCGGGCACAACACCCGCGGACCCTGCCGTGGGGGCGGCGACAATCACGCCCATGGTAGCGGAGCGCTCGAGCACGGCCATGGCGCGGGCAACGGCGTCGGTCTGGACGGCGCCCATCAGGTTTGCACTCAAATCGTTGCAGCGGGTTGCTTCGACGAGCTTGGCCTCGCCGCCGATAAGCCCGCCGAGCGAGCGTTGCGGATTGGCGATGGGGGCCGTGGTCTCCTCGCGCATGACGTCGAGCACGCGGCGCATGGCGGCGACGGCGTGGGCCTCGCCGGTCAGACGCGCCTCGCGAACGGCCATGACGGCGCCGATGCTGAGCCCCAGTTCCTCGCACGCATCGAGCAGCTGCTCGCCGTCGTCGAAGATCTCCATGGCCGAGACGCCGGGGGAGAGCGACGAGGCCGAGCCTGGGAGCTCGATAAACGTTGCGTAATCGACATTGTCGAGCTTGCGCAGCATGGGGACGACGGTGTCGTCGGGCGCGCCGTCGGTCTCAAAGACGGAGTAGGCCTGGCCGCCTACTTCGGTGCGGTAGGTGCGGCAGAAGGCGATGTTCACGTGTGCGTAGGCGAGCAGGTTGGTGAGCGCGGCGAGTACACCGGGGACGTCCTTGTGCGCCACGAAGAGCGTGGAGTACATGCCCGAGATGTCAACGCCGACGCCGTTAATGCGGCTGATGCGCATCTTGCCGCCGCCCAGGCTCTCGCCGCGAACCTGTGCCGTGGCGCCCGTGTCGTCGACCATGTCGATGTCGACGGTGTTGGGGTGGATGGAGGCGTCGTCGCTCTTGATGTCAAAGTGATATTCGAGGCCCTGCTCGCGCGCGAGGTCGAAGGCCTGCTTGATGTTCTCGTCATCGGTGTCGAGGCCCAGTATGCCCGCGACGAGCGCACGGTCTGTGCCGTGGCCGCGGTAGGTGTGGGCGAAGGAGTTCCACAGGCCAAAGGTGACTTTGGTGATGCGGCCTTCCAGCAGGCTGGCGGCAACTTGGGCGCAGCGCAGGGCGCCGGCGGTGTGCGATGAGCTGGGGCCGACCATGACGGGGCCCAAGATCTCGAATGCCGAGGTCGTAGCTAGTGTTTGCGGCTTGCCTGCCATGGGTGCTCCTTTGTTTTGTCCCATCGTCCCGAGGGCGGGGCATAAGGTCGCCTGCTCGGACAGTCCTGCTCGCACGGAGAGCACATTAAGTGCTCTCCGGCTCGTGCGGAACTCGCGATCGACCTTATGCCCCGCCCTCGGGACTAAGGATACATGGTAGAAGGGCGCGTACTGCAAAATTCATTAGCTGGTGACGCAGCGTGGGCTCATATCGAAATATCTTCACCACCGGATTAATAAAAAAGAAGTACCGCTTGGGGGCGGTACTTCTTTTCAAAGCGTATGCGTGTTGTGACCTTGGTGGTTCCCGATTACAGGCCGCAGGCTGCTTTGAGTTCTTCGACTCGATCGGTTTTCTCCCAGGTGAAGTCGGGGTCTTCGCGGCCGAAGTGACCGTAGGCTGCCGTCTTTTCGTAGATGGGGCGACGCAGGTCTAGGTCGCGGATGATTGCACCCGGGCGCAAGTCGAAGGTCTTCTCTACGGCCTCGACGATCTTGTCCTCGGCAACATGTGCGGTACCGAAGGTGTCGACCATGATTGAGAGGGGCTTGGAAACGCCAATGGCATAGGCAAGCTCGACCTCGCAACGGTCGGCCAGGCCGGCGGCGACCACGTTCTTGGCGACCCAGCGCGCGGCATACGCGGCGGAGCGGTCGACCTTGGTGCAGTCCTTGCCGCTAAAGGCACCGCCGCCGTGACGGCCGTAGCCGCCGTAGGTGTCAACGATGATCTTGCGGCCGGTGAGGCCCGTGTCACCCATGGGGCCGCCCACGACAAAGCGACCGGTGGGGTTCACGTAGATGTCGGCGTTGTCCCACGGCATGTTCTCGGCGGCCATGACCGGGGTGATGACGTGCTCGATGAGGTCGGCCTTGATCTTGCCCATGTCCTCGATCTCGGCGGCGTGCTGCGTGGAGATGACGATGGTCGTGACCTCGACGGGCTTGCCTTCCTCGTAGCGCACGGTGACCTGGGTCTTGCCGTCGGGGCGCAGGTAGGCGAGGGTGCCGTCGTGGCGCACGGCTGCCAGGCGCTCGGCCAAGCGGCTGGCAAGGTAGTGCGGCATGGGCATTAAAGTCTTGGTCTCGTTGGAGGCATAACCGAACATCATGCCCTGGTCGCCGGCACCGATCAGGTCGATCGGGTCGGTGGTAGCGCCGGTCTGGGTCTCGAATGACTCGTCAACGCCCTGGGCGATATCGGGCGACTGCTCGTGGATGAGGCTCATAACGCCGCAGGTGTCGCAGTCAAAACCGAACTTTGCACGGTTGTAGCCAATGCGGCGGATAACGCCGCGGGCAATCTCCTGTACGTCGACGTAGGCCTGGGTGCGGATCTCGCCGGCGACGATGACGGTGCCGGTGGTCACGAGGGTCTCGCAGGCGCAGCGGACGTTCTCGACGTTGGCGGGCACGCCGTCGGGAGA
>CAUCCR010000053.1:0-10594 GCA_958441355.1 uncultured Collinsella sp. | reverse complement strand
TGCTCCTGTAGCTCTATTTCTTTGGCGAGGATTGCGTCGAGGACGGCGTCGCTGATCTGGTCAGCGATCTTATCGGGATGACCTTCGGTCACCGACTCCGACGTAAATACGAAGGACCCGTGTTGGGGCGGGATGGAACGAAGTTCGTCTGACATGATTGTCCTTTCAAAAACGTGTCCCGGCGACCGTTACCATTCCGCCGGGCTCTCTATGCAAGGGCACATCATAGCGCGTAAATCAAACATTCACACCCTTTCCGCACCTACTCATTGGGGACAGACTTAAATGACTACCCTTACCTAAGTGCCGACAGGTTGCCCAAAGAATGGTCATTTAAGTCTGTCCCCAATAAGTAGGTCAGTGCCCTTTGTGCGGAGGCTGCTTTGATGCTTTATACTAATGCGGTTAGACATCCATCCTGTAATCGAGGAGATTTCCATGGCATCAGACGTTCGCGTCCGCTTTGCACCCTCACCGACGGGCAAGCTGCACATCGGCGGCGCCCGCACCGCTATCTATAACTGGGCTTTCGCCCGCGCAAACGGCGGCACGTTCATCCTGCGCATCGACGACACCGACCCCACCCGCTCCACCGACGAGAACACGCAGATTATCCTGCGCGCCATGCGTTGGCTGGGCCTGGACTGGGACGAGGGTCCCGAGGTGGGCGGCGACTTTGGCCCCTACGCCCAGACCGAGCGCCTGGACCTGTACAAGCAGGCCGCCCAGAAGCTTTGGGATGAGGGCAAGGCCTATCCCTGCTTCTGCACCAAGGAGCAGCTTGACGCCGACCGCAAGGCCGCGCAGGAGCGCAAGGATCCCTTCCAGGGCTATCAGCGCCGTTGCCGCGATCTTGATCCCGAGGAGGCCCGCCGCCGCATCGAGGCCGGCGAGTCCTACGTCCTGCGCATCAAGGTGCCCGAGGACCGCGGCGACGTCGTCATCCACGACGCCGTCCACGGCGAGGTAACCTTCGACGCCAAGGAGCTCGACGACTTTGTCATCTTCCGCTCTGATGGCACGCCCACGTACAACTTCGCGACCGTCGTCGATGACGCCATGATGAAGATCACCCACGTCATCCGCGGCGACGATCACCTGTCCAACACCCCGCGCCAGGTCATGGTCTATGAGGCCCTCGGCGCGCCTGTGCCCACGTTCGCCCACATCTCCATGATTCTGGGCGCCGACGGCAAGAAGCTCTCCAAGCGCCACGGCGCCACCTCGGTGGAGGAGTACCGCGACGCCGGTTACCTGTCCGATGCCTTCGTCAACTACCTGGCGCTGCTCGGCTGGTCGCTCGACGGCGAGACCACGATCATCCCGCGCGACGTCCTGGCTAGCAAGTTCTCGCTCGACCGCATTTCCAAGAACCCCGCGACCTTCGACCCCAAGAAGCTCGACTGGGTCAATGCCGAGTACATCAACGGCATGTCCGACGCGCAGTTTGCCGACGAGATCATGGTCCCCGAGTTGCACGAGGCAGGCCTCATCGAGGGTAATGTCGAGTACGGCGAGGACTGGATCGACGCGCTTGCCGCCATCGTTAAGCCGCGCACCAAGATGCCGTCCGACGCCGTGACCGTCGCCGCTCCCATCTTTGCCACGGCCGAGACGCTCGAGTATGACGAGAAATCCGTCAACAAGGGCCTGGCCAAGGAGGGCATGGGTGCCATTCTGGACGCCGCCAAGGCCGCGCTCGAGGGCGTGGACGAGTGGACGGCTGCCAACATCGACGCCGCGCTTGAACCGCTGCCCGAGCAGATGGACCTTAAGAAGCGCGTGGTGTTCCAAGCCGTGCGCGTTGCCGTCTGCGGCAACATGGTGAGCCCTCCGCTGGGCGAGACCATGGCACTCGTCGGCCGCGACGACTGCCTGGCGCGCATCGACCGCGCCCGCACGATGGCGCTGTAGCAGCCGTGTAAACGCACGTATCCGAGCCCCGTTCACCCCGAGCGGGGCTCTTGTTTCTGAAGACGAATGGGATGGGAGGTGCTGGGGCCATGGCCGAGCAACTGTCGCTGTTTGGTTCGCCGGAACCGGAGGAGGCTTCGAAGCCCGCGGCTCCTGCCGCCGCCCCGGCGCAGCCCGGGCCCGCACCCGAACCCGTCGCCGCCTATGCGAGCGTGGTTCTCGACATCCCGACGCGTGCGCTGTCCGAGCCGTTTGCTTACGGCATTCCGCAATCCCTCGCCAACGAGGCCCAAGTCGGGTCTACGGTCCTGGTCCATTTTGGCAACCGTGCGGCCGCGGGCTATATCATTGACATTGCGTCTGAGCTGGGCGACCTGCAAGGCAACAAGGTCCTCGATCCTGCGCGCATCAAGCCCGTCGAGGCGATTCTCAGCAAACCGCTCTTTACCGCGGAGGCTGCCCGTATCGCACGTTGGATGAGTCGCGAGTATGTCGCGACGCTTTCCGAGTGTCTGCGCCTGTTCTTGCCTCCGGGCGGAAGCCCGCGCGTGGTCAAGGGCGACGACGGCGTGTGGGCCGTTGAGCGCCCCGCCGTCAAACCCATCCAAAACCGCTGGGTCATGCTCACGCCCGAGGGCTTCGACTATACGCCTCCCAAAACGGCGGTCCGCCAGCGTCAGCTCATCGAGGCACTACAGTGCGGCCCGGTCACAACGCGCGACCTCAACCTGCTCTACAACAGCATGTCGGCGACCATCAAGGCGCTCGAAAAACGTGGTGTCGTCGTGGTGGAGGAGCGTCGCGCCTGGCGTGGCTGCAGCGAGCAGACCACGCTGTCCTCGGCAAGCGGTAAGGCACCAGTCGCGCTCACGAACGGCCAGCAGCAGGCGCTCGCGCAGATTGAGCGCGTCCGTCTGGACGCTCATGGCGACGTGGTGTTGGTCGACGGCGTCACCGGCTCCGGCAAAACCGAGGTTTACCTTTCGGCGATTGAGCGCGTGCTGGCGGCCGGCCGTTCGGCCTGCGTGCTGGTGCCCGAGATCTCGCTGACGGCCCAGACTGTCGGCCGCTTCCGCTCGCGCTTTGGCGAGACGGTCGCCGTGTTCCATTCGCGTCTTTCTGCGGGCGAGCGCCTGGACCAGTGGGATATGGTTGCCAGCGGTGCGGCCCGCGTGGTCGTCGGCGCCCGCTCGGCGCTCTTTTGCCCGCTCAGCGACTTGGGCCTTATCATCATCGACGAGGAGCACGAGACCAGCTACAAGCAAGGCTCCAGTCCGCGCTACCACGCGCGCGAGGTGGCGGCCGAGATGGCGCGTCGCTATCGCTGCCCGCTCGTGCTGGGCTCGGCCACGCCTTCTGCCGAGGCCCTCGACCGCTGCCGCCGTGGCACGTATAACGGTGCCACCTGGACGCGCGTCGAGATGCCCGAGCGCCCGGGACACGCCGTGCTGCCCACGGTCCGTATTGCCGACCTGCGCCGGGAGTTCTCGCACGGCAGCCGCTCCATGTTCTCAAAACCCTTGATGGAGGGCCTGGAGCGCGTGGTCGAGCGCCGCGAGAAGGCCGTGCTGCTGCATAACCGCCGTGGCTTTGCGCCGTTTCTGATGTGCCGCGAATGCGGCTGCGTGCCCACCTGCAACCACTGCTCCACCGCGCTTACGTATCACGAGCGCACACACACGCTGCAGTGCCACACCTGCGGTTCGTCTTGGCGCGTGCAGCCGTATCCCGCGCCCACGAGCCGTTGCCCCAAATGTGGCAGTCGCTACCTGGCAAAAATGGGCCTGGGTACGCAGCAGATCGAGGACGCGCTGCACCAGATGCTTCCCGAGGACGTCGCCATTATTCGCATGGATGCCGATTCCACGCGCGGCAAGGATGCGCACAAAAAGCTGCTCGAGCAGTTCGATGCCGCCGATTGTGCGGTGCTGCTGGGCACCCAGATGATCGCCAAGGGCCTCGACTTTCCCGAGGTCACGCTCGTGGGCGTGGTCAATGCCGATTTCGCCCTCAAGCTGCCGGACTTCCGCGCAGGAGAGCGCGCCTACGACTTGCTGGAGCAGGTTGCGGGCCGCGCCGGCCGCGGCGATCGCCCCGGTGAGGTGATCATCCAGACCTACCTGCCCGAAGATCCGGTCATTCGCGCTGTCGCCGAGCACGACCGTTCGATCTTTACCGACTACGACCTGGACCAGCGCCGCGACGCGCTGTACCCGCCGTTTGTTCGCCTGGTCAACATTTTGGTGTGGTCGGCGAACCGAGACGACGCGCAGGACTACATCGGGCGCATTGCAAAGCTTCTTAAGCGCCGTTGGCATGCTGTCGCGCCCGACTTTTTGCGGGCGGGCAGCGCGGTGCCGCAGGTGCTGGGCCCAGCTTCGTGTGTAATCGAGAGAGCCAAGGACCGTTACCGCTTCCATCTGCTTGTGAAGTCGCCCGTGGGGTACCATGTCTCTGATGATATCGACGCCTGCCTCAAAGAGGTGGGCTCTGTGCGCGGCGTGAGCGTGAGCGTTGACGTCGACGCCTATGATTTGATGTAACAACTCGAAAGGATGGCCATGGAAGCCAACGGAATCGTACTGTCGCCCGACCCTCGTCTGCGCCAGGAGTGCGCCGTCATCGAGGAGATCACCCCGGCAATCGAAGCGCTTGCCGAGAAGATGAAGAAGATGATGTTCGAGAACGGCGGCTGTGGCCTGGCTGCTCCGCAGATCGGCGAGCTCATTCAGCTCGTCACTATCGACTGCGACTACAGCGACAAGAACGACTACGACCCGTACGTGCTCATCAACCCTGTCATTGTTGAGCAGAGCGACCATCTGGTGCCCTTTAGCGAGGGCTGCCTTTCCATTCCTGGCATTAGCTGCGAGATCGAGCGTCCCGACCATGTCGTCGTAGAGGCATATGACCTGGACGCCAACCTGATTCGCTACGAGGCCTCGGGCGATCTGTTCTGCGTGTGCCTGCAGCACGAGATTGATCACCTGCACGGCAACACCATGTTCGAGCGACTGAAGCCCATGCAGAGGCTCAAGGCCGTCAAGGAGTACCAGGACGCCCTGGCCCGCGGCGCTCGACCGGGCGAGACCGAATAGGTTAATTGTCCGTCCCTGGGATGGGGCCCACACATATCATCCCGTGCTCAAACATTCTCGCTGCGCTGCGAAACTGCGCGCGGGACGATATGTGTGGGCCCCATCCCAGGGACTACGTTGTCGCTCTTCGTTTCGCCCGGGTGCCGTCGGGCCAGGGAGGGGCGTCTTCGCTGATAGGTGCTTTGTTGGGAGGGCTGCTTTTATGCGGCTCTTTCTTTGGTTTTGGGTATATTTGTTTTTGTTGAAATGTTATTGCGGATGGGCTGGTGACTTGGCTTTCCGCCGCTATTTGTAGCCGTCTCGGCTTTGGTTGAGGGGAGACGTTCTTTATGCGTATTGTGTTTATGGGTACGCCTGATTTTGCTGTGCCTTCGCTGGTTTCGCTTGTTGAGGCTGGCAATGATATTGCGCTCGTAATTACTCGTCCTGATGCTGTTCGTGGGCGTGGTAAGAAGCTGGAGCCGTCTCCTGTTAAGGCTCGCGCGCTTGAGCTGGGGTTGCCGGTTATTGAGGCTAATCGTATGACGCCGGAGGTTGTTGAGGCGCTTCAGGCTGCCCAGGCTGACATTTTCTGTGTGGCTGCCTATGGTTGCATTTTGCCCGATGAGGTGCTGCATATGGCGCCGCTTGGTATTGTGAACGTTCATGCGTCCTTGCTGCCTCGTTGGCGTGGGGCTGCGCCTATTCAGCGTGCCATTCTTGCTGGTGATGAGATTGCTGGCGTTTCCATTATGCGCATTGGACATGGCGTTGATACCGGCGCTTATTGTGCTCAGGCTTCCACGTCGGTTGCCGGTAAGCATGCTGAGGCGCTGACCATGGAGCTTGGTGAGCTTGGCGGCAAACTGCTTGCCGATACGCTTCCCTCGCTTGCCGATGGCTCGGCTGTTTGGACTGAGCAGGATGAGTCGCTCGTTACCCATGCTGCCAAGATTTCCAAGCTGGAGATGCGTCTGGATCCGCAGATGGCTGTGCTTGATTGCGTGCGCCATGTGCTGGCCTCGTCTGATACCGCGCCTGCCCGATGCGTGATTGCCGGCAAGACCGTGCGCGTGCTCGATGCTGCGCCGGCTGATGTGTCGCTTGGTGAGGGCGCCGTTGACGTTAAAAACAAGCGTGTTTACCTTGGTCTTTCCGACGGTGCGGTTGAACTGCTCGAGGTTAAGCCCGATGGCAAGCGTGCCATGGCCGCTTCTGCTTGGGCTGCTGGGCTGCAAGGCGCCGATCTTATCTGGGGTGTTTTGTCATGAGCAAGCTGTCTCCCGCGCGCAAACTTGCGCTCGATGTGCTAATGGAGGCCGATCGCCGCGGCATGTATGCGCGTGACGTGCTGTCCTCTCGCGCATCGGCCAAGGCTATTGACCAGCGCGATTCCGCTTTTGCCGCCCGCTTGGCGCTGGGTGTGGCCGCTACGCAGGGTATTTTGGACGAGCTGCTCGATCAGTTTCTCGATAAGCCTAAAAAGGTTGCGCCGCGTGTTCGCATGGCACTTCGTATCTCGGCCTTCGAGATGCTCTATCTGCATACGCCTGGCCGCGTTGCGGTGAGTCAGGGCGTTGAGCTGGTGCGCAGCGGAGCTAAGTCTGCCGCCGGTTTGGCCAATGCCGTGCTGCATAAGGTCGCGGACAACGTTGAGGACTTTGCCACGGCGTCCGATGTAGATGAGTCTGAGCGACGCCCGGTTCGTCTGTCGCGCCTGATGGGACTGCCGCGTTGGCTGTGCGCTCGCATTATGGCATCGTTCGACACGCCAGAGGGTGCGCTTAACTTTGCCGGCAATCTGGCCCCCGCGCCACTGGCCCTGCATGAGAACGCCTTTGCGACCAAGCCCGATCCGTATATCTCGCAGCTCGTCGCGCCTGTCTTCCCGGGCTGCCATGCCCCGGTTGATGCCCAGGTTACCGTTGCTTCGGGTGTGTTTGAGCGTGCTGCCGCGGTGGCGTCTGATCTCAACGCGCAGCTTATCGCCACGGCTGCCACGCGCCCTGGTAGCTGCCTTGAGATTGGTGCCGGTCGTGGCACCAAGACCTATGTGATGATGTGTCAGGCCAAGCGTGCGGGCTATGAGCGTCAGCATACGGCGCTCGATCTGCATGATCGCAAGTGCGATCTGAATCTCGCTCGCCTGCATAAGGCCGGTATTCAGGGCGTTCGTACGGTTTCGGGTGATGCTTGCGAGCTCGATGAGGTTCTCACATCGTTTGATGCCATGCGCGGTGAGCGGGTCAAGTTCGATACCGTGTTTATCGATGCGCCGTGCTCGGGCACCGGAACCATGCGTCGTCATCCCGAGATCCCGTGGCGTCTGACCGAGAACGACGTTACGACTGATCTGCCCAAGCTGCAGCTGACGATGCTCAAAGAGGCTGCCGCGCGCGTGGCTGCCGGCGGCGAGCTCATCTATGCGACGTGCTCGGTCTTCGACGAGGAGAACACACAGGTGGTGGACGCGTTCCTTGCTTCTCCCGAGGGTGCCGGCTTTAGCGTGGCGCCGCTTTCCGAGGCGCAGATTCTGCAACTTCCCGAGTTCGATCAGGCCAAGAAGCTGTTAGCCGTCCGTCAAAACGACCGTGGCCTCTTCCAAAGCGTGCCAGTAAACGCCGACTCCTACGACGGCCACTTCTGCGCCCGCCTGATCCACAAGTAACTACTAAGTTGCGGTGAAATAGGGATTGAATAGCGGCATCTACCCGCCAAATAGTCCTTATTTCACCGCAACTTAGGATGTCCTGCGAGCGGAGATAGCAATAGCGGTAAAGAGTGGGAAAAAATAGCCACGTTTCATACTTGCTGCTATCAAAAGTAGGGCGGATTACGGGGCTAGATTGGTGATGCTCGACCACAGCAAAAATGGCCTAAATAAAACCGCAGGTAGATGGCTTGTTGAAATTTGCAAATTACCGGAATGGATAGAGGTTGTCAATTCAGCCCCGTAATCCGGCAGAGTTTTGAATTGTTACTAACTTAGCATCAGCCCGAAATTCGATCCATAGAAAAGTTGCGGTGAAATAGTTCCTGTTTGGCCGTTGGATGGGCTGATTCAGGAACTATTTCACCGCAACTCATAACGAAACCTGGGTGGCGGGACCGCTTGTTTCTAGTGGCTGTGCGGGCAGTTGGCGCAGCAGCCGCTCGTGGCGCTGGTGCTGGAGCCGCCGCTTCGCTGGTCGGTGTTGTAGAAACCGCTGCCCTTAAATTTTATGCCGCTGGCTGAGAACGTCTTGGCCGCCGGGGCACCGCAGCTGGGGCACACGACCTCGGGAGTCTCGGACATGGGATGCTCAACCTCAAACACGTTGCCGCAGCTCGAGCACTTGTAATCGTAGCGCGCCATAAATACTTCCTTTTCAGCACAAAGCGGGCAGATTACTCTGCCCGCAAAAATTCAAACGTCTGTAACTGTACCCTATATCGGGGGTTTTATCACGCTTCGCCCCAGAATCTATGGTTGTTGCGCAGGAGCCGCGCGGTTTTGCCCTCGGCGGCTGCAATGTCCGCCTCGTCAGCCTGCCAGGTCCAGTTGCCCGTGGCCACGCCCGGCACGTTCATGCGTGCGTTGTCGCCCAGCCCCAGCACGTCCTGCAGCGGCATCATCACCAGGGGAGCGTCGCTTGCCAGCGCGTCGCTCATCAGCTTGGCCGCCAGCTCAACACCGCTCGGTTCATCGCCGCCCGCAAAGGAACGCGTGCACCAACCGGCCAGCGTTGACGTATCGTGCGTCGAGGTGTACAGAATCTTGCCGGGCGTGGGATGCACACCGCAACGAACGTCGTAGTCGCTAAACTCCAACACGTCCATGCCGGGGAAACCGCAAGTCGAAGCCATGGCGCGAACACCAGGCGTCAAATAGCCCAGGTCCTCGGCGATAAAGTTGAGCGGACCCAGCTCGTTGTAGGCGGTCTGGAACAGGTCCTTGCCCGGGCCCGCCAGCCAACGCCCGTCGGCGCAAGCCTTGCCTGCGGGGATACTATAGTAGCTGTGGAATCCCAGGAAGTGATCCAGACGCACACGGTCGTAGAGCGAAAACGCACGACGCAGGCGATCCATCCACCAGCTATAGCCGTTCTGCTTCATGTGGTCCCAGCGGAACGTCGGGTTGCCCCACACCTGCCCCTCGGGCGCAAAGTTATCGGGCGGCGCACCGGAAATCTCAATCGCCTTGCCGGTATCGGACAGGCAGAAGTTCTCGGGTTCGCTCCACGCGTCTGCCGAATCATCGGACACGTACATAGGAATATCGCCGATAACCTCGATGCCCTTCTTGTGCGCATAGTTCATGAGCTCGCACCAAGCCAGGTCAAAGCGGTACTGCATGTACGCCTGAAGCTCGGCCTCGTCGTGGAAACGCTTGTCGTCGATCAGATGCTCGTTGTAGCGCGCGACATCTGCCGGCCAATCGTGGCGCGACTCGCCCTCAAAGTACTTCTTAACGGCCATGTAGACGCAGTACTTCTCGAGCCAATCGGCATTGCGATGTTTAAACGCTGTGTACAGCGGGTCGGCATCCTCGCCGCCGCGGGCCTTCCAGGTCTCAAAGTCGGCGGCCAGCTCCTCGTAGCTTTCGGGCAGCAGGTCGATATTGCCTGCAAAGGCCGAAGGACCGGCGTAAGGGGAGCGGAAGAAGTCCGTGGGGTTGACGGGGAGAACCTGCCAGTAGCGCATGCCCATGGCGGCCAGATGGTCGATAAAACGACGCGTGGGCGCGCCGATCGTACCGGGCTTGCCATCATCGGTGGGCACCGAGGTGATATGGCACACGACGCCCGCGCCGTGATCGAGCGGCTCCTGCAGGCGCTGCTCGGCATGGTGATAGATGATCGACGAGCCCAGCGGGTACAGGTCGAGCGTGACCGTTCCGTTGTGGATCTCGCACTCGTGACCGCTGATCACATCGCTCGCGCATTCGCCGAGCGCCGGAATCGTCACCCGGTGTGAATTGCGCAGGCTGCGGTTGATGATGACGGTCGCGGACTCGCCGTCTTTACCGGTACGGTTGTAGGCCAGCACCTCGTCATTGAGCGCGAAGGCCTTGATTTCACCGTCGATCATAAACGGCAGCGCGCGGCGCACAGCAGATGCGTTCTTGACGATTGCGAACGTATCGAAGTCGTGTAGGTTTTCCTTGGTCGGCATGGTGCGGCGGTTGCCCGGATCGGTGAGGCCCTCCAGGCCGTACTCGTCACCGTAATAGATTGAGGGAACGCCCGGGAACGTCATCTGCATGAGCGTCGCGAGCCAAAAACGGCTCTTGGCAAGGCCCATCGCGTTCTCGTCCAGACGCCATTTGCTGCGCTCGCACTCGGGCAGCTGCGACTCGTCGGGGCCACCGCCGAGCACCGAGATGATGCGCGGACGGTCGTGGCTCGAAAGCAGATTGAGCGCGCAAGACAGGGCCTCACGCGGATAGTTCTCGCGCAGGGTCTCGATATCCTCGGCAGCTTGGTAGGCGTTTTTGTAGCCCATCAAAAAGCCGATGACCATGTCGCGGAAGGGGTAGTCCATGGCCGAGTCGAGCTCGGAGCCTTGCAGATAGCGACGCAGATGGCCGTAGCTGATCTTGTTGGAGGCATCTTCCCAGACCT
>CAUCCR010000052.1:0-10627 GCA_958441355.1 uncultured Collinsella sp. | reverse complement strand
CCGTGGCATGGTTTACGTGGTTCTCGTCGGCGTTGTAGTCGTAGCCGCCCACCATGCACTTGATGTAGCCGGTCTTGGGGTCGACGACGACCATGCCCATGTCCAGGCCGTCGAGTGAGAGTGTGTCGAGCTGCTCGCGGACGGCATTCTCTGCCACCTGCTGCATCGTGGGGTCGATGGTGGTCTTGACGGTCAGGCCGCCCTTAAAGAGCACGTCGGTCGAGAACTCCTGCTCCAGCAGCTGCTTAACATAGGCGACAAAGTAGGGCTGCGAGTATACGTCGACGCCGCTGCCCGAAATCTCGGTCACGTTGAGGGTGATGGGCTCGGCCTGTGCGGCATCGTGCTCCTCCTGCGTGATGTGGCCCAGGCGCAACATGTTGTCAAGGACCTTGTTGCGACGGGACAGCGCCAGGTCGGGGTTGACCGTGGGGTCGTACTGCGAGGGCGAGTTGGGAAGGCCGATGAGCAGTGCGGCCTCGCTCAGGGTGAGGTCGGCGGCGCTCTTGGACAGATAGGTTTCGGCTGCGGCCTCGATGCCGTAGGCGCCGTGACCGTAGTAGATGGTGTTGAGGTACATCATGAGGATCTCGTCTTTGGAGTACATGTCCTCCATCTTGACGGCGATGTAGGCCTCGCGCACCTTACGCTCGATGGTCGAGTCGAACTGCTCCTCCTGCAGGATGGTGTTGCGCACCAGCTGCTGGGTGATAGTCGAGGCGCCTTCGTGCCCGCCGCCGAGGGTTGCCACCGCAGCACGCGCGATACCCCACAGGTCGATACCGCCGTGCTCGTAGAAGCGCTCGTCCTCGACGTCAACGGTGCCCTGCAGCACGTAGGGGGAGACCTCGTCCTTGGTGATGGACTTGCGGTTTTGCGTGTAGAAGCTCGCGATCTTGTTGCCGTTGCAGTCGACGATCTCGGTGGGCTCGCTCACCAGATACGCGTTGGCGTCGGTGTAGTCGGGCAGATCGGACAGCCAGCGGTTGACGTTGCCGACCATGCCGATGCCAAACGCCACGCCCGCAATCAGCAGAAAGCCCAAAAACGAGAGCAGGATTATGGGCAGAGCATGCGTCTTTGAACGGCTGCGTCCCTGTCGTTGGCGAGGACCCATATATTGACCTCCAGGTATGTCGTGCCGGACGGCGGATGTGCCGTCGGGGCAGGATGGACATAAGTTATTACACGATAAACCAAACGGGGCGCGCGAGGCCTCGTGTATGCTGGAAGACGGCATTTTTCAGAGTGAATGCATACCTTGGTAAGGAGTTTGCCGATGGCGATTCGGGCGATGGGGCCGAGCGGACAATACGAGACTGGATTGGATGCTGCCGGTGTGGCGCTGCCCGAGCTGCTGGCGCCGGCGGGCGGGCTCGACCAGATGCTTGCGGCCATCGCCGCGGGTGCCGATGCCATCTATGCGGGGTTGGGCGGCTTTAACGCCCGCGTGAGCGCCCATGGCTTTACGGATGACGAGTTTGCGCGCGGCTGCGCCGTGGCGCATGCCCATGGCGTGCGTGTGTACGTAACGCTCAACGTGTTCGTGTTTGACGATGAGCTGTCCGATGCGGTGGCGTTGGGAGCTCATGCACTGGAGCTGGGCGCCGATGCTCTGATTGTCGCCGATGCCGGGCTGGCCTGCGCGCTGCGCACGGCGATTCCCGGGGTCGAGATTCACCTGTCCACGCAGGCGGGCGTTCATAGCGAGGGTGCCGTGCGGCTTGCCGCCGATGAGCTGGGGGTCGAGCGCGTGACGACGGCGCGCGAGCTGACGGTCGACGAGATTGCGGCGCTATGTGCCACGGGCGTGCCCATCGAGGTATTCTGCCACGGTGCGATTTGCATCGGCTATTCGGGGGCGTGCGAGTTCTCGGCCCTGCGGCGTGGGCGCTCGGCGATGCGCGGCGACTGCACGCAGCCGTGCCGTCTGGCGTACGACCTGGTGGACGAGGCGGGGCAGAGCGTTGTCGCCGTCGAGGGAGATCGCCTGCTGTGCCCGCGCGACTATCTGGGTATTGCGCATCTGCCCGAGCTTGTAGATGCCGGCGTGGCGTCGCTCAAGATCGAGGGGCGCATGAAGAACCCCGATTACGTATTCAACGTGGTGCGGGTGTGGCGCCGGGCACTCGATATGCTGTGCGACGGCGCGTGGGATCCCGGTGCCGTGGAAGAGCTTGAGCGCGAGTTGGGAAGGTCGTTTAACCGTGGGTTTACCGATGCGTACCTGCGAGGGCGTTCGGGTGCCGAGCTGATGAGCTTTGAGCGCGCAATTAACCAGGGCGTGCGCGTGGGGCGCTTGGTCGCTGTGGGCCACGAAGAGGTGACCGTTGAGCTCGACGCCGCCGTGGCGGCGGGTGACACGCTCGAGATTCGGTTCTATCCGGGTGTCGACGCGCGTCCCGATGTGCCCAAGCGCTGGCCGCAGGTGCCCTGTCCGGTGGATGCCACAGCGGGGAAGCGCGTCGTCGTGCATTGCAAGCGTAAGGTGGACGCGGGCTGCGAGGTTTACCTGATTCGCAGCGCCGGCGTGTTGGATCAGACGGCGGCGGTGTTGGAGCGCATGCGGGCCGAGGCGGATGCGATTGCGCCCGTTGCGCGTGCCGTTGAGGTGCTGCCCTTTGAGGACGTTGCGGTGGATGGCGGTGCGTCGACGGAGTTGGTGGAGTGCGCGGTTCCCGCTCGCATGGTTTTTGCTTGGCAGCTGATGGATGCCGACCCGCGCGGAGAACTCGATTTGTCCGACGCCGTTGTGGTGCTTGACGAGGTGTGCCGCACGGGTGACGCTGACCGGACCCGCTCACTGATGCAGCGTGCCGGGCGCGTCGTCTGCCGCAACCTGGGACAGGTGGTGATCGCTCGCGAGCTGGGCGTGACGTTTGACGTGGCGGCGCCGGTGTTCTGCGCGAATCGGGCCACGCTTACCTGGCTGCGCGGACTTGGCGCGGGGCGGGTGTACTTGCCGGCCGAGTTGCTCGGCAATGATGCGGAGCGTATTGCCGAACTGGCTGCTGAACCCGGCGTCTTGGGTTCGGTCGACGCCGACCGTCCCGAGCTTATGGTGTGCGAGCACTGCCTGCTGACCGCCGAGGGCGTCTGCGCCACCGATGCGACGGGGCGGGTCCATTGTCGTGACTGCTTGCGTCGTCGGCAGGTACGCTATCTGGTCGAGCGTGACGGTACACGTCTGCCAGTTGCCATTGACGCATGCGGCAGGACGAGGATTTTCCTGTCGTAGGTGCCGCGTCGCGTCAGTTTGTTATCATAAGAGAGTTTATGGACTTCCAGCACCGCCGTTTTCGGCGAGGGTGCTATAGCAAAAGGAGGATACCCAATGCTGTCTGTTGACGAGCAAATGCGTATCATCACCTCGGGCGCCGCGCAGATCGTTCCCGAGGCCGACCTTCGCAAGAAGCTTGAGAAGGGCAAGCCCCTCAACATCAAGCTCGGCGTCGACCCCACCAGCCCCGACCTGCACCTGGGCCACGCCGTGCCGCTGCGCAAGATGCGTCAGTTCCAGGACCTGGGCCACAACGTCACCCTAATCATCGGCAACGGTACCGCGTTGATTGGCGACCCTTCGGGCAAGAATTCCACCCGTCCGCAGCTTTCGCAGGAGCAGATCGAGGCCAATGCCGAGACCTACGTGAGCCAGGCCATGAAGATCCTGGATCCCGAGAAGACCACCATCGTGCACAACGGCGACTGGATCCTTTCGATGGACCTGGCCGGCCTGCTGCAGGTGTGCTCCAAGTTCACCGTCGCCCGCATCCTTGAGCGCGACGACTTTACTAAGCGCTACCAGTCTCAGACGCCGATCGCCCTGCATGAGTTCCTGTATCCCGTGATGCAGGCTTTCGACTCTGTGCAGATCAAGGCCGACGTGGAGATGGGCGGCACCGATCAGCTCTTCAACCTGCTCGCTGGCCGTGAGCTCATGGAGAAGATGGGCATGGAGCCCCAGATCGCGCTCACCATGCCGCTGCTCGAGGGTACCGACGGCGTGCGCAAGATGTCCAAGTCCTATGGCAACTACATCGGCCTGACCGACGCGCCCAAGGATATGTTCGGCAAGACCATGTCCATCCCCGATGAGATGATCGGCAAATACTACCGTCTGGCCAGCTCGCTCACCCCGGCCGAGGTCGACAAGATCGACGCCGCCTTGGCCGATGGTTCCGCCGATCCCTATGAGCTCAAGCGCGCACTGGGCCGCGACCTGTGCGACACCTACCACGGCGCCGGCGCCGGCGACGAGGCTCAGGCCGAGTTCGACCGCGTGTTCAAGGAGGGCCAGCTTGCCGACTTCCCCGAGAAGCACGTTGAGCTGACCGTCAACGACGAGGGCCAGATCTACCTCGCAGGCCTGCTTAAGGACCTGGGCCTTTCGGCGAGCGCCGGCCAGGCCCGTCGCGACATTGACGGTGGCGGCGTCAAGATCAACGGCAAGGCGGTGGCTCCCAAGAGCTATAACATCGATCCCAGCGCCCTCAAGCTGGGCGACACCCTCTCCGTAGGCAAGCGCAAGGGCTTCAAGTTGATTTAGTTCCGCCGTTCTAACGAACGGCGGACCGGCCGACGCTGCGCGGGCCGCATTTGGACAATCTGACGTTCAACTTCAAGGGCGCGACCAGAAGGTCAGCGCCCTTTCGTTTCACGTCACCTTGTCTCAAATGCGACCCGCTCGCTGGCGATGCCAAAACATCGGCGCTTCCGTTGTTGGCACTTTGGGACGTTCCTTTTGTGCCGGCACTTTGGGACACTCCTTGTCATTGGTGCAAAGCAACCTCTCCTCATTGCACCAAGTGGCGTGTGCCGTTAAGCGGAGAGGCGTATTGTTGACCCACCGTTTGGGCATACAATTGCTATTGGCTTGTTGCGGTGAAGGTTTGTCCGCTCCGCAGCGTTTTCTACGGTTAAAGGAGTATGTATGTCCGTTGAGGTCATGAGGTCTGTGATCGACGCCGCCGAGGGTCGCGTGCCCATCGACACGCTGTTTACCAATGCACAGATTGTCGACGTGTATGGCCAGCGCGTGGCGCCCGGCAGCGTTGCCGTCAAGGACGGTGTGATCGTCGGCGTGCTCTACGATGGTCGCGACGATGCCGCTGGCACCTATGAGGCAACTGAGGTCATCGACTGCCAGGGTCGCTATCTTGCTCCCGGTTTTATTGACGGGCATCTGCATATCGAGTCTTCGAACATCCGTCCCGCCGAGTATGCTCGCATGGCCGCGACGCGCGGTACTACCACCGCCATTGCCGACAGCCACGAGATTGCCAATGTTGTCGGTCTCGACGGCTTGCGCTTTATGATCGAGGATGGTCGCCGCGCGCCCATCTCCATCAAGTACATGATGCCTTCGTGCGTGCCCGCGCTGCCCGACGAGCAGGCCGGTGCCGTTATTTCGGCTGCCGATATGCAGGCGTTTTTTGCCGAGCATCCAGGCGATGTCTTTGGTCTGGGCGAGATGATGAACCTGCCGGGCGTCTTTATGGCCGACCCCGAGACCTGTGCTCGCATCGATGCTGCCAACCAGACGCCGTCCAAGCAGGTTGACGGCCACGCGCCGCTCGTTGCCGGTAAGGACCTCAACGCCTATGCCGCAGCGGGCATTATCGCCGACCACGAGTCGACGATTCCCGAGGAGGCACTCGACAAGCTGTCTCGTGGCATGTACGTGATGCTCCGCGAGGGTACGTGCAGCCATGACTTGGCCAACCTGTCGCCGATGCTGCTGGAGAATCCCGCTCGCGCCCGTCGCTGCTGCTTTGCGACTGACGACCGTGCCCCTTCCGATGCGCTTGCGACCGGCATGATCGACAATGCCTGCCGCGTGGCGATTGAGGCCGGTATCGACCCCGTGGTCGCTATCTCCATGGCGTCCCTCTCCACGGCCGAGGCGCTTGGCCTGGATCACGGCTGCCGCGCCCCGCACGAGCTGCGCGGTGCGATTGCCCCGGGCAAGCGTGCCGACCTGCTGGTACTCAATGACCTGACGTTTGCCACGGCTCCGCATCGCGTATATGCCGCCGGTACTCTGGTGGCGCAGGACGGCACCTTTGTGGGCGAGATCGCACCCGAGATGGCCGAGGTTGCGGCCCTTGCCGATGAACTGCGTGCTTCCGTTAAACTGCCGAAGCTATCGCTCGACGTGTTTGACTATGCCTTTAAGCCGGGCGAGGCCGTGATCGACGTGGTGCCGGGCAAGGCCATCACGGGTATGGCTCGCCCCGAGAACGCCGAGGGCCTGCGCCGCATTATGCTGATCGAACGTCACGGCCGCGGCGTGTCGCTGCAAGCCGAGGGCGCCGACGGTGATGGTCCTGCGGGCCTGGGTCTTGTTGGCAAGCACATCGGTCGCGGCTGGGTGCGCGGCTTTACCATCACGGGCGGTGCCATCGCCTCGACGATCGGCCACGACTCGCACAACGTGTGCGTGGTGGGCGACAATGCGGCGGATATGATGGCTGCCGTTGAGGCCGTGGGCCAGGGCGGCCACGTGCTGGTGCGCAACGGCGAGGTCGTGGCGCGCATTCCGCTGGCGCTCGGTGGCCTTATGAGCGAGGGTACGGCCGAGGACGTTGCCGCGCAGCACGACGACTTTATGGTCAAGGCGCGCGCCATGGGTATTGAGCCGCCGCTCGACCCCATCATGGGCATTATCTTCCTGCCCCTGCCGGTCATCCCGACGCTCCGCATCCGCCCCGAGGGCATGTTCGACGTCACGACCTTCACCTACGCCGACTAGTCATCGGGGACGTTCTTAAACGACTAATCGTCGGGGACACTCTTTGGCGGGCTGCCTGACGTCGCGACCGTGGGGCCTCTGGCGCGCGTGAGCTATTTGCTAGGTCCTTGTAACGTTTGCGCCCGCGGAGTCTTATTTGAGCTCCCTTTGGGTACGGTGATTTTGGATATACGTCCGATTCCATCAAGCCCGAAGGGAGCTTTTCTATGTTTAAACTGATTGCATCCGATATGGACGGCACACTGCTTGACGAAAACGGCCAGGTGCCTCCCGAGACCTACGAACTGATTCTGGCGCTACACGAGCATGGCGTGCATTTCGCTGCATCGTCAGGTCGTCGCTACGATCGCCTGTGCGAGTTCTTTGCGCCCGTTCGCGACAAGATGGACTTTGTCGCCGCTAACGGCGCCCAAGTCTACGCCGACGGTAAGATGGTAGACCGTGAGGTGTATTCCCACCTGGCGATTCGAAGGCTCGCCCAGGCCGTCAGGACGTTTCCCAATCTGCATCTTGCGCTCTTTGACCGAACCAAGTCCTTCCTGCTCGATGACGAGTGCAAGTTCGTGCGTGAGGTCGATAAGGACCTTCCCAATGCCGAGCGCATTTGGGAGCTGCCCGATCCCAGCGTAAATATCATCAAGGCGAGTATCTTTTGCGATGACTGTGCCGTTATGGACAGTGCCTACGTACTGCAGCGCGAGCTTGGCCAGCTCTTTACCTTTGCGCCTTCTGGAAACGCATGGATCGATGCCATGCAGCCCGGTGTGTCGAAAGCCTCGGGAATCGAGCAGCTCATGGAGCACTATGGCGTCGAACGCGACGAGGTCATGGCGTTTGGCGACTCGATGAACGACTACGAGATCATTCGCTTTGTCGGCACGGGCTGCGCGATGGAAAATGCGCGCCCCGCGCTCAAGGCGGTGGCCGATCGCGTCGTAGGCTGCAACCGCGACCATGCCGTTCAGCGTGAGCTCCGCCGTGTGCTGGAGAGTTTCTCCTAATCCGGCAGATGGGGACGTTCTTTTTCTGCCGGCAGTGGGGGACAGTCCTTGCAGCTTTTTGCGAAGAGTGTCCCCAGTGACTAGTCGTTTAAGAACGTCCCCAATGACTAGGCGAGGGCGGCCATGATGGTGCGGGCGACGCCGTCGTGGTCGTTGTCGTATTCGGTGATGGCGTCGGCGGCCTCGCGGTCTTCGAGCTCGGCGTTGATCATGGCCATGCCGTGGCCCGCCGCCTGCAGCATGGGGATGTCGTTGATGTTGTCGCCGAACGCCCAGGCGTCGGCAAGGGACTCGCCCAGATGCTCGCACAGCCACGTGAGGGCCGTTCCCTTGGTGGCGCCCTCACCCATGACCTCGATATTCATGGCGTACGAACGCGTGACCTCAATGCCTCCGAGCGTGTCGAGCTCTGCTGCGATGGCGTCGCGATCGGCCGGGTCGTGCCAGTACATGGCGATGCGTTCGAGCGTCTCGACCTCGTCGATCTTGCTGTCGATATCCATGTCGATCGGTGTTCGTGTGCGCTTGAGCGAAGCCGCGATGTGGGGGTCGCCGCCACAGAACTCATCCAGACGCCCGTATAGCGAGCGGGGGAGGAAGCACTGCCCATCCGCGAAGATATC
The DNA here is from genome assembly GCA_958441355.1 of uncultured Collinsella sp. GTDB lineage: Bacteria > Actinomycetota > Coriobacteriia > Coriobacteriales > Coriobacteriaceae > Collinsella. The sequence continues at coordinate 2,252 of CAUCCR010000052.1, read as the reverse complement.
GAAGGTCACATCGTGGCCGGCGGCAATGCGATGGATGCGGTGGGCAATGCCACGGTCGAGCGGACGGCTCAAGATGCACGTGGCGCGCGAGGCGTCGGTGGGCGTATCCTCGTCGAGCTGCCAGACGCTGGCGCCGTTGGCACAGACCGCGTAGTGCACGGCGGGATGGGCGAGAATGGGCTCAAAGATGCCCGACAGTGGACGTCCCGTGCAGGGAACAAACTCGATGCCACGACGTGCGAGCTCGTCGAGCATTGCCCAGGTGGCATCGCTCATCTGCTTATCGCTCGTCAGCAGCGTCCCATCCATATCGGAAAACACAATCATTCGTTGCGATCCTTTCTACTGGCATAAAAAGCGTGGCCGAGGGCTTGGGTCCCTGACCACGCTCGAGTTCTATAACGGTCCGCGTCCTAGCGGTCGGCGAGCGGCTTGTACTCCAGCGGCTCGATCACCGGACGATAGGCGGGGCGGATGATACGGTGCGCGCAGAAGAGCTCTTCCATGCGGTGCGCCGACCAGCCGGCCATGCGGGCGACGGCGAATAGCGGCGTAAAGAGCGTCTCGGGCACGCCGAGCATCTTGTAGATAAAGCCCGTGTACAGGTCGATGTTGGCGCAGATGGGCTTGGTCATGCCGTGGTCGCGCATCACCTGCGGTGCCAGGCGCTCGATGCGCTCGATGAGCGCGAACTCCTCGCCCAAGTCCTTCTTGGCGGCAAGCGTGCGCGCGTAACGGCGGCACACCTCGGCGCGCGGGTCACTGAGCGTATAGACGGCGTGGCCCATACCGTAGATGAGGCCCGTGCCGTCGAAAGCCTGCCTGTCGAGGATCTTGCCCAGGTAGGCCGCGACCTCGTCCTCGTCCTCCCAGTTGGAGACATGCGCGCGGATGTCCTCGTGCATAGACACGACCTTGGCATTGGCGCCGCCGTGGCGCGGGCCCTTGAGCGAGCCGATAGCCGCGGCGTAGGCGGAATACGGGTCGGTGGCCGATGAGGACAGCACGCGGCAGGCGAACGTGGAGTTGTTGCCGCCGCCGTGCTCGGCATGCAGCATGAGCATCACGTCGAGCAGCATGGCTTCGTCGCGGGTGAATGCCATGCCGCCGCGCAACACCTGCAGGATGGTCTCGGCGGTGGAGAGGCCGGGTGTGGGGTGCGGTACATGAACCTCGGAGCCGCGGCGCTTGGCGACCGAGGCCATATGCGCGAAGGCGGCGATGCGGGGGAGACGGGCGAGCATGGAGATGGCGACGTCGATTTCGTGCTCGGGTGTAATGGCGTCGGGCTCGGCGTCGAAGGCGTAGAGCAGCAGCACGGCGCGCTGAAGCACATTCATGATGCTCGACGACACCGTGGTCATGGGGAACTCTTTGACGTATTCGTCGCTCAGATGCCTAAAGGCGCCCAAGCGCTCGCAAAAACCGTCGAGCTCCTCTTTGTTGGGCAGCGAGCCCGTGATAAGCAGATAGGCGACTTCTTCGTAGCCATAGCGATTCTCGGCCTGGGCATTGTTGACCAGATCCTCGATGCTATAGCCGCGCAGCGTGAGCTTGCCCTGGTCGGGTACGACCTTGCCGTCGACCTTGTTGTAGCCGTGCACGTCCGAGATGCGGGTAAGGCCCGCGACCACGCCCGAGCCGTCGGCATTACGCAGGCCGCGCTTGACGTTGTGCTCTACGAACAGGTCCTCGTCGTACGGGGCGGTCGGCAGGCCGTGGTAGAGGTTTTCGCTTTCGGGCGAAATCTGACGGCTCGCCTCGTAATCCAGAACCAGGCGGCTCAGGTGATCGTCGAAGCGGTAGTAGATTTTCTTGGCGTCGTAGGCCATGCGTGCTCCTCTCCGGTCCGCTTTGGGGCGGCGCGCTTGGACGATATGACGTCAGGCTGCCCCGAGCGGCTTGTTCGCTACAGGCGGTACATAAAGTTAAAGACGTCCTCGCGCTGGATGAGAACCTGCATGGACAGGCGCTCGCCGTCGGCGGCGAGGCGCTCCTGCACGGTGTTGAAGTCGGCGACGGCGGGATCAAGCGTCACCATCATGGTCATGGAAAACATGCGGCCCTCGCCGAGGATCGTCTGGGAGATGTCGTCGATGTTGGCGCCGCAGTCGGCCAGCGTCGTGGCGATGGCGGCCACCACGCCGGAGCGGTCCTTGCCGAGAACGGAGATGACGCACTTCATGGGAACCTTCTTTCTAGTGGGGGTTTCTAGCGGGGACGGAATCCTTCGACTCGCTTACGCGCGCTCA
>CAUCCR010000051.1:0-10721 GCA_958441355.1 uncultured Collinsella sp. | reverse complement strand
GGGCATGGGCAAGCATGAGGCCCCGGCGCTCATGCTTATCCCCGAAATCATCCTGGCTGTCATGATCTTGTGGTTTGGCATCGCCACCCCGCTGCCCCTCGTGCACGGTGTGGAGACCGCGACCGGCATCGTACTCGAGCAGAGCACCGAGGAACTTCACGCGACGCCGATGTACCGCGCTGTGTTCGGTACCGAGACCGCTCAGAGCGAGGTGGAGTAACGAATGATTGAAACTGAGAACAAGGTGTATGCCCGTCGCTGCGAGAGCCATGTCGAGGCCCTGCGCCGCGCCGTTCCGGGCTGCATCGAGAAGGTCGAGTGGCAGTGCGAGGACCAGCTGACGATCACCGTCAAGCAGGACAAGCTGCCCGAGGCTGTCCACTACCTGTACTACGAGCGCTACGGCTGGATCCCCGTGATCATCGGCAACGACGAGCGCAGCCTGTGCGGCCGTTACGCCGTGTACTACGTCATCTCCATGGAGGGGGAGGATCCCGGCTGGGTGACCGTGCGTGCCGAGGTCGATCCCGCCAAGATGACGTTCCCGTCCGTGACGCCGTTCGTTCCCGCCTGCGTTTGGGGCGAGCGCGAACTGCGCGATATGTTCGGCCTGATCCCCGAGGGCCTGCCCGATCGTCGTCGCCTGGTGCTGCCCGACGATTGGCCCAGCGGCCTGTATCCGCTGCGCAAGGACTCCATGGATTACCGTTTCCGTCCCGCTCCTGCGAGCGACATGGAAAACTACGAGTTCTTGGCCGATACCAAGGGCAAGGAGACGACGCTTGTCCCCATGGGCCCGCTGCACATTACCTCCGACGAGCCCGGCCACTTCCGCCTGTTTGTCGAGGGCGAGACGATCGTCGATGCCGACTACCGTCTGTTCTACGTGCACCGTGGCATGGAGAAGGTCGCCGAGACGCGCCTGAACTATGACGCTGTGACATTCCTCGCCGACCGCATCTGCGGCATCTGCGGCTGCGCCCACTCGGTGGCCTATGCCGAGGCCGTCGAGCGCGCCCAGGGCATTCATGTCCCGCCGCGCGCCCAGTACATCCGCGCCATCATGCTCGAGGTCGAGCGCCTGCACTCGCATCTGCTCAACATTGGCCTGGCGTCGCACTACACGGGCTTCGACTCCGGCTTCCAACAGTTCTTCCGCGTCCGCGAGAAGTCCATGGACCTGGCCGAGAAGCTCTCCGGTCACCGCAAGACCTACGGCCTCAACGTGATCGGCGGCGTGCGTCGCGACATTTTGGCCGAGCAGAAGCTCTCCACGCTCACGACCATCCACCAGCTGCGCTCCGAGGTTCAAGAGCTCGTCGACGTGCTGCTCTCCACGCCCAACTTCATTGAGCGTACGAGCGGCATCGGCATCTTGGACCGCAAGATCGCACGTGACTTCTCGCCGGTCGGCCCGCTCATGCGTGGCTCGGGCTATGCCCGCGACGTGCGCTTTGACCATCCCTTCGACGGCTACGCCGATCCGGACGTCCAAAAGATGCACGCCGCCACGGCCGACACCTGCGATGCCTTCGGCCGTACCGCCGTTCGCATCCAGGAGGTCTACGATTCGATCGACATGATCGAGACCATGCTCGAGAACTGCCCGTCGGGCCCCATCCTCACCACGGATTGGGAGTACACCCCGCACAAGTACGCCATTGGCGCCACCGAGGCGCCGCGCGGCGAGGACGTGCACTGGGCCATGCTCGGCAATAACCAGAAGTGCTACCGCTGGCGCGCCAAGGCCGCCACGTACAGCAACTGGCCGGTCCTGCGCTACATGTTCCGCGGCAACACCGTGGGCGACGCGGCGCTGATCGTCGGTTCGCTCGACCCGTGCTACTCCTGCACCGATCGCGTGACGGTGACCGATGTCGCCGCCAAGCGCGACCACGTGCTCGACAAGGAGCAGTTCGAGAACGTCTGGCGCGACAAGTCGCCGCTTGCGGGCGAGGGCACCATAGCCGCTCCGCTCGATGAGGAGGCGCTCTAATATGCTGAAGCTTTGGAAGGTTAACGCCAAGGCCGGCGACGCGACGGTCAAGTACCCGTTTGCGCCGTTCCCCACTAACAAGGACATGCGCGGCAAGCCCGAGCACAATGCCGAGCTCTGCATCGCCTGTGGTGCCTGCGGCGTGGCGTGCCCGGCCGATGCCATTCGCATGGACACCGACCTTGCGGCCGATACCATCACCTGGTCGATCGACTACGGTCGCTGCATCTTCTGCGGCCGCTGCGAGGAAGCCTGCCCCATGGAGGCCATCAAGCTCACCGAGGAGTTTGAGCTGGCCGTCATGAGCAAGGACGACCTCACCAGCAAGAGCGTTTATACGCTCGAGCACTGTTCGCGTTGCGGCAAGCCGTTTGCCCCGCACAAGGAGATCGACTACGCCAAGCGCCTGCTGCAAAAGGCCGGCGGCATGGAGGCCGAGCAGGCTGCCCGTACCGTCGGTATGTGCCAGGAGTGCAAGCGCGAGCTCGACGCCCTGCGCGCCGCTTCGGCCGTAAAGACCGGCAACGCGCGCGGAATGGCTGCCAACGAGACGCTTGCGTCCGGTGAGCCCCAGGGCCCCGGCATGGAGTATCTGGGCGGCTACGGCGTGAACCCGGAGTATGTCGACCGCGAGCTTAACCCCGATGCGCCCGAGATTCCCGCCGGTCCTGCGCCGGTCGAGGGCATCATCATGGATTTTGATACGAAGGAGGAGTAACCATGGCCGAACCCACGCTTTTGCCCGAGCGGCTTCAGTACCGCCCGACCAAGATCGAGCTCGACGAGAGCATCGAGAAGGCCAAGGCGACCCTTCTTAAGAAGATCAAGCGCTCGGTGTACGTCTACCGTGTTGACTGCGGCGGCTGCAACGGCTGCGAGATCGAAATCTTCGGTTCCATCACGCCCGTCTTCGACGTCGAGCGCTTTGGCATCAAGGTCGTGCCCTCGCCCCGTCACGCCGACGTGCTGCTGTACACCGGTGCCGTGACGCGTGCCATGCGCATGCCGGCCCTGCGCGCCTTTGAGGCCGCACCCGATCCCAAGATCGTGGTGTCCTATGGCGCGTGCGGCTGCACCGGTGGCATCTTCTACGACAACTACTGCGTCTGGGGCGGCACGGACAAAATCCTGCCGGTCGATGTCTACATCCCCGGCTGCCCGCCCAGCCCCGCGCAGACCGTCTACGGCTTTGCCATGGCACTCGGTCTGCTGGACCAAAAGCTCCATGCCGAGACCACGGTGGAGGCCGCCGGCGAGCAGGCCGATATCCTGCACCCCGGCGTGCCGTACAAGCTGCGCGTTGCCATCGAGCGCGAGGCTCGCGCCATGAGCGGCTACCGTTACGGCCGCGACCTGGCCAACGAGTTTATGGACACGCTCGAGGGCGCGCCCAAGGGCGATATCCGCGGTGCCATGGCGCTGCTCATCGATAAGCAGGACGATCCGCGCCGCGTCGAGGTGTACTCGGCGCTGCAGGATCTGGTGCTGGCCGGAGGTCGCTAGATGGAGCTCACGGACCGCTCTGGTTACTTTGCGGGTCCCGGCATGCTCGGCGGCTCTTTTGGCGATGCCTCGCGCGCAAGCGACGAGGCCGCCGAGGGCGTCGCCGACCCCTGCCTGGGCCATGCGCCCGACCAGGTGGTCTTTTACGAGCTCACGCGTAAGTTTGTCGAGACCGAGGAAGACGTTCCCCAGGAGGCCTGCGACGTGCTGTACTACACGCTCGCCGTGGGCCACCACACCGGCGTGCTCGACTGCTTTGAGCCGCGCCTGTCGGTGCCGGTGGATGTGTTCTATTCGCTCGTCGATGCGTTGCCGGAGGGGGAGGCCAAGACCAAGTTCGAGGCCATCCGCTCCTTTGGCGAGTGCCAGCTCGACAAGGCGGCGGTGCCGTCGCTGCTCGAGGCCTGCGATGCGCTGCTCGACGAGCGCGGTTTTCGCGGTTCGGCCAAGGCCGGCATCTCGGTGTTCGACGACGACTTTGGCCTGCATGCCCAGCAGGTCGCGTTCTTAATGAAGTTTCGCGATCTGGTTGAGCGCGTGCGCGATGTTTCGGGTGTGTATCTGACGGGAAGGTTGCAGTAATGGGTCGCGTTGTGGATGGTCGTGTGAACGGCGCCCCGTTTGCGGGTATCGTGCTCACGGCGGGAAGCGTGCTGCGTGCCGACGATGCCGCCGGCCCCGTGCTCTCCAAAAAGATGGAGGACGCGCCTCTTGCCGGCTGGTACACCATCGATGGCGGTCAGACGCCCGAGGATGACATCATCGAGGTCAAGCGCGAGCGTCCGCCGCGTTTGGTTTTGGTCGATGCCGCCGACATGGCGCTGCCCGTCGGCGCCATCCGCTTGCTCGACAAACGTGACGTGGCCCGCAAGTCGATGTTCACCACGCATTCGCTTCCCTTGTCGATTCTGATCGAGGAGATTGAGCAATCGTGCGAAGATATCGTCTTCATTGGGATTCAGCCGGGCGATACGGAGTTCTATAACCCCATGTCCCCGGAGGTCTTCGAGGCCGTCGACGCCGTGTACGACGCCGTGGCCGCCAACGACTTTTCCCACTTTGTCCGCTTGGGGCAGGAGCTGTAGGAGCACTTGTTCCATTCTGTTAGGAAAGAAGTGATTGACATGGCAGATTCCAAGGTGGAGTATCCCACTCCCGATTGCCTGGCGCCCGCCGCGATCGAGGCCAAGACCGAGGCCGCCGGCGTGACCAAGGCCAACCTGCCGGTCGCAAAGGCCTTTCTGTTGGCAATGTTCGCCGGTGCGTTTATCGCCTTCGGCGGCCTGTTCTTTACCGTGTTTTTGTGCGACAGTACGCTGGGCTGGGGTGCCCAGCGCGTCGTGGGCGGTCTGTGCTTTTGCCTGGGCCTGGTGCTGGTGCTGGTGTGCGGCGCCGAGCTGTTTACCGGCAATTCGCTTATGGTCTGCGCGCTCAAGAGCAAAAAGATCACGCTGGTCCAGATGCTTAAGGCCTGGGTCGTCGTGTGGGTCGGCAATTTTGTCGGTGCTCTGTTCATCGTCTTTTTGGTGTACATGGCCGGCATCTATAAGCTCAACGGCGAGGCGGTCGCCAACTCCATGGTGAGCGTCGCCGCCGGCAAGGTGACGATCGACTGGGTGACGATCTTCTTCCGTGGCATCCTGTGCAACATCTTTGTGTGCCTGGCCGTGTGGATCGGTACTGCCGGCAAGACCGTGGTCGATAAGGTCGTGGGCATTCTGCTGCCCATCGCAGCCTTTGTGGCCTGCGGTTTTGAGCACTGCGTTGCCAACATGTACTTTTTGCCCATGGGCGCCGTGATGCATGCATGCGGTTATGGTGCCGACGTCGCCGGCGCCGATGCGCTCAACGCTGCGGGCATTGCGTTTAACTTGTCCGCCGCCACGCTGGGCAACATCGTGGGCGGCGCGGTTCTGATCGCGCTCGGCTACTGGTTTGTCTACGCCAAGAAGTCCGAGGCGTAATAAGCCGGAATGACGTACGGGCCTCCCGAGGGGCGTTTGCCTTTTGGGAGGCTCTTCGTGTCTTGCTGCGGTAGATGCTGTGGGCTTTGCGTCGCGGCAGCTGGTGGCAGAGCTGTGGTGCGGTGGGGCCTGAACTCCTGAGCTGGAAGGAATAATCGAGATGGCATCGAGAGCTATGCATGACGGTCGCTCCGTGGTGACGACATGCGGGGGATGCTATGCCGATTGCGCCTTTGCGGCCCATGTTGAGGATGGGCGTGTGGTGGCCGAGTTGCCGGTGCCGGGGCATCCGTGCGCGGCGCGTGCCCTCTGCGCCCGCGGACGGTATCGCCTGGCAATGCCGTTTGACGAGCGCGACCGCATTGTGCGCCCCATGCGACGCCGCCGGGATGGCTCGGGGTTTGATGCGATTACCTGGGACGAGGCGTTTGCTCAGATTGCCGAGCGCCTTTTGGGGATTGTTGACGAGCGCGGGCCCCGTGCGCTGGGCATGACACTTGGTGTGCCCTCGTTCGACCGCTACTGGGCGTATCGTTTTATGCATGCGCTGGGTTCGCCCAACGTGTACGGTGCCGATGGCGCCTGCGAGGTGAGCCGACTTACCGGTTGGGAGCACAGCCTGGGCTATAGTCCCGCCTCCGACCTGGCGCATACCGACTGCATCATGTACCTGGGGCGTTCCATTGTCGATTCGTCGACGATGGGGGCCGTTGATGCACTCAACGATGCGCGCCGGCGCGGGGCGAAGATCATCGTGGTCGACCCCCGGCGCAGCGGCTCGGCTGCGCTTGCCGACCGCTGGCTGCGCGTACGCCCGGGCTGCGACTTGGCGCTGCTGTTGGGTATTGCCCACGTGTTGATTGCCGAGGATCTGTACGACCACGAGTTCGTGGACCGCTATACCACGGGTTTTGACGAGCTGGCGCAGGCGGCCCGTCCTTGGACGCCCGAGTGGGCCGAGTCGATGTGCGACGTGCCGGCCGCAGAGATTGTCGCCACGGCGCGCGATCTCGCTGCCGCCGCGCCTGCCGCTGTGGTGGATGCGGGCTTTCATGGTGGCATCGGTATCGCGTATGCCAATAGCACCCAGACCGCGCGCGCTATCTGCTTGGTCGATGTGCTGCTGGGCTGCATCGGGCATGCGGGCGGCGCGCTCAATCCGCCCACGCCGCTTGTGTTGGGCGACCTCGATCCCACGCGCTTTGCGACGCCGCCGGTGCCGCGTGGGCCCAAGCTGGGGTCCGAGCGCTATCCGCTCGTCGATCCCGAGCGCGGCCTGTGCACGACCATCGGTCAGTCGATTCTTGCCGGCGATTTGCGTGGGCTCATCGTCTATGCCAGTAACCCTGGTGCGGGCTATGGCAATGCTGGGGCGTGGCTTTCGATTCTGGAGCAGCTAGACCTGCTCGTGACCGTTGATATTCGCTGGTCCGAGACGGCGCGCGCTTCTGACTTCGTGCTGCCCGACGTGACGTATCTGGAGGCCGACCGCGGTGTGGGAACGGTCGTGGGAGCCAACGATGCGCGCGTGTTCTACCGCAACGCTGTGCTGCCCGTTTTACATGACGACACGAGACCGGGGCGGGAGATCTTTGCCGGGCTGGCTGCGGCCTGCGGCGTTGGCGAGTGCTTCGACTTTACGTCCGACGATCTGGCGGCTGCTCAGGTGGCGCCGTTTGGGATTGATCTGGACGAGCTCAAGGAGCGCGGCTGGGCCGACACGGGCGTTGCGCAGCCGTCGCGTACGGGCGAGCCGGTGATTCCCTTGAACGGCGGCAGGATCGCGCTGGCAAGCGACGTATGGGAACGAGCCGGTCTGGGTCGCGTGCCCAACTGGATCGCGCCCATGGTGGAGCCCGGCCCGGGGATGTTTCGTCTCATTAGCGGCAACCGTCCCTTTGAGTCGCATACCTCGCGCAGGCTCGCGGCGGCAGGTGCCGCCGAGGCGGGTTCCGACTTGGACGCCGTGCAGATGAATGCCGATGTCGCCGCTCGCATGGGTATCGCCGATGGCGAGGTCGTTGAGCTCGTGAGCGATATGGGCCGTGACCGCGTGCGCGTGGAGACGACGCCGTATCTGCATCCGGCGTGCATCTTTACGTCGGCCGCCCCCGGCGGGCGTTCGTTTGGCGCCGATGCCGGTGGCGCTCAAGCCTTGGGCGTGGGCCCGCTCGACCATACGCCGCTGCGCTGGGACCCGTTGACGGGTGCCGCGCTCACCCAGGAAAACGCCGTTCGCGTGGAAAAGATCGCGGCGCGCGAGGATAATAGCTATTGATTGACTCAGCCGATCGAATTGGCTGTTAGTTTGACGTTCGAACGATTGATTCACCTTTGGTTTTGAAAGGCCGCACATGAGCGATAGCCAGAACATGTCCGATGAGGTGCGCGCCCGCCTGCGCGCCATTCCCTCCGTCAACGAGCTGCTTGCCGAGTGGCCGGTAGTGAAGGCGGCGGGGGAGACCTGCGACGCGGTGGTACATGCCGCCGTCACGGCCGAGCTCGACGAGGAGCGCGCCGCCATTCGCGCCGGCGCCGCCCCGCGCTCTAGGCGCGACCTGGCTTCGGCCATCGAGTGGCGTGCGCATCGCTCCGCGCTGCCGAGCTTGCGTCCTGCCGTCAACGCCACGGGTGTCGTTATCCATACCAATCTGGGTCGTGCCCCGCTCGCGGAATCGGCCGCCAAGGCCGTGGCCGAGGTTGCGCGCGGGTATAGCACGCTCGAGTACAACGTCGATACCTGTTCGCGCGGGTCGCGCAAGGAGCACGCTGCGCAACTGATCCGCTCGCTAACCGGTGCCGAGGACGCGCTGGTCGTCAACAACAATGCCGCCGCGGTGTTGCTGGTGCTTGCCACTCACGCCGCGGGCAAAGAGGTCATCGTGAGCCGTGGCGAGCTCGTCGAGATCGGTGGCAGCTTTCGCATCCCCGATGTCATGGCGGCTTCGGGCGCCAAACTCGTTGAGGTCGGCGCCACCAACCGCACGCATTTGGACGACTATGAGCGCGCCATCACGCCCGATACGGCGATGATCCTCAAGGTCCATCCTTCCAACTATCGCATCGAGGGCTTTCACGAGGAGGTGGGCTCTCGGGAGCTTGCCGCTCTGGCCCACAAGCATGGCCTGCTGTTCTACGAGGACCAGGGGTCGGGCGCGCTGTTGCCCGACGACATCTTGGTGCGCGGCGGCGAAGAAACCACGCCGGCTTCGGTTTTGGCAGGGCTCGATCTGGTGTCGTGCTCGGGCGATAAACTGCTCGGTGCTGCACAAGCGGGCATTATCATGGGCCGTCGCAATCTGGTCCAGGCCTGTGGGTCACATCCGCTTATGCGCGCCCTGCGCCCGGGCAAGCTCGCGCTGACGGCGCTCGAGGCCACGCTGCGTATCTACATGGACGGCGCCGATGTTGCCCATCGCGATATTCCGGTGCTCAGCATGCTTACGCTGCCGCAGGCCCATTTGGAGCGACGTGCCCGCAAGCTGCGCGATCGTATGGTCGCCGGGCTCGATAAGGCTGGCTACCCGTGTGCCGTTCAGGTGGAGATCGTCGAGGAATCGTCGACCCCTGGTGGCGGCTCGCTGCCTACCGTGGAGCTGCCCACCATGTGCGTTGCCGTGCGCCTCGTCGATGAGCGTCTTTCCGTTGACGCACTCAAGCGCTCGCTCGTCCAAGATTTCGACACGCCGGTCGTCACGCGCGCCTCGCACGATCGCGTCCTGTTTGACGTGCGCACACTCGTGGGTGACCGCGATATCGAGACGGCGGCATCGACGCTCGTCGCGTGCGTTAAGAAGGCGATTGCTCGATGAGTGAGGTTCAGGCGCTGGTGGAGTGTCCCGTTATCGTTGGCACGGCGGGCCACGTTGACCACGGCAAGTCGGCATTGATCGAGGCGCTGACCGGCAAGAATCCCGACCGTCTGGAGGTTGAGCGCCGTCGCGGTATGACCGTGGAGCTGGGCTTTGGCGAGCTGGCACTGCCGAGTGGCAAGATCGTCGGCCTGGTCGACGTGCCGGGCCACGCGCATTACCTGCGCGCCATGGTGCAGGGTGCGACAGGCATCGACGTTGCCGTGCTGGTGGTCTCTGCCGTTGAGGGTGTAATGCCGCAGACGCGCGAGCACGTGCATGTGCTGGAGCTGCTGGGCGTCACGCATATGGTGGTGGCGCTGACGATGTGTGACCTGGCCGATGCCGAGATGACCGAGCTTGCCGAGCTCGATGTCGATGACTTTTTGTCGGGTACCGTGTTTGCGGGCGCGCCGATTGTGCCCGTGTCGTCTAAGACGGGCGAGGGGATCGACGGGCTGCTTGCGGTGCTCGACGAGCGGGTAAGTGCCTGCTGGGATGCCTGCCGCGACCGTGCCGAGCGCACCGATGCCGCGCCGCGCCTGCCGATTGACCGCTGCTTTACGATCAAGGGCGCCGGCACCGTCGTGACGGGAACGCTGCATGATGCGCCGGTTACGGTGGGCGACGAGCTGATGGCTTTGCCGTCGCGTACGGTCTGTCGTGTGCGCGGGATTCAGGTGCATGGCGATACGCCGCGCGCGCTGCCTGGGCAACGCGTGGCACTCAACTTGGTGGGCGATGCCGTCGCCGCGCTCGATCGCGGTGAGATGCTCGGCGTGGCGGGCCGCTTTGGCCAGACGATGCGATTTATGATGGCGTTTACGTATTTGGGTCGCGAGGGAGCCAAGCCGCGTGTGCTCGAGTCGGGTGCGCGTGTGCACGTGATGGCGGGTACAGCCGAGGTTGTCGGTCGCATCATGTTCATGGAGGGCGAGGCCCCCATGGCGGTGGGCGAGACCCGTATTGTTCAGGTGCGCTTGGAAAACTCGCTGCCGCTGCGTGCCGGGGACCATGCCGTGGTGCTGTCCTATTCGCCCGTGATGCTTATTGGTGGCGGGCGTGTGCTGCTTTCGCGCTGCCGTCGCTCGCGCGAGCTTGCCGAAGGGGAGCGTGCGCTGTATGCGGCGATCGAGTCCGGCGATATCGCGGGCGGTGTGGGCGCTTGGCTGGCGCTGCAGACGCTGCCGGTTACGGCGGTTGATGTTGCCGACGCTTTGGATCTTGGCGTCGGCGATGTCGATGCTGCACTGCGCGGGTTGGTGGCGCAGGACTCCGTTCGCAAGCTTGCCGTGGGTGATGAGGGCCTCTTTGCGGACGCCGTCGTGCTCGACGCCGCGATGGATGCACTGGCGGCGACCTTGTCAGCCATGCGGGCGATGGGCGCCTTGGTGGCGTTGGCGTCCT
>CAUCCR010000050.1:0-10835 GCA_958441355.1 uncultured Collinsella sp. | reverse complement strand
GCTCGGGCTTGGGTAGTGAGGTGTTGAAGTCCGACGTGTGCGTCTGGATGGCGCGAATGAGCTCGGGAGACGCACCTTCGCCCTCAAGAATCTCGGCAGCATAGATGGTGTGGTTAATGGGGTCGTCCTCATGCTCCTCCCAATCCAGGTCGTGCAGCAGACCGACGATGCCCCAAAACTCCTCGTTCTCGGGGTCGAACTCGCGCGCAAAGTAGCGCATAGTGCCCTCGACCGTCTCGCCATGGGTGATATGGAACGGGTCCTTGTTGTGCTCATTGAGCAGTTCGAACGCGCGGTCGCGGGTGATTCCGGCGGTAAGCGGCTCTGCCATAAGAGACTCCTTGTGCTTGTGGGTATCGATAAGAATGAATACTACTAGAACAAGAAAACCACCACAAAGGTGCCTGTGAACTTTGTGGTGGTTTTTGGCGCGGATGGGTTAGTTGAGGGCGGCTTGGGCTAGGCGGGCTTCGGCGGCCTCCTCGGTGACGCCAAGGGCCACGGCGAACTCCTCGATGGAGCGGCGTTTGGCCTCCTTGAGTACGCGCATGTAGTAGGAGCTGGGTTTTTTATCAGCTTCCTCGGCCTGGTGAATGCGGTGCATCATGGTCTTTGCCACCCGGACCGTCTCGGGCGCGCCCAGCTTGAGCTGCTGCTTAAAGTGTGTCTCCTCAAGCGAGCTGTTGCGCTCGGTAAAGGTGTCGCACTCCAGCTCGTCATAGTGGCTCAGCAGGTGCTCGGCATCTTGCTGAGAGATGGCGGCGTGCAGACGGTCGGCCTGCGCCACGGGGTACATGAGGATCGTCTGCGCATGTCCCTGCTTGGTCTCGAGCAGCAGCATGGGCTGCGGTGTGTCGTCCCTAAAACCGACGACGGTGCAGACTCCCTGGCCCGGATGAATGACGTGTTGACCGATTGAGAACATGCTACCTCCAACTTATACGAATTTACGTATGTCTAGAATAACACGCTGACGTGCGCAAACCCGTACTTTATGCAGGAAAAGCACACAACTCTGATAGGTAAGAGTATTCGATAACAGACGCAGCTCATTCACACCTTTACGCATTTTCAACGCCTGCATAATCTGCAGGCAGACCGGCATCTTTGAGTGACTCCATACAAGCTGTAGTCATTTTTGTGCATATGCAATATCTATTAGCTTTACCCTGCGACAGTGCCCGTCGCTTGTGATAGAGTGCTACAAACTCTGGCTTTTGCCCTACGAGTGACCAAGAGCTCGGGGGCTTTAACACAAGGAGGATCTATGCCCGAGAAGATTGAAGAGCTGGTACGCGCTGCGCTTGCTGCGGCCCAGGAGGCCGGCGACCTTTCCGCATTTGAACTTGACGATTGCGCTATCGAGCGACCGGCTGACACTTCTCATGGCGAGTGGACCTCTACCATGGCCCTGAAGTCCGCCAAGCTGGCCCACTGCGCCCCGCGCAAGATCGCCGAGGCCATCGTTGCCCATATGCCCGAGGACCCCGCGATCGAGAAGGTCGAGATCGCAGGCCCCGGCTTCATCAACTTCTACCTCTCCGTTGCCGTCAAGAATGCCATCTTTGGCGAGGCTCGCGAGAAGGGTATGGACTTCGCTAAGTCCAACGTCGGTGGTGGCCTGAAGACCCAGGTCGAGTTCGTTTCCGCCAACCCCGTCGGCCCCATGCACATCGGCCACGGCCGCTGGGCCGCGCTGGGCGACTCGCTCTGCCGCGTTATGGATCACGCCGGTTACGACATCCAGCGTGAGTTCTACATCAACGACCACGGCTCTCAGATGAACACCTTCGGCAACTCCATCAGCACGCGCTATATGCAGCTTGCCGACATCATCGCCAAGCAGGGCGTGGATATCGACGAGGCTCACAAGCTGCTGATCGCCGACCGCGACGCCTTTGTTGCCGACGAGAACGACGAGCATCCCGAGACCCATCCGTATCAGGACAACTTTGCCGAGACCCTGGGCAAGGACTCCTACGGCGGCGACTACATCATCGACGAGGCCGCCGAGTTCTGGCGCACCGACGGCGATAAGTGGGTCAACGCCGATCCGCAGGAGCGCATGGAGAGCTTCCGCGAGCGCGGCTATGTAAAGATGGTCGACAACATGCGCGACCTCTGCCATGCCGTTAACTGCGACTTCGATCGTTGGTTCTCCGAGCGCTCGCTGTATGTGAAGGACACCGAGGGTGAGACCGCCGGCACCTCCGCCGTCGACCGCGCTTTTGAGAAGCTCGACAAGATGGGCTATCTCTACACCAAGGACGGCGCCCTGTGGTTCCGCTCCACCGACCTGGGCGATGACAAGGACCGCGTTCTGATCAAGTCCGATGGCGAGTACACCTACTTCGCCTCCGACGTTGCCTATCACTGGGATAAGTTCCAGCGCGTCGACCACGTCATCGACATCTGGGGCGCCGACCACCACGGCTACATCGAGCGCGTCCGCTGCGTCTGCGATGCCTTGGGTTACCCCGGCAAGTTTGAGGTTCTGCTGGGCCAGCTCGTCAACCTGCTGCGCAACGGCAAGCCCGTCCGTATGTCCAAGCGTAAGGGCACCATGGTGACCCTGCAGGAGCTCGTCGACGAGGTCGGCTCCGACGCTGCCCGTTACACCCTCATCTCCAAGAGCTCCAACCAGATGGTCGACTTCGATATTGAGGCCGTCAAGAAGCGCGACAACTCCAACCCGGTGTACTACGTGCAGTACGCTCACGCCCGCGTGTGCTCCATCCTGCGCCGTGCCGCTGACGTTACGCCCGAGCAGGCTGACGAGATGGGCATGAAGGCCGTCGCCGCCAAGGCCATCGGTGAGAACGTCGATTACTCGCTGCTGACCGACCCGACCGAGCTCGCCCTTTCGCGCAAGCTCAACGAGCTCACCGACCTCATCGCCAGCTGCGCTCGCGACCGCGCCCCGTTCCGTCTGACGCACTTTGCTGAGGAACTCGCCGGCGACTTCCACAGCTTCTACGCTGCCTGCCAGGTTCTGCCGAGCGAGGGCCGTCCCGTCGACCCCGAGCTTTCGCGTGCCCGTCTGGCCGCTTGCGACGCCGTCCGCGTGACGCTCGCCCTGGTGCTCACCCTTGTTGGCGTTTCCGCTCCCGAGCAGATGTAAGCTGCGGGTCATTTAACCGTGTAGGTTCGGCTTTGCTGAGCCCTATAAGCCCGATCTCCATGCGGAGGTCGGGCTTTTTGCAAACGCCGACGTATTGACGAATTTGGAACTGCTGGAAATACGAAACTATGCCGGTTTACTACGATGAATATGAGAAATTCCAACCACGCCAGCTTTTCGCAAAAAAGTGCAGGGCATCTACCTGCGGTTTTAGTTCAACAAGTTTCGGAGTGGTCGCGGTTGAGCGATTCATCGTAGTAAACCGCCATAGTTTTGGCGGAGGCAGTCAGATTTGTGGGTGTTAAACCAAAGAGTGCCCCTTTTGACTAGTCGTTTAAGAGCGTTCCCAATGACTAAGTTGCAGGTGGCGGCGGTTGTGTTACACTAACGCTGCGTATATGACGCAATCATCTCGATACAGATCAATGATGTCCGTCGTTTTGAACGGAACTAGACTGTTTAGCCGCCCTGAAGGTTTATGCAGGGAGCATGTGATCACAGGGCTTGAAAAGAAAGTTGAGCAAACACTGTGTCTGATCAACAGCAAGAAAACGAAATAACGACGACGCAAGCCGCTCCCGCTGCACCGGTTGCGTTGGACCAGGTCGCGGCGCCCGCGCAAGCCTCGGCTCCTGAGACGCCTAAGGCTGCTTCGACGCCTACGCCTTCAGCGGCTGAGAAGGCCGTGCCTGCAACTGGTGAGGAGGCTGCTCCGGCAAAGCCCAAGCGTACGCGCCGCACGGCCAAGTCTGCTGCTGACGGCGAGGAGGTCACCAAGCCCAAGCGCCGTACCACGCGCACGACGCGCGTCAAGCGCACCGTTGCAGCTGACTCCTCGGAGCCGATTTCCGATGAGGTCGCGCAGGCGCGTGCGTTGGCGCAGATTAGCGAGGCTCAGGTGGTGCGCGCCCGCCGTCGTGCTGCCGAGCGCGAGGCCGCGGCTCTGACCGAGCTTGCAGCTCCGTCTGTGCCCGAGACACCTGCCGCCGACCAGCCGACCGAGAAGCCGGCACCGCGCACACGCCGTCGCACGGCTGCTAAGGCCGAGCAGGTTGCCGATCAGGTAACCCTCGAGCTCACCGAGGCTTCGGTTCGTTCCGCGGCAGGGGAGGGCGCATCGCCTGCTGAGTCCGCTGCGCCTGTCGAGGCCAGCGAAGTTCCCGTTGTCGATCCGGCTTTGCGCCCGCACCGTCGCGGTCGCAAGCCCAAGGCCTTCGTCGAGGCAGAGAAGGCCGCAGCCGCAGCTGCAGCCGCTCGGGATGCTGCGGCGACCGCCGAGTCTGCAACCGCTGCCGATGCACCCGTCCAGGATGCTACGACTTCCGAGGCCGCTCCCGCCGATGTCGAGCCCGCCGACGTCCGTCCTGGTCGCAGCCATCGTACTGCTGCTAAGCGCACGTCCAAGGCCAAGACTGCCAAGAAGGGTGCGTCCGAGGATTCCGCCGAGACGACCGCCGATGCATCGACTGATGCCGCCGAGCCCCAAGACGTCGAACAGTCTGCGTCCGAGAAGCCCAAGCGCGGTCGTAAGAAGTCCGCTAAGGCCAAGGCGTCCGAGCAGCAGGCCGAGGCCGAGCTGCAGGGCGATTCCAAGGCCGAGGCCAGCGATGATACTGCGGCTAACGCCGATGCCGCCGCAACCGATGGCGCCGCGCCCGCCGAGGCCGAAGACGGCGCTCGCCCCAACCGTCGCCAGCACAAGCGCAACGACGAGCGCAAGGACGAGCGCAACAACGACCGCCGCAACCGCCAGCGCGATCGCAAGCAGCGCAACAAGGAGCGTAATGCCGCTCCCACCGAGCCCACGCTTTCGCGCGAGGAGCTCGCGGCCATGAAGGTCGCCGAGCTGCGCGAGAAGGCCAAGGAGTTCGAGATTGAGACGACCGGCAAGAAGAAAGCCGAGCTCGTCGAGGAGATCTACGTCACCGCCGCGAAGGCCGAGGGCTTCCGCGACATCAAGGGCATCCTGCAGATTCGTCCGGACAGCTCCGGTATCATCCATGCCCATGGCTACATGAAGTCCAACGACGACGCCTTCGTGCCCGCCTACCTCATCCGCTCCGCGCGTCTGCGCACGGGCGACGTCATCGAGGGCTCGCTTCGTCCTTCGCGCGGCGGCGACAAGCGCGCCGGCCTCGCCAAAATCACGACCGTCAACGGTCTAGACCCCGAGCAGATTCGCAACCGCCCCAAGTTCGGTGACCTCACCCCGGTCTATCCCAACGAGCCGCTGCGCATGGAGCATGGCAAGGACTCCATTACCGGTCGCGCCATCGACATCGTGTCGCCGATCGGCAAGGGTCAGCGTGGCTTGATCGTGTCCCCGCCCAAGGCCGGCAAGACCACAATCCTCAAGAAGATCTGCCAGTCTATCTCGATTAACAACCCCGAGGTGCACCTCATCTGCCTGCTCGTCGACGAGCGCCCCGAAGAGGTTACCGATATGCAGCGTTCCATCAAGGGCGAGGTTGTGGCGTCGACCTTCGATATGCCCGCCGACAACCACACTCGTGTGGCAGAGCTCGTCATCGAGCGCGCCAAGCGCATCGTGGAGCTGGGCGGCGATGTCGTGGTGGTGCTCGACTCCATCACGCGTCTTGCCCGCGCCTACAACTTGGCGGCGCCCGCCTCAGGCCGCATCCTTTCGGGCGGCGTCGATTCGGCGGCACTGTATCCGCCCAAGCGCTTCCTGGGCGCAGCCCGCAATATCGAGAACGGTGGCTCGCTCACCATCCTGGCCTCTGCCCTCATCGACACCGGCTCCAAGATGGACGAGGTCATCTTTGAGGAGTTCAAGGGCACCGGCAACATGGAGCTCAAGCTCGACCGCGACCTAGCCGATCGCCGCATCTTCCCGGCTATCGACCCCGTTGCCTCCGGTACGCGTAACGAGGACCTGTTGGTCGACGAGCAGATGCGTCCGTTTGTCTTTGGTCTACGTCGCATTCTTGCCGGCATGAACAACACCGAGCGCGCGGCCGCATCGTTTATCAAGGGTCTTAAGGGCACCAACACCAACCAGGAGTTCCTGGTGCGTTCGGCCAAAAAGCACAGCGACTACGAGCAGACGTTCTAGGTTGTCATCCACACGCAGCGATAGTCATCAATGCAATAAAGGGTCGGGGCTTTGAGCCTCGGCCCTTTTCTATATCGCCGCTCCGCGCTTATTTTTGACCATAAGACCGGCAAGCAGCAGGTTTCCCGTTTCAATCCGACATCTTCGCTTGCAATCGACAGGGCGGTTTCGCATAATAGCTTTTAAGCTTCGCGACGGAAAACGCAGATGAAACGAACCATATACCGTTGCTTTGGGGCATAGCCCCGCTTCATCTTCTCTCGCGCAGCCAACTGAATGATGCGATTTGGGTGCTGGAAGATGGGGAGAGCTCATGGCTTCTTCTGATGCAACACAACGAGCAGTCCTTGCCGGACTTTCGTGCGGGATCGGCCTTGCCGCTCCCGTGGTTATGTATGCCGCGACGCTGCCGTTTTCGTCTGTGAACGAGACGGTCGTGGCGGGTGCGGTTCCCTTCGCCGTGGGCGCGGTGGCGGGCGTGGGTATCTATGCCGCCTCGCTGGGTATCTCCGAGTATCGTGCGCAGCGTGAAGAGCGTCTGTTCCAGCCCGATGCCATGGGCGGTGCCGCCAATCTCAATCAGCATCAAAGCGAGTTCAAGACCGCCTCGATTTCAGCTCAGCAGCAGGATGCGACTCCTTACGCTGCGGCTTCTGATTCTCAGGCTCAGGCGGAGCAGTCTACCTCGGCATTCCTTTCCGGCCTGACTGGTGCGTTCCAGCGCCGTCATGCCGATGATGGTGTCCCTACCATCGCTCGAGCCGCAGATGCTATGGACGAGGACGAGGCTTGGTCCATGATCGACAGTATGCTTGACGACGATTCGCCGGTGAGCTGCGACCCTGCACACTCGCGCGACGTCTATCAAGTCGCCATCGACGAGCTCACCAACGGCGGGCAGACCGGCTCCTTCAATCGCGACGACATCGCCGCCGCGGCACGCGCCGTGTCTGGCTCCCAGGCCGCCCCTGCGGGCAGCACGGCGGCTTTCGTGGCACTCGTCGCCAACGCGGCAGCCAATAACGCCTACAGCGCTACCTCGGCGGACGCGAACGCTTCTGCCGACAATTCGTACGTTGATGAAGCCATGGCCGCGGACGAGGAGGCCGTTGCCGCCCGCCGTGCCGCCGAAAGCTCGCTGTGGGGCGCTCCTGCCCAGCAGCAGGCGGCTGAGGCTGCGCCGTACAATGTAAACCTCGCCAGCATGCCTATCATCTCCGGTGCCGCGGATATCGATTTCGATGACCTCGATGAGCCTGCAGCCATCACCGCATCGATTGATGCCCAAGATCGCATCGACACCGGCGACCTTCCGGATGCCTCACTCGAGGTGGATGTCCCTATGGCCGATTACTCGGGCCACGAGGACATGTGGGCCGCCGCCACCGCGATTCTGGATGAGATTGACGAGCCCGCTCCTGTTGCAGCCCCCGCTCCCGTCGCTGCCTCTCAGCCTGCTGCCCCCGCCTATGTCGGCCGTCACAGCGCTGCGTTCCCCGAGGATACTGCCCGTATCTCGCGCGAGAGCATCGAGCGGGCCGAGGCTATTGCCGCCGGCATTATGGAAAACCGTCGTCACGAGCGCGTCAATCAGATCCTCGAGGAAGAGATCGAGCGCCTGCAGTCCTCTACCGCCAAGCGTACGGGCCGTGCCTACCTGAGCGTTATCGAGGGCGGTACCGCCAGCTTCGCGCCGCTCCGCGCGGAGGCATAACTTCTGCATGGTTAAGATCAATCGAAAATGGGCGGTTGTAACCTGCCTGATGGTGCTCTTGATCTGGGGCAATTCGCTGGTTCCCGGCTCGGGGTCGGGCTCGCTGAGCCTAACGGTCATGGAAGCTATCCGCGGTTTCCTGCACGGCGTGGGACTTCCATATGAATGGGTGACCAACTTTGTTGTTCGCAAGTGCGCGCATTTTACCGAGTATATGGTGCTCGGCATCTTGGCAACGCACGCCTTTGATTTTGAGGGCCGGCGCACCTTTGACGTGCTGCTGCCCACGGCGGTGTTCCTGCTGCTGATTCCCTCGATCGACGAGACGATTCAGCTCTTTGTGCCGGGACGCGCCGGCATGATCACCGATGTGATGATCGACTGCTGTGGAGCGGCAACGGGCGTTGTGCTCCGATATCTACTACGATCGCTCATATGTGCCAAAAAGGCCGCCTAGGACGTATGTTTGGTCCTAGGCGGCCTTTTTTATTAGAGGGCTTATATGAGGCGTGGTGGCGTCGTTCCGCAGGTCGGATTTGCCGGGCGCGCCACGCCCTGTGGGTGCGTCTGCTACTGAAGCGCCTGTGCGCCCAGGGCCAGGCAGCCCATAATGCCCTGCTTGCCCTCGAGGCTGTTGTTGACGATGTAGTTATCGATGTCGTTGACCTCGGGCGTGACGATATAGCCGTTGAGCATCTCGGCACACTTTTTGCGTGCGAGCGGCACGATGGGGGTGTGGTCGGCCACACCGCCGCCGATGATGATCTTTTGCGGCGCGTAGCACAGCGTGTAGGTCATGAGCGCCTGTGCTAGATAGCCTGCGAGCAGGTCCATGGCCTCTGGGTCATCGGCCATGTCTCCGGCGCTCTTGCCATCCCAGCGCTTTTTAACGCCGGGGCCGGCGATGAGGCCCTCGAGGCAGTTGTCATGGAAGGGGCAAGCGCTATGCTCGCCGATGGTGTCGCGCGGGTCGCGCGTGACCAGGATGTGGCCGGCCTCGGGATGCATCATGCCGTGCACAAGCTGGCCGCCCGAGAGCACGCCGGCGCCCACGCCGGTGCCGATGGTCAGATACACAACGTCAGTGAGGCCCTGGGCACAACCAAAGGTGACCTCGCCCAGGCAGGCGACGTTGACGTCGGTATCGTAGCCGCAGGGGATATTGAGCTCGTTTTGGATAGTGCCCAGCAGATCAAAGTAGCGCCATGCCGTCTTGGGCGTCTCCAGGATCTTGCCGTATTGGGGCGAGGCAGGGTTGACTGCGGTGGGGCCAAAGGCGCCGATGCCCAGCGCGGCGATGCCCTTGTCGGCAAACCATGCGTTGACGGCCTCGACAGTCTCCTGCGGGGTCGTGGTCGCGATCTGCTCACGCTCCAGGACCGTACCGTCTGCATAGCCCGTGGCGCAGACCATCTTGGTGCCGCCGGCCTCGAGCGCTCCGATAAGCTGCTGTTCTGCCATAGTATTCCTCTCTCT
This sequence comes from uncultured Collinsella sp., assembly GCA_958441355.1. Classification (GTDB taxonomy): domain Bacteria; phylum Actinomycetota; class Coriobacteriia; order Coriobacteriales; family Coriobacteriaceae; genus Collinsella. The sequence goes on along the minus strand of CAUCCR010000050.1, from coordinate 1,448 downwards.
GGGACGAGTTGCTCCGTGACTAAAGTATAGGGCTCTAAACCATTTAAGAAAGCGCTATAAAAAGAAGCCTCGCAACGTGGCGGGCGGTGCGGGGCTTCTTTGGTTGCTTTAGTTGCCGGGCCGTCCTTACCCGCGCGGCTTGATTTTATCACGTAGCGACTTGAGGTTCTCCAGTGCCGCGTTAAGCGTCTCGTCCCGCTTGGCAAAGTGGAAACGAATCAGATGGTTGACGGGCTCGCGGAAGAAGCTCGAGCCGGGCACGGCGCCCACGCCCACCTTGGATGCGAGGTCCTCGCAGAATTCGAGGTCGCTGTCATAGCCAAACTCAGAGATGTCCATCATGACGTAGTAGGCGCCCTGCGGCACGTTATGCTCAAGACCGATGCTATCGAGCCCCTGGCAGAACAGGTCGCGTTTGGCGGTGTAGAGGTCGAGGACCTCATCGTAATAGCTGTCGTCGAAGTTGAGGGCGGTGACAACGGCTTCCTGCAGGGGAGCGGCGGCACCCACGGTGAGAAAGTCGTGGACCTTCTTGATGCGCTCGGTGATCTGGGCCGGGGCGATGGTGTAGCCCAGGCGCCAGCCGGTGATGGAGTACGTCTTAGACAGCGAGCTGCAGCTGATGGTTCGCTCGAACATGCCGGGCAGCGTGGCCATGTAGACGTGCTCATGGGGCGCGTAGACGATGTGCTCGTAGACTTCGTCGGTGATGCAGTACGCGTCGTACTTTTTGCACAGGTCGGCGATAAAGGTGAGCTCTTCGCGCGTAAAGACCTTGCCGCAGGGGTTGGAAGGGTTGCACAGGACGATGGCCTTGGGGTCGTTGTCGCGGAAGGCAGCCTCGAGCGCCTCGCGGTCAAAGTCGAATGTGGGCGGGTTGAGCGGTACATAGATGGGCTCGGCACCCGAGAGAATGGTGTCAGCGCCGTAGTTCTCGTAGAACGGCGAGAAGATGACGACCTTGTCTCCGGGGTTTGTGACCGTCATCATGGCGGCCATCATTGCCTCGGTGGAGCCGCAGGTGATCACGATGTTCTCATTGGGGTTGATCGGCATGCCCATAAAGTGCTCCTGCTTGGCGGCAAGCGCCTCGCGCATGGCCTGGGAGCCCCAAGTGATGGAGTACTGATGGTAGAGCGGCTTGGGGTCGCTGGCGATGGTGCTCAGGCTATTGAGCAGCTGCGCCGGGGGATCAAAGTCGGGGAAGCCCTGCGAGAGGTTGACGGCGTCGTACTTATTGGAGATGCGCGTCATGCGGCGGATGACCGAATCGGTAAACGTTGCCGTGCGATTGGAGAGTTCTTTCATGGTTGTCCTTTCGAACATCGGGGTGGGGCAAGTTTACTCCTATGAAACCGGTGGGAAATGCTCGAAATGGATCCGAAAAACTCTTTGGTTGATTTCCGATCTCAGCCGAACACATTGAGCTGATGGCTCGCTCCCGCAGT
>CAUCCR010000049.1:0-11066 GCA_958441355.1 uncultured Collinsella sp. | reverse complement strand
CGTCGCGGACCATCTTGAAGCCCTTAACGATGTAGCTGGGGTTATGGCAGGCGACAAAATCGGCCTTGGTCACGTAGTACGGCGAACGGATCGGGGAATCACCAAAGCGCAGGTGCGAGACGGTGACACCGCCGGTCTTCTTGGAGTCGTACTGGAAGTAGGCCTGGACGTACTTGTCGGTGTGGTCGCCGATGATCTTGATCGAGTTCTTGTTGGCGCCGACGGTACCGTCGCCACCCAGACCCCAGAACTTGCACTCGATGGTGCCGGGGGCTGCGGTGTTGGGCGCATCCTCGGCCTCGGGCAGGCTCAGGTTGGTCACGTCATCGACAATGCCGATGGTGAACTCGCGCTTGGGCTCGTCCTTCTTAAGCTCCTCGAAGACAGCAAACGCGGACGCGGGAGGCGTGTCCTTGCTGCCCAGGCCATAACGGCCGCCGACGACCTTGATGCCCGTCTTGCCGGCCTCGTAGAGAGCGGAGACGACGTCCTGGTAGAGCGGCTCGCCGATGGAACCCGGCTCCTTGGTGCGGTCCATGACGGCAATCTTCTTGACGGTCTCGGGGAGAACGTCGACAAAGTGCTTGATGGAGAACGGACGGAACAGGCGAACCTTGACCAGGCCGACCTTCTCGCCGTGAGCGTTGAGGTAGTCGATGACTTCCTCGAGCACGTCGCAGAAGGAGCCCATGCACACGACGACGCGATCGGCATCGGGGGCGCCGTAGTAGTTGAACAGGCCGTAATCGGTGCCGAGCTTCTCGTTGATCTTCTTCATGTAGCCCTCGACGACGGCGGGAAGCTCGTCGTAGACCTTGTTGCAGGCCTCACGGTTCTGGAAGAAGATGTCGCCGTTCTCGTGGCTGCCGCGGGTGTGCGGGTGCTCAGGGTTGAGCGCGTGATCGCGGAAAGCCTGGACGGCGTCCATGTCGCACATCTCGGCCAGATCCTTGTAGTCCCACATGGCGACCTTCTGGATCTCGTGGCTGGTGCGGAAGCCGTCGAAGAAGTTAAGGAACGGGGTCTTACCCTCGATGGCGGCAAGGTGAGCCACCGGCGAGAGGTCCATGACCTCCTGGACGTTGCCCTCGGCGAGCATGGCGAAGCCGGTCTGACGGCAGGCCATGACGTCGGAGTGATCGCCAAAAATGTTCAGGGCGTGGGAAGCGACGCAACGCGCGGAGACGTGGAAGACGCCCGGGAGCTGCTCGCCCGCGATCTTGTACATGTTCGGGATCATCAGGAGCAGACCCTGAGAAGCCGTGTAGGTGGTGGTCAGAGCACCGGCGCCCAGCGAACCGTGAACGGTACCGGCTGCACCTGCCTCGGACTCCATCTCGACGACCTTGACCGGGGTGCCGAAGATATTCTTGCGACCCTGGGCCGCCCACTGGTCGACATGGTCGGCCATCGGGCTGGACGGCGTAATGGGATAGATTCCCGCTACCTCGGTGTACGCATACGAAACATATGCGGCCGCCTCGTTGCCGTCCATAGACTTAAACTTACGCGCCATATACCCCTCTCCTCTCATATAGGTATACAGGCCCCGGCGATCGCCGGGATGTTGGCGTGATGGGATTTTCGCTGTTGCTTCCAATCATCTGGCAGGCAGGCTCAGCAGCAGGTACATGGCGTGGAGAGAAGGCATGCCGAGGCGAGGAGGGCTGCACGCGCTCCACAAGCCCAGCTACCCGTCTTGCACATGACCGAGCGCCGCAAAGGCCGCATGCCGGATGCTCCCGGGCACGCCCCGGCGATGGGAAGCGCCCGCAACGGAAATCCGCATGCGGATTTATTGTACCCCGCCGTCAAGTGTAATTTCGGCAAATATAGGCGGGCGGTAAAGGTTTACCTTGGGTGACTGCCGGGAGCAAAATGATCCCTTGGGGACGGAGGGATCATTTGGCAGGACTGGCTAGAGGGCACCGAAGAGAATGGCGTAGGTAGTGGATTCGCCGAGCTTGAGTTCGTCGCCGGGATTGAGTTGGGCGGAACGACCGGGCTCGACCTGAATGCAGACGCGCGTGGCCCCGTTTACCACCACGGTTCCGTTGGTGGACGACAAGTCCTCGACGTGCCAGATATTTTGAGCATCGCACCAGATATGGGCATGGCGGGCCGAGACATCGTCGCCGACGTCGGTAATATCGCCCTCACCAGTGGCCAGCGCGCCAATCTCAACACCCTGCTCGCTCGGCTGAATCCAGCGCGGGGCGCTCACGACAAAACTGTTTTGTACGCGCAGCAAGCCCAAGGGGTGCGCCGGGGCGGGTTCGCGTTCGCCCGCGGTCATCGACATGCCAAGCGAACGCGGCGTGGATGTGCCTCCGCCACAGGTCGCGTGCGCGTAGTCGATGGCATAGTTCACCGAGGACCGCACATCCGCCGAACAACCGACGGCGACGAACAGCACCAGCACGGCCTCGGCGCGCTCGGCGGGCATGAGTTCCGCCGCCTGGGACAGGCGATCGAGCGCGTTGCGATAGAGATTCGTGTCCTGGTGGCACTCTTCGAGCGCGCGTACCATCGGTTCACCTGCAGGACCGCACACCATATTAATCACAGCCGTGGAGTCCATGGGATTGCGCTGGCGCAGGGCCAGTTGTGACATAATACGCGCAGCCGAGGTGCCGTATTCGGCAAAGTAGCGCTGCTGAAGCGTGCCGACCGGCGCGCGAACGATAAAGCGGGAAACCCAAGAGCGATCGGCGGCTCGGCTCTGCGGGCTGCGGCCGTCGGCGAGCGGACGGGACGAAAGCACCAAGCCGCACAGCTCGATATGGCTCAGATGCGCCACACGCTTAAAGATGTCAAACATGGCCCCGCATGGGGTGAGCTCAACTTGAGATGCCATGACCTAGGCCTCCTTGGTCGTAGAAATAGAATCGGACGATACTTCGACAGGTCCGCCAAAAGTACGGGCAGCTGCGGCTCCACCGGCAAGCGGAGTCGCCATCTGGGCTTTTGTGCGTCGCGGTGCCGAAACGGGAAGTTCAAAGGCAAAGCCCATCGCAAGCAAAAACCACGTAAGCGTATAGGTTGCAACCAGAGCGGCAACAAGGCCGCCCATCACGGCGCGTTGGAAAAATACGCTACATGCAGCCACAACCAGCACCGGAACCTCGCAGGCAGAAAGCGCAAGCACGCCCTGCAGGAACCCCGAGCGCCGATCATGCGCAAGTGCCCCCGCGGCAACGCCGGCTATGCCTGGCAGCGCCAACGCCAGTGCGGCAATAATACCCGGTAGCGACCCAGACCACACGAGCGATCCCAAAGTCGCCGTCACGCGAGCGCCCGACGCCAGCAGCGCGGCCGAAACCACGACCACAGCCCAAACCACGCCACAGACGACCGTCGCGCCGACCATCAGCGCGCGACGAACCGCACGGCCAGACGCATCCATGGGGCACGGCGTGAGCGGCTCGCCGCGGAGCGAACGACCGACATTTTGTGCATAGTGGTCACAAAACGCCGAGAGCGCCGCCTCGACCGCCGCCGGCTCGGGACGATCTTTTTGATGGCTGGACAGACAGGCCATCACCACGTCGAACAGCTGGGCATCGACAAACGCCAGCGCATCGCGTAGCTCTTCGGAATCCGGCTCAAGCCCTAGCTGCTGGGCCTGCTCGGCCGCGGCGAGCGCCACATCGGGCTCACGACGAAGCAGCTGAGTCAAATCACAACCGGGCGCATGGGCACCAATGGGATAGTCGGGCCGCGTGTCCATCTTGAGACGGTAGGGGCTCGCGATGTCGCGCGTCTTTTTGCGCGAACCCGAGGTGCCCGAAGTGCCCGGCGCGGCTTCGTATGGCGCGACGCCGGCAATGAGCTCGTAAACCGTGCTTGCCGCGGCGTAGACGTCAATCGCCGGCGACATACGCAAAGCGCGCAGGTCGGGAATATCGTCGGTGAGCATCTCGGGCGGGGCATAGGCAACCGTCGCGCGACGCAGCGTGGCATAACGCTCCGTAAACGACGCCTTGCCGCCGGTACCGGCCACGGCCGACGCAGGCTCAAGCGCCAGCGACGAGCCAAAGTCGATCAGGCACAGGTCAAAGGTGCCCTCGGCAAGCTGTCGGTCGAGCGGTAGACGCGCCGTGCGCACCATAATATTAGCGGGCGAGATATCGCGATGGACAAAGCCCTCGCCCACCAGGCTCATACGGCAGAGCAAATCGAACAGGTCGCGACCCAGGCGCGCCGCCACGAGCGGCGACAGACGCCCGGCATCGTCCACGGCAAGGCGCGGGCGCAGGCGAGCGAGCGTCTCGCCCTCGACCCACTCCATGACAATCGCGGGCACGCCGTCGACCTCGCCCCACCCGTATAAGCGGGGAAAGCCCTTAAGGCCCGAAAGGGCACGATGGCATTCATATTCCTCGCGAAACGCCGCCTTGAACTTGGTGACCAGCGCCTCGTGGGCGACATCGTCATCAAATTCGTCGCGCGTTGGCAAGATGAGCTGCTTGAGCGCCACGGCCTCGCCCTGCGCGTTGACGGCACGCGTCACACGGCCGATACCGCCGCGGCGCATGGTGGCGTCATCGGCAAACAGCATCGTAAAACGGCGCAGGTAGGCGGGAAGCTCGTCCGTGCCCAGGGCGACAGCCGGCTCAAACCCGTCGACGCGCGCCAGGCGCAGGCCCACCATGGGATCACGGTTGAGCGGCTGGGCTGCCGTAGAAGCGAGGTCGTTCGTCATAGGGCGATCGCCGCCACATTGGTGTTGAAGTTGTTGAGCGCGACGTCGTCGTCGCCGTAGTGCCCAACCCATTGACACAGGTTGGTATAGCAGCCCCACAGATTGGCATACTGCCGATACCACTTAGATTTGGTCGAGAACCTTTGCCGACCGAACTCGGCACGGATAACAAACATATCGTTGGCCAGGGTGTCGCACGGTCCGGTATCGCCCGTAGCGTTATAGGTCGAAACCACGCTGTTGGCGCGGGCGACATAGCCATCGAGCATGTTGTATTTGGTCACGAGCCAACTGTGAATACTCTCCTCCTCGGCAGCCGAGAGGCCACCCGAGCCCGCGTCCCCGCCGGTACCGCCGTCCGTCGAGCCACCACTCGAAGATCCACCGCCAGAGGCGGAGCCCGAACCGGAACCGCCGTCCGAGCCCGCCGAACCGCTGCCAGAACCGGACCCGTCCGAGCCGCCGGGCTTGCCCGTCTGCTGCGTATCCTGCTCCTTCTGCTGCTCCACCTTGTTAACGACAGAAGCCACGCTGTTATTGGAAAGCTTCGTGATGATCTTGGTGTTGGTGAGCACGATGGTCTTGCCGTTTGCCAGCGTGATCTCGTTGGACGCCTGCTCGCCCTCGTCCGCGGGATCGACGCCAAACACGGTGCGCCCGACCACGCTCGCCCACGCATATCCAGTTGTCGTTCCCAAGTCGCTTTTGGCCTTGCGCCCAATATGCAGCTCACGCGCAGCATGCGCCTGCACCATGGACGGCACCGTCATGCCATAAGCCGAAACACCGGCTATGACCAGCACGAGCGAGCAAGACAGCAGCACATACGCCCGAGGCGCCAGGCCCAGCCGGCGTCGCATGCGCACCGCGGCGCCATGCTTTGTCTGAGTGCCCCCGGGCCGCATGCGTTCTCCTCCAACAAAAACACGCCGCTTAAAAGCGGCGCATTCTTTCATATTCACATTTGAGTGTATCAGCGAACCCAAAAGGTTGCGCAACGAATGGGCAAATACGAGGCGCAGGCGGACCCATCCACGCGATAAGCGGATGAAAAGCAGGTTTGTTGCACAACAAATGTATGAACGCGCGCCCAATTATGAGTGCCCCGTGCGGCAGGCCGACGGGACATGCCGTGGGGCTGACGCCGCCTAGATCGCGCGGCGGGCCTCGATAGCGCGGCCAAGCGTAAGCTCGTCGGCATACTCCAAGTCGCCGCCCACGGGAAGGCCGCTCGCAAGACGCGATACCTCAACGCCCAATGGCTTGATGGTGCGAGCAAGGTAGCTCGCCGTAGTCTCGCCCTCGATGTTGGGGTTGGTGGCGATAATGACCTCGTGGATGTCCTCGTGGCCCAGGCGCGCCAGCAGCTCGCGGATATGCAGCTGCTCGGGACCGATCTTGTCCATGGGGCTGATCACGCCGCCCAGCACATGGTACAGGCCATGGTAGCTGCCCGTGCGCTCGATTGCCTGAACGTCGCGTGGCTCGCCCACCACGCAAATGCGAGTGGTATCGCGCATCGGATCCTGGCAGATGGAGCACTCGTCGGCCGTGGCGTAGTTAAAGCAACGGCTGCAAAAGTGGACCTCCTGCTTGACCTCCAGGATGGCCTCGGCCAGGCGGCGGGCCTCCTCGGCATCGGCCTCGAGCAGGTAATAGGCGATGCGCTGGGCCGACTTGGGACCAATGCCCGGCAGACGACCCAGCTCATCGAGCAGTTTTTGCAGACTGTGATTCGCACTCATATATATGCGTGTCTTAGAACGGCATGCCCGGGATGTTGAGGCCGCCGGTGATGGCGCCCATCTGCTTGTTGGCGAGCTCGTTGACGCCGCGGACGGCCTCGTTGACGGCAGCCATGATCATGTCCTGCAGCATATCGACGTCCTCGGGATCGAGGGCATCGGGATCGATGGTGAGGTTGACGAGCTCCATCTCGCCGTTAACGGTCACCTTGACCATACCGCCGCCGGCAGAGGCGTCGACGGTCTGGGACTTGAGGTTCTCCTGCGCGGCGGCAAGCTGCTCCTGCATCTTGCGAGCCTGCTTCATCATCTGCTGCATGTTCATACCGGCCATGATGGCTCCTTTACGTGCGGCCGCGCGACAAGCTGCAAGGGCAGCCGGGGCGCGGCGGGACTTTCAAACTCAAAAATCGTACCACGGCGAGAGGCCAGCGAGCGGGGCGGTCGCGCTACCTCAGTCGATATACATGTCCTGGAGTGCAAGTCGCGCCTAAAGATTATGCAAGGTCGAATAATTCGCATCTGCATAATATTGAAAGCTAAATCTTGTAGAGCCGGAATCCGACATTTAATGCGTACCACTAAATGGCCAAATGCCGAGCCACTACTCGAGGCGGCGCTCATGACGGCGGGGTATAATCTGATTGCCATAGATAGCAATTTGGAGGTGCCCCATGAATGTCCCCGACATGCTCCAGAACATCCGCTCAAAACACCCCGTTGCATATGTGGTTCTCTATCTCTTTGTCGGTTGGGCATTGCTGGTTGTCATCACCCATGCTATAGCCTTTGGAGCAGAACTGCTGGTAGCCAGCTCGAACCAGCCCGTCGTTAAATGGGAAGCGACCGATGAGTGCACCGATGGAACCCGAACTGTTTACTACGACAGCCCGTCCCTCTACCAAGAGTTCAAGGTCAAGATAAAGGACTTCAAGATTGTCGATGCCGAACCGGGCTCTTTTTTGACAATCGGAGCAACCGTCAACGCCGAGCAAGTCGAGCACACGGACAGCCACGCGACGTATCGTATCGACCTCAACATCCTAGGCCGACCGTCACGCACCTGTCTACTCGAATGCGATATACGCGGCACCACACTACACATGTCCGAAATACAGATGCGCCCGGACAAAGAACCCTCTTCGTGAGCAGTATACCCGCCTGCGCAGCTACTCCACCGGTTTGAAGATCGTGGCCTGGCCGAAGACGCTGCGGATGAGGGCTTTGGCCTCGTCCTCGGTCTGCGGGATGCTCGGGGCTGCACCCTGGTGACCGAAGGGGCTGCCGGCGCCGGGGTTGGACTCCCAGGGAGCTACAGGAGCGTCCTCCTCTTTGGGGGCAGTTGCAGCGGGCTTGGGCGCGGACGCCGCACCCGGCACGTCGAACGGGGGCAGATCGTCCCCGCCGGCATCGGCAGCAAAACCGCCGACCATGGCATCGTCGTAGGGCACCTGCTCGGATTCCCACGGCGCAGACGGCGCGGCAGGCTGAGCCTTGGGAGCGGCAGAGCGCTCGGGCGCACGGGGCGCGGGCTCGGTCGGGAGCTTGCCCGTGGCAGGAGCGCCGGCAGGGTTGTCGGAGCGCAGCCAGGGGGCCTTAGCCAGGTCGGATGACTTGGGCGCAGGCGCGGCAGCGGGCTTGGGTGCGGGGACCGGAGCAGCCGGTTTGGGCGCAGCGGGCTTAGGCGCCGACGGGGTCGGTGCCATCACCGGCGTCGCTTGCCGCTGCGACGCGCTGGCGCTCGAGGATACAGGGGCCGCCGAGGACACGGGCTGCGGGTCCGCAGATACCGCAGCCCGTGCAGATGGAGAATGCTCCTCATGTTGAGGAGCCGGCGTGCCACCTCCATCCAGGACGTAGTCGACGGTGCGACGACCGAAGACCGCGCAGACCGTCGGCAGGACCACCGATTGCGTGTCGGCGCGACCGAGCATCTTGATGGCAAAGGTCGAGCCCGCAGGGAACGAGACGGTGAGCTTGGAGCCGTCGTCGGCCGTGGCGCGGGCGTTGAGCAAAAGGCCTGCATAGGAAGCCTGACGAGCCTTGACGCGCTCGACGACCTCGGCCCATTTGCGCTGGAGCTCGCCGGCGTCCTCGACCGCGGGGGTCTCGGCAGCACCGGCGGCGGCAACCTGGGCGGCATTGTTGGGCTTGGACACCGGCGCGGTCGATGCAGCAGGCGCGGGAGCCGGAGCCGCGGACTTGGGCGCAGGCTGGGCAGCCGGAACAGCAGCGCCGCGGTCCCAAGGCATGCCACCCTGATGCGCAGACGTAGCAGTGGGGACGGCGGTCGCCGCAGGAGCAGCAGCTCGGGCACCCGAGATCAGCGTCGGCTGCTGGACAGCGGGTGCGGATGCAGCAGGCGCACTCGCTTGAGCAGCAGCCACGCTCGCCGGAACGGCGGCGTTGGCAACCATGGCCTCCAAGCGAGCCACGCGCTCAGCCAAAGCCTCAATCGTTAAATCGGCCTCGGGACGCGCCAGGCGGGTGCAGGCGATCTCGAGCACCAGGCGCACGTCGCTCGCACCCCTCATCTCCAAGGCGGCATCGTCGAGCACCGTCAGCACGCGAGCCAAACGATCGGCAGGATGCTCGCCAAAGGCAGCGGCCTCGGCTGCAAGCGCCTCGGCCTGCTCGGCACCGCCCTCAAACAACTCGGCACGGGCACCGGCAACGCAAGCAACATACACGTCGCGTACGTGCGCCACCAGGTCGCGCGTCAGTTCCAGCAGATCGTTACCTTCCTCGACCTGCGCGCGAATCAGCCCATAGAGCTCGGCGACATCGCGATCAGCAATGGCGCGCGCAAACTCGCCCAGAATCTGGTCCGAAACTTCGCCCAAAAGCGAGCGGGCATCGTCCGCATGCACGGTGCCGTTGCCGAAGACGCTCAGCTGCTCCAGCGTAGAGAGTGCGTCGCGCATGCCGCCCTTGGCATGGCGCGCCACGATGGCAAGCGCCTCGTCGTCGTAGTCGAAACCCTCCTGCTCGCACACGTATGCCAGGCGGCGCTCGATATCCTCGTTACCGATGCGATGGAAATCGAAGCGCTGGCAGCGCGAGAGGATTGTCTCCAGAATCTTTTGCGGGTCGGTGGTGCACAGCACAAAGATCACGTGCGCCGGCGGCTCCTCGAGCGTCTTGAGCAGCGCGTTAAACGCCGCCGTCGTGAGCATGTGGACCTCGTCGATGATATAGATCTTGTACTTGCCGCGCACCGGGGCAAAGTTGACGGAGTTGATGATCTCCTCGCGCACGTTGTCTACGCCGGTACGGCTTGCGGCATCGAGCTCGTAGACGTCTGGGTGGTTGCCCTCGGCGATGAGCTCGCATTCCTCACAGGTGCCGTCGGGCATGCAGCCGCTCGCACCCTCGGCGCGCGCCGCCTCGGCATTGCGACACAGCAGCGCCTTGGCCAAAATGCGCGCCATAGTGGTCTTGCCCGTGCCGCGCGGCCCGCAGAACAGGTAGGCGTGGGACAGGCGCCCCTCGGTGATGGCGTGCTCGAGCGTCGAGACGATATGCTGCTGGCCCACCACGGAGTCGAAGGTGAGCGGGCGATACTTTCGGTACAACGATTCCATGGGTGCTCCCCCGGGTATACTGAGTCTTGTTGCCGCGGCGGCCATGCGGTCGCACGGCATACTGCATTCATAATAACCCGTACGGCGAGCCCGCCGCGATAGGAGTCCAAAGAGCATGGCAGACGCAGAGAGCAACCTCGTTCCCTCCGAAGCAGCCGACCAGGTCGAGGTCGCGCTCGAGACGCAGGCAGCAGCCGATGACGGCATCCTGTACCTCAACGAGTATCAGTACGAAAACGACCTCGTCACCGATTTCGCCCGCCTGGTCGCCTCGCCCAGGCGCCGTGGCTCCCTGTACGTCGCCGCTGCGATTGCCGCGCTCATCGGCATCGGCATGCTGGTGGCCGGCGGCAACTGGATCAAGTTCGGCGTCGTCCTGATCGTATTCGGTGCCTTTTTGGCCTGGTGGAGCAAAAATCTGCACCATACGCTCGCGCGCGACTTTATCGAAGCCGTCGAGGCAGACGAGTCCATGGGCGGCCGCTACCGCCGCGTCGCCGCCAACGAGGACGGCCTGATGGTCTGGGGCAAGAGCGGCAAGTCGCAGTTCTTCCCGTTTGAGAAGCTCGACCACGTACTCGACGGCGAGCGCATCTTCGTGGCCATGTTCGCCGACCAGGGCGTGACAATCCCTAAGGACACCTTTGTCCGCGGCGATGCCGAGCAGTTTGGTCCCTTCCTTAAGGCGCGCATCAACAAAAAGCTCCGCATCGAGACCAAACGCAAGAAGATGAAGGCCGAAAAGGCCGCTGCCAAGGCCAAGCAGGGCGACCAGCCCAAAAAGGACGCTCCCAAGCAGCGTAAGCAGAAGAAGAACAAGAAGAAGCGCTAAGACCAAGTCAGGCAGGCCACCTCGCCCCGCTACCTTCACCATGCGCCCGAGCGTGCTACACTAGCAGCATCTATGCCACCGCGAACGCCGGAACGGGCCGCGCCCGCGCCCGCCGCTCGCAAACGAACTTTAAACGCACGAGGGTTGGCCATGCCGCTTTTCTCGCAACATACCGCCCGGTTCTCGCCGGACGTTCCCTT
>CAUCCR010000048.1:0-11243 GCA_958441355.1 uncultured Collinsella sp. | reverse complement strand
ACGACGACATTAAGGGCAAGGACTGGTTTATGGCCCTGCTCGACATTGAGGAGTACATCCAGACCAAGGAGCGCGTGCTAGCTGACTACGAGGACCAGGGTGCTTGGTTGCGCAAGGCGCTGATCAACATCGCCAACGCCGGCACCTTCTCGTCCGACCGCACGATCTCCCAGTACAACGACGAGATTTGGCACCTGGGCTAATTCGCTTCCCTTACCCATCCTCTTGAGAAACGGAGCCGTGGCAACGCGGCTCCGTTTTTTGTGTCCCTGTGTTGCCCGTGGCCTGCCTCGACCAAAAATCTCGACCTGTAACATCTAGCCGACATAATTGGGTCTACCTGTTATAGATCAAGACAAACAGATTCCTCCGTTAAATTCATCTCGATCTGTAACAGGTAGACCCAATTTGGCCCTCCTCCTGTTACAGATCAAGACAAACTGACAGATGAACGGTCCCAACACAAAGAAAGGCTCCCCTCTCGCCCAGTGGACGGGAGGGGAGCCTTATATGTGACCGCGGCAAAAGGATGGCAATACCGCAGCCGCCCAAAGGGAGGGCCTGGATGCACCGGGCCTAGATAAGGTTCTTGCCAGAGACCTTATCGAAGAGGTGGGTCGCGTTCTTCTCGAACTTGAACCAGATGGTGTCGCCAGCCTTGAGCGCGCCCTTGGCCTCGAGGTCGACGACGGGGATAATCAGGACAAACTGGCCGTCGGGAGCGGTCACGTGGACATGCTCGGTCGAGCCCATGAGCTCGGTCACCTCGACGGTACCCTGGAGCGCGCCCTCCTCGCCCTTGTCGGCAAGCAGGATCTGCTCGGGACGCACGCCGGCCGTAATCTCCTTCACGTCGCCGCCGTCCCAGTTGAGGGCAAGCTGAGCGCAAGTCTCGGGGGCGAGCGCCACGTTCATATCCTCGGTCTTGACGGTAAAGCCGTTGCCCGAGCGCACCAGCTGGGCATCGAAGAAGTTCATCTGCGGCACGCCGATGAAGCCGGCGACGAAGATGTTCGCGGGATGGTTGAAGACCTCCTGCGGCGTGGCGATCTGCTGGACGACGCCGTCCTTCATGACCACGATACGGTCGCCAAGGGTCATGGCCTCGGTCTGGTCGTGAGTAACATAAATGAACGTGCCCTTGATCTCGTGGCGCAGCTTAATGAGCTCGGCACGCATCTGGTTACGAAGCTTGGCGTCCAGGTTGGACAGCGGCTCGTCCATCAGGAAGACCTTGGGGTCACGCACGATGGCGCGGCCGATAGCGACACGCTGGCGCTGGCCGCCGGAGAGCGCCTTGGGCTTACGGTCGAGGTACTCGGTAATGCCCAGAATCTCGGCAGCAGAGCGAACCTTGCGGTCGATCTCGTCCTTGGGAACCTTCTTGAGCTCGAGCGTAAATGCCATGTTCTCGTACACCGTCATATTGGGGTACAGAGCGTAGCTCTGGAACACCATGGCGATGTCGCGGTCCTTGGGCGCCACGTCGTTGACACGCTTGCCGTCGATGAGCACATCGCCCGAGGTAATGTCCTCCAGGCCGGCGACCATGCGCATCGTCGTGGACTTACCGCAGCCAGAGGGGCCAACGAGGACGACGAACTCCTGGTCGTGAACGGTGAGGTTGAAGTCCTCTACAGCGAGCACACCGTCCTCGGTAACCTTGAGGTTGTGCTTCTTCTCCTCGGTCTTCTTCTTTTTGCCAAAGAAGCCTTTCTTTTTTGACTCGTTGTTGGGATACACCTTCTGAACATGTTTGAGAACGATCTCGGCCATGTCTCTACCTTTCGATATGCGGCGCCGCGCTGAGGGGCGCCGCCAAAACTTGCAAAACAGTTACGGCATTAGCCCTTGACGGCACCTGCCACCACGCCGTCGATGATGTACTTCTGACAGAGGATGTACATGATAACGATGGGGATAACGACCATCATGATGCAGGCCATCATGGGGCCGAGCTCGACGTGACCGTAGCCGCCGCGGAAGTACTGGATCAAGATAGGAATGGTCTTGTACTTGGTGGAGTCGAGCGTAAGGTAGGGCAGCAGATAGTCGTTCCAGACCCACATGGTCTCGAGGATGCCGACCGAAAGATAGGTGGGCTTCATGATGGGAAGGACGATCTTAAAGAACACCTGGACCGGGTTGCAGCCATCAATCATGGCCGCCTCCTCGATCTCGAGCGGGATGTTCTTTACAAAACCGGCGAACATAAAGACCGCCAGGCCCGCGCCAAAGCCCAGATAGATAAAGCAGATGTTGAACGGCGTGTTAAAGCCGATGCGGTCCGCCAAATTGGACAGCGTGAACATGAGCATCTGGAACGGCACGACCATCGAGAACACGAACAGGTAATAGAAGAAGTTCGAGATCTTGTTGTTGACACGAACCACGTACCAAGCGCACATGGAGCAGCACACCAAGATCAGCACGACCGACGTGACCGTGATGATGAGCGAGTACATAAATGCCGAGGCAAAGCCCTGCTCGTTAAGGGCGTGCATGTAGTTTGCGAGGCCGTTGAACGTCTCGGGCGTGAGCAGATCGAATGCCGTGGTGGTGCTGATTGCGGTCGCTTTCTTAAAAGAATTAAGCGCAATCATGAACACGGGGTAGATCCACGCGAGCGACAGGATCGTAAAGAAAATCGAGAGCGCGCGGTTGATAACCTTATCGCGTTTCATTACTGCTGCACCTCCTTGGACCTCGTGGCCTTAAGCTGGATCATGGAGATGGCCACGACCAGGATGCAGAAGATAACCGCCTTGGCCTGACCAATGCCCTGCCATGCGATACCGGCACGCGAATAGAACGTGTTGTAGATGTTCAGGGCGAGCATCTCGGTGGAGTGCGCGGGGGCGCCGCCGGTAAGGGCGAGGTTCTGGTCGAACAGCTTAAAGCCGTTGGTGATGGACAGGAACAGGCAGATGGTGATGGTCGGCATCAGGTTAGGGATCTTAACCTTCCAAAACGTCTGCCATGCCGTAGCGCCGTCGACCTTGGCGGCCTCGATGTAGTCGGACGGAATGGACTGCAGACCAGCGATGTAGATGATCATCATGTAGCCGACCTGCTGCCACAGGGTCAGGATGATAAGGCCCCAGAAGCCAGCAGCAGAGTTAAGAGCGATGAGCTGGGCGCCCACGTTGGAGAGCAGGCAGTTGATCAGAATCTGCCAAATGTAGCCCAGCACGATGCCGCCGATCAGGTTAGGCATAAAGAAGATCGTACGGAAGATGTTGGTGCCTTTGAGCGCCTTGCGGGTGAGCGCCTGCGCAATGGCCAGGGCGATCACGTTGATGAGCACCGTCGACAGGAAGGCAAACGCCACGGTAAAGAAGAACGACGTGGAGAACTGCGGATCGGACAGCGCGCGCACGTAGTTCTCGATACCGACAAAGTGCGCGTTACTAATGATAATAAACTGGCAGAACGAGAGATAGAAGCCCTGGATAAAAGGGATCACGAACCCGATCATAAACGCCAGGCACGTGGGCAGCATAAAGAGCGGCCACCAGCGCTTGAGTGCTTTGCCCATAAAAGGGTCCTTTCAATATGCAGGGGGCGGGCAAACCAACGTCTGCCCGCCCCCTGTCGCTAATCAGATAGCTTGGGCAGCAACTGCTTACTCGGAAGCGGCCTTCTCGGTCTTCCAGCCATCGACGAAGGCGTTCTTGACGCCGTCCCACTTGCTGTTATCGGCAGCGTAGGCAATCAGAGCCTGCTTGAGGTTCTTCTTCCACTCCTCGGAGGGAATGTAGACGAAGTCCCAAGCGACGGTCTTCTTGCCGTCCTTGGCCATGGCAACGGCCTGCTGCGAGAAGACGTTGGTGGTCTCCTTGGCGCTCTTGAACGGAGCGGTCAGGCCCATCTTGTCGGCGATGATGCTGGTCGGGGTGTCAGCGGTGACGCACCAATACATGAAGTCCTCGGTGGCCTTCTGGGCATCCTCGGAAGCCTGGGAACTGACGCACCAGTAGTTCTCGCCGCCGGAGCACAGGCCCTGGTTCTCCTCGCCGTCAACACCGATGTAGATCGGCATCATGCCAATCTGATCGTCGGTCATGCCGGCCTTGACGAGGTCAGAGTAGGCCCAAGAGCCGTTCTGGTAGAAGACGGCCTTGCCGGTTGCGAACTCGTTGGTGGCGTCGTCGCCGGTCTTGGAAGCAAGCTGCGAAGGATCGCAGGTGGAGTCGGTGATGTACAGGTCGAAGATCTGCTTGTAGTTGTCGAGGAACTCACCCTTGATCTCGTCGTCCTCCTGGTTGTGCTCCTTCTCAAACTCGTAGTAGAGCGGCATGTTGGCAAGGTGGGTGGTGTAGCGCCAGCTGGAGGAGTCGTCCATGCCGGCGGAAGTGAAGGCACCCTCGACACCAAGCTCGTCCTTGCGGGCCTGGATGTCGTCGGCACAAGCCTTCAGCTTGTCGAAGGAGTTGATGTCCTCGGCCTTGTAGCCAGCCTTCTCGAGCAGCTGCTTGTTGTAGATGATGCCGAAGCTCTCCTGAACCCAGTCGATGCACACATCCTTGCCGTCGGACTGCAGAGCCAGGGAGTCATCAATGAGCTCACCGCGGAGCTTGGTATCGGACAGGTCGGCGCAGTAATCCTTCCAGTTCTTAAGACCGGTGGGGCCGTTGACCTGGAACAGGGTCGGAGCGGAGCTCTTGGACATCTCGGACTTGAGCTTCTCCTCGTAGGTGTTGGAGGCGGCGGTCACGATCTTGACCTCGACGCCCTTCTCCTTCTTGTACGCCTTGGCGATCTCCTTCCACTCCTTGTCGACCTCGGGCTTGAATTGGAGGAAGTAGACCTCGGCAGCGCCACCAGAAGCAGAGGAGCCGGAGCCGGCGGAGCCACCGCAGCCCACGAGACCCAGACCAAGAACCGCAGCCGCGGAACCAGCAAAGCCCAGGAACTGCCTTCTGCTCATTTCGTTCTTCATTACAATCCACCCTTTCACACCGTGGCGGCACCCTTTGCCGCCGCCTTCGGAGATTGGCTCGGGGACTTTGCCCCTTTTGCTGATTTGTACAATACGCTATTTGGCTAGTTGTTTGAACAAGTATTACTAGAGCGGTAGAAAAACTTCGGTGAACGGTAATTTCAACTTGATACTTGACAAGTTTTGTATAAACAATTATTTGTTATCTAATGCAGAGAAAACGCCCGGTCAAGCCGATGTATCGTCGGTTTGACCGGGCGTTTTCGCTTTGATGGCATGAGTCTCGTCAGGCTGCGAGCTAGCCGGCTATCGCTTGGAGTTGACGCGGTAGTGGAAGATCTCGGGATGCGTGCGGGCATGCGTGACCTCGAACAAGATGCCGTCCGAGGTGTACGACTGGCTCTCCATAACGGCGACGCAATTGTACTTGCCAAGGTCAAGATAACTGCAGTCCTCATCGTTGGCAAGCTCGACGCTCACCGTACGGCGACTCGCCATCACCTTGACGCCGCGTTTGTGCTCCAGATAGTCATAAATTGATTTTGCGGCGATCTCGGGCGTCAGGCCCTTGGCGATCGACTCCAAAAAGTAACCATGGTCTACTTGGCGTGCATTGCCGTTAAGGCTTCGGACACGCACCACGCGAATCAACTCCTCGCCCACCTTAAAGCCCAGGCGACGAGAGAGTTGCTCAGTGCAAATCAAATGTTCAAAAGACTTGACCTCGGTCGATGCGACGGCATTGTTGCGCTTTGCAAATTCGCCAAACGACTCGACTTCCTCGAGTGCGCCCAGCATGTCGGTTTCGCCCTTGAGCCAAATAACGCGCACGCCCTTGCCGTGTATGGGCTGCACAAACATCTCGTCTGCCAGCATGCTCAAAGCGCGGCGGACGGTATTGCGCGTGCAGCCAAATTCCGCGGTCAGCTCGGCTTCGGTTGGCAGCATCTCCTGAAACGCATAGGTCCCGTTAATGATGCGCGAACGGATCTCGCGGTAGATTCCTTCGTAAATCGCTTTTGGCATTGTTTCACCTCTGCATCTTCTTGCTGGCTAGGCACGATAGCATTTCTTAAAGTTGTTTAAACCGAATATCGGTAAAGCGACAGGATTTAACCGTTGACGGTTTCTGTCATGCCCAAATCGGTTTCGCTCAAAACTGCCGGTACGACAATCGTCTGGTCCTCTACAATGAATCCATTGTTTAAACGTTTCCCCACGCGCAACGCGCCTCGATATTCGGAAGGCAGAACATGCTGCAAAAAATCCAACGCTTTGGCGGGGCAATGTTCGCGCCCGCCATGCTGTTTTCTATATCAGGCCTCATGGTCGGCGTCTCCGCTCTCGCAACGACTGCGGACATCGTCGGCGATCTCGCCGTATACGGAACCCCTTGGTACGTTTTTTGGACCATCATCCAGCGCGGCTCGTGGACGGTCTTTAAACGCCTCCCGCTCCTTTTTGCCGTAGCGCTGCCCATCGGTCTTGCCCAAAAACAACCGGCTCGTTGCTGTCTCGAGGCTCTCGTCGCCTATTTTGCCTACTGCTTCTTTTTGAGCGAGATCATTAAGCTGAGCGGAGACTACCTTGGACTTGAGTACCCGTCATCTTTGACCTCCGCCAGCGGTATCACCGTCATCGACGGCATCAAGACGCTCGACACCGGCATTATCGGCCCGCTGGCGGTATCGGCAACCGTCGTCGCCATCCATGACCGCTTCTACGATGCCAAGGTTCCCGATTGGCTCGGCACCTTCTCGGGCTCCTCGCTGGTCTACCTCATCAGCTTTTTTGCCGTGTTTGCCCTTGCCGCTATCTCGGCCGCCATCGTGCCCTCCGTATACGCAATGACCGAAACGCTGCGCCATGCACTTACGAGCGTCGGCCCCTTTGGCGTGGGCATCTTTGTGCTTTTGGAGCGAGCGCTCGAGCCCATGGGGCTGCACCACCTGCTCTACATGCCGATCTACTACGACAACCTGGTCATTAACGACGGCATCTACGCCACGTGGAGCAGCTTGCTCCCCATCCTCTCCCATAGCACGCGCCCCCTTAATGAACTTGCGCCGTGGGCCGGTTTTACCGCCACCGGCTGGGTCAAGCTCTTTGGCCTTCCCGCCATCGCAGCCGCGTTCTACTCCACCGCAAAACCAGAGCGCCGCGCCGGCCTTAAGGTCATCCTTTTGCCCGCCATCGTCGCCTCGGTGGTTTGCGGCGTTACCGAGCCACTCGAGTTTCTCTTTATGTTCACCCACCCCGGGCTCTTTTTGCTCTACGCCGTCTTATCGTCTTGCCTTGCCACAACCATGAATCTCTTTGGCATCGTCGGCATCTTCTCGGGCGGCCTGATTGAGATGGCAGCCTTCAACTTTATTCCGCTCATGCGCACGCATGCCGGTGCCTATCTTTTGGCGCTCGGTATCGGCCTTGCCTTTAGCCTCATCTTTTTTGTTAGTTTTCGAGCACTCATCTTGGTCTATGACCTTAAGACACCGGGCCGCGAGGATCATGTTGCCAATCGCGCGGCAATCGATTGTTTAACGGGAAGCGACTTTGCCAAAGAGCAATCCCCCAATGACGAGGTCGATAGTCGATCCGATCAAGATCACGTCCTCGCTGAGCGGGTAATTCAGCTTTTAGGTGGCGTTGGCAATATCGTGGGCGCAACCAACTGCGCCACGCGCCTGCGCGTCGAGGTCGCAGACCCTTCCATCGTTGCAGATAACGCGTCGTTTGTCGCGGTGGGCGCCAAGGGCCTCATCATTACGGGCAAGACCGCCCAGGTGGTCATCGGCATCTCCGTTCCCCGCGTTAAAGAGCATTTTGACCAGATCATGGGCCTCGAGCCGGAATTTGTGCCCACCACCTCGGCCTCCCCTGCCGCCAGCGCAGCCCATAAGCGCGGCGATATTTGCTTCTTCGATATCGACGGAACGCTCGCCTGGCAAGACCCCAGGCTCGCCCAAGACCTTCCCGAAGACGAGCGGGACCTCTCCCCCTATCCCAACGAGGCGGTTTCGCAGGCAATCCGCGAGTTTGTCGCCAACGGCAACATGGCCTTTATCTGCACGGGACGCACCCTGAGCTGCATCCACCCCAAACTTCTTGAGCTGCCTTGGACCGGCATCGTCTGTCTTGCGGGCGGTTACGCCGAGATCAACGGACACGCAATTCGCGATCTGTCGATGACGCCCAGTATGCTGCAGCGTCTTGCCCCCTACCTTGAGCAATCGGGCGAGGTCATCCGCTTTGAGGGCCTCAACGGCGTCGTGCGCATGAGTGCCGATGCGCCCGATGCTCCCGGATACGCGCGCACCCTGGGCGACGCAGTCACGCAGCTGCAACATTACAGTGTCTACAAGATCTTGATGTCTGCATCACTCGCCAACCACATCGCTCAAGATAAGGCACTTGAGCCGCTGCTGTGCTTTAACGAGCTCGAACTCGAGGTAACCGAAATCTCGCCCCGCGAATGCACGAAGCGCGGGGGCATCCAGTCTGTACTCGATGCCCTCGATCCCCACCACGGAACCGTATACGGCATCGGCGACGCCAGCAATGACGTCTCGCTGATGAACGCCGTCGATGTCGGTATCGCCATGGGCAATGCGCCGGACTATCTCAAGGATAAGGCCGATTACGTGACCGACACCGTCGATCACGACGGTGTCGTTGCGGCGCTCGAGCATTTTAGGCTGATTTAGGCGCGCTCCATCAAACGCACGCCCGTTGTCCTAAATCGCCAAAACTGCCGCGCCAAACGCCCTGATGTGGCAATATGTTGTCTGCATATTGCACCAATGCAACCTCAGAAAGAATGCGAGAACCCGTGTCCAGTCCGTTTACCAGCTTTTTAGCCCAGCACTTTGACCAGATTAACGACTATCTGGCCACGTTCTTTGACGGACAGGCGACCTCTGCCGATATCGAGCGCTACCTGTACGCGCCGCTCTCGGCTTTTACGGCCAACGCCGGCAAGCGCCACCGCCCGCTTATCTGCATGCTCGCCGCAACCGCAGTGGGCGGTAGCTTTGAGAGCGCCCGCAGCGCCGCGGCAGCTATCGAGCATTTCCAGTCGGGCGCGCTGATCCACGACGACATCGCCGACAACGGACAGCTTCGTCGAGGCAAACCCTGCATGCACCTTACCGAGGGCACGGGCCTTGCCATCAATTGTGGCGACCTGGCGCTCACCATGGTCACCAAGACGGTTCTCGACGACCCCACGCTGGAGTCCGACGTGAAGCTGCGTGTGCTCCACGAGCTTACCGAGATGATCGTCCGCACCATCGAGGGCCAAGCGCTCGACCTGGGTTGGGTCCGTGACGGGCGCTTTGATATCTCGGTTGATGACTACCTGGACATGGCGACGCACAAGACCGCGTTTTACAGCGGAGCCACGCCGCTTGCCACCGGAGCCATTATCGGCGGCGGCAGCGATGAGCAAATCGAAGCGCTGCGCGCCTTTGGCCTACACACAGGCCTCGCCTTTCAGATTCAGGACGACCTGCTCAACCTTGTCGGCACTAAGGAAGCCGCCAACAAGGACTTCCGCACCGACATCACCGAGGGCAAGCGCACGCTTGTCGCCGTACACGCCCTCTCTGATGAGCGCCACCACGACGAGGTCGAGGCGATTCTTTCCTCAGGCACCGATGATCCCGCGCAGCTCGCACGCGCCGTGGAGATCTTCCAGGAGACCGGCTCCATCGATTACGCCCACACCTACGCGCTGGACCTGACCGCTAAGGCCAAAGCGGCCATCGAGAACGTTGAGCTTGATCCGCACGCACGCGAGCTGTTCCTCTCCATGGCAGATTTCTTTGTGGAGCGCCTTAACTAACGGGGGTTATAAAACCTGTCAGCAGCGTATTTAGGCACAACTTGCTACACTGTTGAGTGCATGTTTATGCATCCCTTTGCGTTGTCTATCCGACAGACGCTCAAATAGTACGAATGGTACGCCGAAAGGGGTTCGTTCATGGAACCTATTACAACGGGCATGCAAGGAGCAGCCGTCGAGGACGTGCAGTCTCGTCTCCTGCAGCTCGGCTACACGATTGATGCCGCCGAAGTCACCGACAAGTACTTTGGAGCCACCACTGAGCAGGCCGTCAGCACCTTCAGGCTCGACAGCGGCCTTGCTGCCGGTCATGCCGTCGATATCCCCTGTTGGAGCGCCCTTGTAGACGCTTCGTATAAGCTGGGCGACCGCACCCTCTATCTGCGCATGCCCAATTTCCATGGCGCCGATGTGCAGGCCCTGCAGCGCGCTCTCAACGTTTTGGGCTTTGCCTGTGGCGAAGACGACGGCTACTTTGGTCCGCATACCGAGGCCGCCCTGCAGCAGTTCCAGGAAAATGTCGGCCTGTTTGCCGACGGCATGGCCTTCCAGGACACCTACGCCTACATCAACCGCCTGCACCATGTGTGGGAGGGCAAGCCCTCGGTCACCGAAGCCGAGTCCCGCATCGGTTTTGCTCGCGCCGCCAACGTGCTCGAGCGCTTTCAGATTGCCGTTATCGGCGAGGACCCCATCGCACGCAGTGTTGCGTCGCGTATGTGGAATATCGCCACGGCAACGACCGACAACAGCGGCATGATGCTCTGCGACTCCGAGGTCCCAACCGACGTTGACCTGGTGCTCGAGATCGCAAGCGACGAGCTGCCCGCCAACGCCGCACCGCGCGCCACGATTGCCCTCGCCGAGTGCCACAACCTAGCCCAGCGCATCCGCACTGCCAATGTCGCCGCACAGCAGAAGCCGGCACGCATTCGCATTGAGCTCACGGGCATGACGCGCTACAACGGCACCTTCACGGCCAGCGACGCGCAGACACTCGCCGTACGCCTGCTCGATGGCGTTTGCGATGCCCTCGCAGATTAGGTAAACTAAACGAGTTGCTTTTGGGCAACACCACACATTGGGACGTAGTTCAACGGTAGAACTCCGGTTTTTGGTGCCGGCTGTTGGGGGTTCGAATCCCTCCGTCCCAGCCATTAAAATTGAGCGCCCTGAGCCCATAACGGCCCAGGGCGCTTTCTTGTGGGCAAGCGGAGAAATTCGAACCCGCAAGGAATCTACCTATATAAGACAGACGCCCCAAGCCCGAAAGGACCAAGAGCGCCTAACATCAAGAAAATATCAGCCCAGTTCCGAAAAGCGAGCCGCATGCGACAACCAAGTAGCCGCAGGCCCCGGGAGAGTGGGGACACCGGCTTAGGTTTATCGCGAGTTCCGCACGAACAGGAGGCCACTTAA
This sequence comes from uncultured Collinsella sp., assembly GCA_958441355.1. Lineage (GTDB taxonomy): Bacteria > Actinomycetota > Coriobacteriia > Coriobacteriales > Coriobacteriaceae > Collinsella. The sequence continues at coordinate 39 of CAUCCR010000048.1, read as the reverse complement.
TGTGGCCTCCGTCGTGAGCAGGACTGTAGAGCAGGAAAC
>CAUCCR010000047.1:0-11274 GCA_958441355.1 uncultured Collinsella sp. | reverse complement strand
GGCCAACGCCCATGTTGAAGGTCTTGCACGCCTCGTCGGGCGCAAGCTCGGCCTGGCGCGACACATAGGTAATGACGGGCGGAACGTCCCAGCCCATCTCGGCACCGTTGCGGGTGACCACAGCGTCGACGTCGTCGGCGAGCGCGCGGTTGAGGTTCTCGGTAATACCGCCGCCGGTGATGTGGGCAATGGCATGAACGTTGGCGCCACCGCGGAGCAGCTCCAGAATCGGCTTGACGTAAATGCGCGTGGGAGCCAACAGGGCGTCAGCCAGCGATGCACCGCCGAGCTCCTCGAGCGGGCGGCTCAGCTCCTCGGCCTTAGCGGCAGCCTCGGGCGTGCCCGGCTTGATGCCGTCGACGCCGATAACCTTACGCACGAGCGAGTAGCCGTTGGAGTGCACGCCGGTGGAAGGAAGGCCCAGAATCACGTCGCCGGGGCGGACGTTGGCGGGATCGAGCATCTTGGGACGGTCGACGACACCCACGGTAAAGCCGGCGAGGTCGTAGTCGGCGGGGGCCATGACACCCGGGTGCTCGGCCATCTCGCCGCCCACGAGCGCGCAGCCCGCGAGCTTGCAGCCGTCGGCAACGCCCTTGATGATCTTTGCCATGTGCTCGGCCTCGATGTGGCCAATGGCAACGTAGTCCAAGAAGAACAGCGGCTCGGCGCCCGAAGCCAAAATGTCGTTGACGCACATGGCGACCAGGTCCTGGCCCACCGTCTCGTGACGGTCCATGATCTGGGCAAGTACGAGCTTGGTGCCCACGCCGTCGGTACCGCTGATCAGGATCGGGTCTTCCATATCCTTGAGCGCGGCGGCCGAGAACAGGCCGCCAAAGCCACCGATGCCGCCGATGACCTCGGGGCGGTTAGTGTCCTTAACCATCTGCTTAATCGCGTCGACGGCGCGGCCGCCCTCGGCGGTATCGACGCCGGCGTCCTCATACGTCACATGTTTGCTGTCGCTCATCTGAGCCTTCCTCTCCCACTACCGTCCGCCGCCCAGGCGCCAAACGGTACTCATAGTTGCGTTCATATCGGCGCACACCGCAGCGGCGCGCGCCGTCATATCAACAAAGCAGCAGATAAAACCTGCCAAAATAAACCTGTCCCTACATGGCAGGTTTTAGACCTCGCCGTGCTCCTCTTCCCAGCTGCGGTCGTCGTATTTCTCGACCACGGCGTCGTCGTCAAAGTGCAGCGGCTTGTCCAGGTTGCGGGGCTTAAAGCCCTCCATGAACTTGTCGCGGCCAAAGCTCTCGGGAATCGCCACGGGGTAGCGGCCGGTAAAGCACGCATCGCAGTAGCCGCCCTTGGGCATGACCTTAAGCAGGCCCTCGACCGAAAGGAAGGCCAGCGAATCGGCGCCGATATACTCGCAAATCTCGTCGACCGTCTTGTTAGCGCTGATAAGCTGCGACTGCACGTCGGTATCGATACCGTAGAAGCACGGCCAGATGACCTCGGGCGAGTTGATGCGGATATGAATCTCCTTGGCGCCGGCGTTGCGCAGCATCTTGACGAGCTGCACCATGGTGGTACCGCGGACGATGGAGTCGTCGATGACGACCAGGCGCTTGCCTTCGATGTTGTCGCGCAGCGGGTTGAGTTTCATACGCACGCCCATGGCGCGCAACTCCTGCGTGGGTTCGATAAACGTACGGCCCACGTAGCGATTCTTGATGAGGCCCTCGCCAAAGGGAATGCCGCTCTCGTGCGAATAACCCTCCGCGGGCGGCAGACCGGAGTCGGGCACGCCGATGACCAGGTCGGCCTCGACGGGCTCCTCATGTGCCAGCTGACGACCCATGTCATAACGGCAGGCATAGACGCTCTTGCCGTTCATGATGGAATCGGGGCGAGCGAAGTAGACCTGCTCAAAGATGCAGTTAGCAGGCTCTTCGGCGGCAGGCACGCCCTGCTCGGACACAAGGCCCTCGGCGCTGATGCGCAAAATCTCACCGGGACGGACGTCGCGGACGTACTCGGCGCCCACAATGTCGAGCGCACAAGTCTCGGAGGCGACGACCCAGCCGCCGGCGCGGGTGACATGGGTGGTGGCGTCGACCGTCGCGGCGCCGTCCTGCGACGGCAGCTGCGAAACGGATGCGGCATCGGCCTGGTCCAGGCCCTCGTCCACCAGCTTGCCCAGCACGAGCGGGCGAATGCCGTGCGGATCGCGGAAAGCGTAGAGCGCCTGCTCGTTGATGAGCGTCATGGCGTAGCCGCCGCGCACGAGCTCCATGGTCTTGCGAATGCCCTCGCGCAGATGGCCTGTACGCTGAGTAAAGTAGCCGATGAGTTTGGTCGCGACCTCGGAATCCGAGTTGGAGAGGAACGGCACGCCCAGCTCGATCAGCTGACGGCGCAGCTCGTCGGTGTTGACGAGGGTGCCGTTGTGCGCGAGCGCGATAATGACGCTATTGATGGTAGAGAGGTGCGGCTGAGAAGCCTCCCAGCTCTTGGCGCCGGCGGTGCCGTAGCGCACATGGCCCACGGCCAGCTGACCGGAGAGCGTCGACAAGTCGGCATTGGAGAACACACGGTCGAGCAGGCCCAGATCCTTGCGGACCATAACCGTACCGCCGTCACCAACAGCGATTCCCGCCGATTCTTGGCCACGGTGCTGCAGTGCACGCAGGCCAAAGTACGTCAGTCGAGCCACGTCGCGATCGGGCGCCCAGACACCAAAAACGCCGCATTCCTCATGCAGCTGGTCGGAGTCCGGATCATACGTCGACATGGTGTTCACCTGTCCCGCGGCACGCTCGGCCGCGCGGATGGTTTCTTGAGACATGGCATCCCCTCAGAGCCTCGTATTTTGGCGTTACCCGCCTTATTATACGCACGGCGCGACACGCTCCCCAGCGCATGAGCAGCGCTTTTTAAAAGCCCACCGAGCTAATAATCCGTTTTGCGGCCAAACATTTTATCGGTCTGTCCAGTGCCAGCGCCCGCGCTCCCAGATGGCCGCCGCGTCCACCGTTGGGGATTACAAAGTTGCAATTGGGACGTTCGTCCTGTCTTTTAGCTGGTCGTCGGCGTATCCTTGTAGGCTACTACAAGACGAGAAAGGTAGCGTATGGATCGAAATCAACTCGACCCCAGTGTCCCCAGCACCACGGAGGCCAAGAAGATCCCCCTTATCATCAAGGTCTACGCAGTCCTGTGCACCCTATCTGGCGTGGGCACGCTCCCGTCAGTCGCCGTCTTTATGTGGCAGGTCATCACCGCACTCATTAACGGCAACGTCGCCGCTAAGCTCGGTGATAACACCCTAGTCGCGGTTGGCCTTATCGTCGCCGGCATTATGCTCTCGGCAGCAAGCGCGATCATCTTGATCGTCTTTGGCCTGGACCTCATCAAGGACCAGCGGCGCAATGCCGCCCGCCTGTCTTACGTCCTCATCGCATTTACCGTCGTGGAGCTTTTAGTTGACGTGATGCTCCAGGGCATCGGACCCTTCCTGCTGCGCCCCGCCGTCCAGCTTGTCATCCTCATTGCGCTGTCGGCCACCGTCGACCCCACGCTACGCCAGGAGCGCGAACTGCAGCGCCGTCTGCAAGAGATGCTCGACCGCGATGCCGCCGCCGAGGGGATGCTCGGCCGCGACGAAACCGGCGAGGGCTACATCAAGCTCAACTACTTCAACCTGTTCTGGGTATTCTTCGTCTGCAGCGTGTTAGGTCTCATTCTCGAGGAAGTCTGGCATATGGTCGTCGTCGATCCCGGCGTCTATCAGGACCGTGCCGGTATGCTATTTGGCCCCTTTAGCCCCATCTACGGATTTGGCGCGGTGCTCATGACCATGGCGCTCAACCGCTTCTATAAAAAGAATCCTCTGATCATTTTCCTGGTAAGTGCCCTGATCGGCGGCGCTTTCGAGGTGTTTGTAGGCTGGTTTATGCAGACCTCATTTGGCGTGGTGTCGTGGAGCTATTCACACATTAGGCTATTCGGCATGCCCGATCCCATCGCGGTATTGACCGGGGGACGCACATGCACGCCGTTTGCCTGCATGTGGGGCCTGGGTGGCCTCATCTGGATCAAGGTCTTGCTGCCGCGCCTGCTTAAGCTCATCAATATGATTCCATGGAAACGCCGCTACTCTGCTACCGTCATCCTGACCGCCGTCATGTTGATCGACGGCGTCATGACGTTGCAATCGCTCGACTATTGGTATCAGCGCGTCAACGGAACCGTTCGAAATATTCCCGTCGCACAGTTCTATGACAAGCATTTCGATAACGAATATATGGAGAACCGTTTTCAGAGTATGACCATGAGCCCCAAGGACGCCACACGCGTGTAGCAAACGCCAGAGCAAAATAGCTCCAACACATCAAAGCCCGCTGGCAGATCTACATGAACTGCCGGCGGGCTTTCGCTATAGACAGACTCGGATTGCCGACGAGGCCTTACGCCTCGCGCTCGACCTCGCTCACGCACTCGTTCTTAATGGTGCCGACGAGCGACTGCAGCGCATCGACCACATGCGGGCGAATGTCTCCGCCAATGAGCACGAGCATGATGTCGTCGCCCACGGTAAGCTCGCCGCTCGCCAGCCACACGCGCACATAGCCGATACCCGGCATCGTGCGCGTCGCCTCGATAGCGGCCTGCACCTTTTCGGCATCGAAGCCAAACACCATGCCGCCCACCTTGTGGCCTGGCGCCACGCCATCGGTCTCGACTCCGCGCACTTCGGCCTTGGGCGTCGCGCGCACCACGCCGTTGTGTGTCAGGTACATCCCACAATCAGCCGCCGAAACATCGGCCTTGGCTTCGCGCAGCCAAGCATCAACCGAAGGCATCGATTTGCCGTTCTCAAGCATCATTTCTCCTTTCACCGTCATTGAGTAGCCCATAATCTATTCCTCGACCGGCGTGAGCACCATGACGGCACGTGTGTTGCTCAGCGATAACGAACGACAGGTCACAAGCGTTACGACCTTGGTTGCCGAAGCAGCACGATCGGTGGCATCGCTCGCCACGGCAGAAGCACCGTCGAGCATCTCGGACAGATAGTTCTTGAGCCCGTCGTCGCCCTCAAAATTGGTCGTGCGCGCCTTGGCATACGTGTCCTCGACCACCTTGGTCGCCAGCGGTCGCAGCTTATACGTTGCATCGCGCGTGATGTAATACACGTACTCGATGCTGTCGAACGTCACCTGATCGGTCGTGTCCGAGATCACATTGAACATCGATCCGTCGTTCATGTGGTGGCCGTAGATCGTGGTCTGCTGATCCACCATGCCCGGCGCGGTGTCATTGCTATCCAGGAAAATGGCCCCGGATGCATTGGCCGTACCGTCGAACAGCGTGTTGAGGTATTTGGAGTTGTTGTTGGTCTGCACCACGGGATAGTTGATGTTGGTTCCCGGCGCGTAAATCCAACCCACAACCTCGGGATTTGTCTGGGCAAGTGCATCGAAGTCGATAATCGGCACGCCGCTGGCGTCCTTATCGCTTACATATTGCTTCTCGATTTTCTGGTACGAATCGCTTGCCTGTTTATAGCCAATCTGAGCATTGATAAAGATGGCAGCGGCGGCAACAATCAGGCCGATGCCGATGATGATGAGCAGAATGGGAATAATGGAGCGGCGCTTTTTGCGCGGCGGCTCGGTGTAATCCGACGGCGCGGCATGCGATGAAGACCGGGGCGGCTTCTTAGCGTTGCTATAAGATGAAGGTCGATATGCGGCTGGCGCGTCCTGTCGACGATGCGTCGCCGGCGTCACGGGGCGCGGCGCGCGCGGCTGCTGAGGAGAGGATGTCCGACCCTGCTGTGCCGCATGGGCAGCACCCGGCTTCGACGGATCGGGAATCTGAGAAGCCTTGAATCGTTTTCCCTGATAGTCGGACATGGCTCTCCTTATACTGCGGTGAAACGGCGGAACGCCTAGGCGTCGGCCATCTCCTGCTTCATCTTCTCGATAACCTTGCGGTACTCGGGGTCGCAAGCGCCCAGAATCTGCGTGGCGTAGATGGCGGCGTTCTTGGCGCCGTTGATGGCAACGCAGGCCACGGGCACGCCCGAAGGCATCTGCACCATCGACAGCAGCGAATCCATGCCGCCCAGGTCACTCGTCTTCATAGGCACGCCGATGACCGGCAGCGGCGTAAAGGCAGCCACGACACCACCCAGGTGAGCGGCCTTGCCGGCGGCGGCGATAATCACTTTGATGCCGCGATCGGCAGCAGTCGAAGCCCACTCGTGGACCTTCGCCGGTGTGCGGTGTGCGCTCGCAATGACAAGCTCATAGGGCACACCGAGCGCCTCGAGCTCGGCGGTGCAACCTTCCATAACGCCCAGATCGGACTTGGAGCCCATGATGATCCCGACAACCGGCTTTTGATCTGCCATAAACAAAGACCTCCTGTTGAGAGCGGTGACGCGGCGGATCCGCGACCCTTAACTACTGAGAGTAGTATAGCTGCTCCCGTCCCTGCGGTCCCCGGGTGCCCCGCGTCGGGCTGGGTTTTTATCTTCGCTCCCCTTGCTTCGCAAAGTCGCTCAGACAATAAACCCAGCCCGCCGCGGGGCACCCGGGGACCTACCGGGAATTGCCATGACATACGTTGGCTGAAATATTAACGTGGGATCCGCCGTTCGAACGAACGGCGGATCCCACACTCACTTTTTATTCAGCCCTAGTCATCGCGCAAAGCCCCTTTGGCAGCACACGGTGCAACCGAGTCACCGCAGGCCGGGGCGGGAGGGGCCGAGTTTCCTCCTGAGCGACTCTGCTTGCAGCCGGAGCGAAAGGGGGAAACTCGGCCCCTCCCGCCCCGGCCGGCCAGGTCAACTACACCGTGTACTGCGGCAGGTCCTGCAGGGCGATGACGTCCATGCCCATGTCGTTGGCGCTACCGTGACCCTGCTGGTCCTCACGCACCGCCTCGATGGCGCTCACGTACGTGTTGGCGGCAGACATCGCCGTCACGCAGGTCACGCCGCGGCGCACTGCCTCGGTACGCAACAGATAGCCGTCGCCACGCGAACCTGGGCCGTACGGCGTGTTGACGATCACCGCAATCTTGCCATCGGCGATGAGGTCGCCGATGTTGGGGCGCTCGCCGTCATGCGGGCCGCTAATCTTCTCCACGACCTCGCACGTCACGTTGCCGCCACGCAGCACGCGCGCCGTACCCTCGGTGGAGCAGATGTCAAAGCCCAGGTAGCGCAGGATACGGGCGACCGAAAGGATATGGCGCTTGTCGCGATCGCACACGCTGATGAACACCTTGCCGCTGCTCGGGTCAGGCAGCTTGTAGTCGATCGCCAGCTGCGTCTTGGCGTATGCCTCGGGATAGCTCTTGGCGATACCCATGACCTCGCCCGTCGACTTCATCTCGGGCCCCAAGATAACGTCGGCACCGGGGAAACGACCCCAGGGCATAACGGCTTCCTTCATGCAGAACCAATCGAGCTGACGCTCGTCGCTCGGCAGGCCCAGGCTGGCGATGGAATCGCCCGCCATGATACGTGCGGCACACTTGGCGAGCGGCACACCGGTGGCCTTGGAGATAAACGGCACGGTGCGGCTGGCACGCGGGTTGGCCTCGATCACGTAGACGGTCTCGCCCTTGATGGCGTACTGCACGTTGACCAGGCCGCGTACGCCCAGCGCCATCGCGATGCGGCGCGTGGTCTCGCGAAGCTTTGCCTGCAGGCTCTCGCTAAAGCTGAACGGCGGGATGCAGGTCGCGGAGTCGCCAGAGTGGATACCGGCCTCCTCGATATGCTCCAGGATGCCGCCGATGTAGACCTCCTCGCCGTCGCACAGGGCGTCAACGTCGGACTCAATCGCACCCTCCAGGAAGCGATCGAGGTACACCGGGTAGTCGGGGCTAATGCGCGCAGCCTCGGCCATGTAATCGCGCAGATGCTCGGCATCGTAGGCGATCATCATGCCGCGGCCGCCCAGCACGTAGCTCGGACGCACCAGCAGCGGGTAGCCGATGTGCGCGGCCACGGCCTCGGCCTCCTCAAACGAGGTGGCCTGGCCCGCCGGCGGGTACATAATGCCCAGTTTGTCGAGCAGGGCGGCAAAACGCTCGCGGTCCTCGGCAAAATCGATGGCGTCGGGCTTGGTACCCATAATGTTCACGCCGCTCTCCTCGAGCATGCGCGCCAGCTTAAGCGGGGTCTGACCGCCGAGCGTCACCACGACGCCGTCGGGGCGCTCGACATCGATAACGTCCATGACGTCCTCGTAGGTGAGCGGCTCAAAGTAAAGGCGGTCGGACGTGTCGTAATCGGTCGAGACGGTCTCGGGATTGCAGTTGACCATGATGGTCTCAAAGCCGCGGGCCGCCAGCGCGTAGCTCGCGTGCACGCAGCAGTAGTCGAACTCGATGCCCTGGCCGATACGGTTGGGTCCGGCACCCAGAATCATCGCCTTGGGCTTGCTTGCCGGCGTGGTCTCGTCGGGGGCAACGCACTTCTTGGCGAGCGGGCTCGTGCGGTAGATGTTCTCGTAGGTCTTGTAGTGATACTCCGTGGCACTCGAGAACTCGGCGGCGCAAGTGTCGACCGTCTTCATGCTGGGAACCACGCCCAGACCCTTGCGGTAAGCGCGAACAAAGCGCTCGTCCGAGCCGGTCAGCGCGGCGATCTCGGCGTCGCTCGTGCCATACTGCTTGAGCAGGCGCATCGCGTCGGCGTCAATGTCTTCCACACGCAGGCCGCGGATGCTTTCCTGGACCTGCACCATGTCGTTGATGCGGTTAAGGTACCACGGATCGATGCCGCAGATGGCATGGATGTGGGCGATGTCCCAGCCACGGCGCAGGGCCTCGACCACAAAGAAAATGCGGTGCTCGGTCGGCGTTGACACAGCCTGGGCGAGCTCATCGTCGCTCAGCTTGTCGGCACCTTCCTTGCCACCGGCGCAAATGCCCTGGTGCCCGTCCTCCAGCGAACGCATGGCCTTGCCAAAGGCCTCCTCAAAGGCGCGGCCGATCGCCATGATCTCGCCCACGGCCTTCATGCGTGTGGTGAGCGTGGGGTCAGTACCCTTGAACTTCTCGAAGGCAAAGCGCGGCACCTTGACCACGCAGTAGTCAATCGTGGGCTCAAAGCAGGCAGGCGTGGCCTTGGTAATGTCGTTGACGATCTCGTCGAGCGTGTAGCCCACGGCAAGGCGCGCGGCGGCCTTGGCGATGGGGAAACCCGTGGCCTTGGAGGCCAGCGCGGACGAACGGCTCACGCGCGGGTTCATCTCGATGACGATGAGGCGGCCGGTCTGGGGGTTCACGGCAAACTGCACGTTGGATCCGCCGGTCTCGACGCCAATCTTCTCCAGAATGGCGAGCGACGCGACACGCATGCGCTGGTACTCTAGGTCACTCAGCGTCTGCGCCGGCGCCACCGTGATGGAGTCGCCGGTATGTACGCCCATGGGGTCGAGATTCTCGATGGAGCACACGATGATGCCGTTGCCGGCGTGATCACGCATGACCTCCATCTCATACTCTTTCCAGCCCTCGATAGACTCCTCGACCAGTACCTCGTGGGCGGGCGAAAGCTCAAGACCCTGGCTCACAATGGAGACGAGCTCCTCGTGGGTATGCGCGATGCCGCCGCCGGCACCGCCGAGGGTAAAGCTCGGACGCAGCACGCAGGGATATCCCACGCGCTCGGCGATGGCCTCGGCGTCAGCCACGCTGTAGGCATAGCCCGAGCGCGCGACCTCCAGGCCGATCTCGGCCATGGCCTCGTTAAAGAGCTTGCGGTCCTCGCCGCGCTCGATGGCGGCAAGATCGCAGCCGATCATCTCGACGCCGTACTTATCGAGCGTGCCGTCCTTTGCCAGCTCGACGGCGGCGTTCAGACCGGTCTGGCCGCCCAGCGTGGGCAGCAGCGCGTCCGGGCGCTCCTTCTTGATCACACGCTCGATAAATTCGGCGGTGATGGGCTCGACATAGGTGCGGTCGGCAAGACCCGGGTCGGTCATGATGGTCGCCGGGTTGGAGTTGACCAGGATGACCTCAAAGCCATCCTCCTTGAGCACCTTGCAGGCCTGGGCGCCGGAGTAATCGAACTCGCAGGCCTGGCCAATGACGATGGGGCCCGAACTAATGACGAGGATGCGCTTGATGTCGGTACGTTTAGGCATGTTAGTTCTCCTCGGTCTCGGTCGCGGCGGAACCATTGTCGGCAAAATTCCAGCCGGCAAGGCGGTCCTTGGCGGTGTCGATGTCCAGATAGTTTTCCTCGCCGTCCATGAGTCGCGTAAAGGCGGTAAAGAGATAGTGGGCATCGGTGGGGCCAGGCGAGGCCTCGGGATGGTACTGGACCGAGAAGCACGGCGCGTCGAGCAGCTGGATGCCCTCGGCGGTACCGTCATTGAGATTCACGTGCGTCAGACGGATGCGGCCAAAGTGCTCGTTCATCACGACTGGCGCGATACCGCGGCGCACCCAGGCGCGCAGATCGCCATCGGCCGCATGCTCGGTCTCGCCACCCGAAAGCTCGGGGACAAGCTTGCCCAGGCTGGGGAACAGCAGGCCGAAGCCATGGTTTTGCGCGGTAATCTCCACGCGGCGGCTGACCAGATTCATAACCGGCTGGTTGCCGCCACGGTGACCGAATTTGAGCTTTTCCATCTGGGCGCCGCACGCCAAGCTGATCATCTGGTGACCGAGGCAAATACCAAAGACCGGCACCTTGCCGATTAGCTGCTGCACCTGCTCGTAGGTCTCCACCACGGCATCGGGGTCGCCGGGGCCGTTGGACAAAAAGACGCCATCGGGATTCATGTCGAGCACCTGACGCGCGGGCGTATCCCACGGCACGACGGTGAGGTCGCAGCCGGCACGGACCAGGCCCTCCAAGATGCCGCGCTTGACACCGCAGTCGTACGCAACCACGCTGTGGCGGGCGGGGACAGCAGGAGCCAGCGCAAAATTATGCTCGGCGGGCAGGTCACTCGCAGCAAAGGCATGGGGCTCAGGGCAGCTCACGGTCTTGACCAGGTTTTCGCCCACCAGCGTGGGCGCGGCGGACAGGCGCTCGGCAAGCTCGTCGACGTCAAGGATCTCCGTCGAGATAATGCCCATCTTGGAACCGTTGTCGCGCAGGTGGCGCACAAGAGCGCGGGTGTCGACGCCCTCGATAGCGACGATACCGTGTGCGCGCAGGTACTCCGGCACGCTGACGGTCGAGCGCCAGTTAGAAGGCGTGGCGCACATGTCGTGGACGACTATGCCGCGCATGGCAGGAGCACTCGCGGGGCGAGCGATATCGCCGGGGAAGGCCGA
>CAUCCR010000046.1:0-11565 GCA_958441355.1 uncultured Collinsella sp. | reverse complement strand
GTCATCAACAACGATGGTTCGCCCGTCGGTACCCGTATCTTCGGGCCCGTCGCTCGCGAGCTTCGTGACAAGAAGTACATGAAGATCGTCTCGCTCGCTCCCGAGACCCTGTAGTTAGGGGAGATATATGTATATCAAGAAGGGCGATAAGGTCCAGGTTCTCTCTGGTAAGGATCGCGGCAAGCAGGGCGTTGTCCTGCGTGCTCTCCCCGCCGAGAACAAGGTCGTTGTCGAGGGCGTTTCGGTCGTCAAGAAGGCCGTCAAGCCCAACGCTGCCAACCAGCAGGGCGGCATCGTTTCGCAGGAGGCTCCCATCGACGCCTCCAACGTCAATCTCGTTTGCCCCGAGTGCGGTAAGGTTACCCGCGTCGGTCACGAGAAGGACGGCAAGAACAAGCTGCGCGTCTGCAAGAAGTGCGGCCACAAGTTCTAAGCTGCCCGCAACATCAAGTTGCTAGCAAAGGCCCGGATGCCCCACGGCACCCGGGCCTTTTTCTATCCCCACTCATTGGGGACAGACTTAAATGATCAGTCGTTGGGGGACAGTCTCAATGTGCCGACAGTTTGGGACGGTCCTTTGATGTCTGATGCCCTCAGAGGGGTGGAGTATCACGGCCTACTCTGTTCTTTAGGGCTTTGGTGTTCCGTCTCTTTATGCTTCACAAGGATCGTCGCATGCGCATTTATGCGCATAGCTTTGCGCGACAATGCGCATAACTGCGCAAACATCTGCCAACTATGGCTAATAATGACCGACAAGCAAATAAATACGCAAATACGAGCAGATACGCGCGCAATTGTGCGAATATAGGGTTGTTAGAAATGAAGGACTTCCGATGACTCAGGAGGCACATCATGGCAGATTCCAAACAGACTCCGCTCGACGCCGAGGCAGCCGCAAAGGCGGCGTTTGCCTCGGTCCAGAATCAGCCGTTCCCAAACGACATCTTTACGGCTCCCGAGCTTCGCTGGGCAGTGATCGGGTGCGGTGTTATCGCCAACCAAATAGCCCAGTCCCTCGCGCTGGCCGGCCGCAAGCTCGCGGGTGTCGCCAACCGTACGCTTTCCAAAGCCCAGGCTTTTGCCGAGCAGTATGGCGTCGAGAAGGTGTACGAGACGGTCGAGGACCTCTACGCCGATCCGGACATCGACGCCGTCTATATCACCACGCCGCACAACACGCATACCACCTACCTGCGAGCCGCTCTGGCAGCTGGTAAGCACGTGCTCTGCGAGAAGGCCATTACCCTCAATTCCGCTGAGCTCGACGAGGCGCGTGCCATCGCCGACGAGCACAACGTCGTCCTTATGGACGCCACCACGGTGCTTCACATGCCGCTGTATCAGGAGCTGCGCCGCCGCATGGATGCGGGCGATTTTGGTCGCATGAACCTCGCCCAGCTCAACTTTGGCAGCTATAAGGAGTACGGGGACCTGACCAACCGGTTCTACAACCGTAGTCTCGCCGGCGGCGCCATGCTCGACATTGGCGTGTATGCCCTGTCTGTCATGCGCCTGTTTATGGCCAGTCAACCCGTGGAGGTCGTCTCTCTGGGCAACACCTGTGAGACCGGCGTTGACGTCGCGAGTGGCATTGTCTGCCGTAACGCCGAGCAGCAGCTGGGCGTGGTGAGCCTTACGCTCCACTCCAAGCAGCCCAAGCGTTCGGTTATCAGCTTCGACAAATGCTATATCGAGGTCAACGAGTATCCGCGCGCCGACCATGCGACCATCGTGTGGACTGCGGACGGTCGCCGTGAGGAGGTCCACGCTGGCACCGAGGCATACGCTCTGTGCTACGAGATGGCCGACCTTGAGAAGGCCGTTGCCGGCGATGATTCGAAGTGCGAGCTTCTGGGCTATGCTTCTGATGTTATGGAGCTGATGACCAGGCTTCGCGCCGATTGGGGAGTCGTGTACCCCGAGGAGGAGTAAGCGATGCTAGCGGAAGATAGGCTCAATGCGATTGTGTCGATGGTGCAGCAGGCTGGCTCGGTTACTGTGCCAGAGCTTGCCGATACCCTGGGCGTGACGGCGTCTACCATTCGGCGCGACCTGCAGGCGCTCGACCGCGCACACCGCATCGCCAAGGTCCACGGTGGGGCGACGAGTCTTGAGCGCGCGCACGTGACGCGCGACCTAACGATCAGCGAGCGCAGCGATCTCCATAACGACGACAAGGAGCGTATCTGCGCCCGTGCGGCGGCGCTTGTGGAGCCCGATAGCTTTGTGTATATCGATTCGGGCTCCACGACCCTCAAGCTCATCGAGCATCTTCCGCGCCTTGAGGGCGTCACCTATGTGACTGATTCCGTGCTCCACGCTCAGCACCTCGCTTTGCGCGGCATGCGCACCGTTGTGCTGGGCGGCGAGCTCAAGCCAGAGACCGAGGCGCTCGTCGGACCCGATGCCTTGGCAACCCTGGACCGCTATAACTTCAACTGCGGCTTTTGGGGTTCCAATGGCATCGCCGCCGAGCAAGGTCTCACCACACCGGATATCGAGGAAGCGCAGGTCAAACGTATCTCGATGCGCCATACCGCCAAACGCTTCGTAATCTCGGACGCCAGTAAATTTGGCATGGTGGCGCCCGTCAAGTTTGCGGACTTTCGCGATGCAACGATCATCACTGCGGGCGAGGTATCCGCCAAGTACCAGTCGATGGATAACGTCATTACGGTCTAGCGACAGGGCAAGGTCAAAACCATTTAGGTTCCTCAATAGAAAAGCGGCAACACCCTCGATGGGCGATGCCGCTTTTGTTGTCTGCCGTTTTGTCTAAGTCTGTAACAACTAGACCGTTAAAAGTGGGTTAGATGTTACAGATTGAGATTCTTCCGAACCGCGCCGTCCCTTTGTCTCGATCTGTAACATCTGGGACCGATTTTGCCGAGTTATTGTTATAGATTGAGATTTTTCCTTGAGGGAGATTCGAATGCCTCGATCTGTAACAGATAGACCGGAAAATGGGTTCTAACTGTTACAGATCGAGACGTTTTGGGACCGCGGCTGAGCCATCGCGGCAAAACCACCACAAAGGTGCCTGTCCCCATTGTGGTGGTTTAGGGCTCCCAGGGGCAGGGGGCTTCGATATAGATATGCTCGCCGGTTACGGGATGCGTGAAGGACACGCTGTGGGCATGGAGCATGAGGCCGCAAGGACGCGGTGTGCCGTACAGGTCGTCGCCAACCAGGGGATGGCGCTCGCTTGCCAGGTGCACGCGGATCTGATGCTTACGGCCGGTGAGCAGCTCGACATCGATATACGAGCGCGTGGGCAGGCCACGACGGCTCTTAAGGCGTTTGAGCACCTTCACGCGCGTTTGAGACGGCTTGCCGCTGGCGCCGACGCGCATCTTTCGGCTGTCGTGACGGTCACGGGCGATGGGCTTGTCGATGAGCTTTTCGTTCCAGTCGATCTTGCCCTCGGCGAGCGCTAGGTAGTGCTTTTCGAAAGCGTGGTCGATAATCATCTGGTCAAAGGCGGGCTGCGTCTGCTTGTCGAGCGAGAACAGCACCACGCCGGTGGTGTCACGGTCCAGGCGATTGAGCGGCTGCATGTCGGTCGCGGCAAAGCCGTCGCCCATCGCCAGCAGCAGGTCGCTGGCGTAGTCGGTGAGCGTGCGCTCGCCGGTGCCGTCGCCGTGGACGATCATGCCGGCGGGCTTGTCGATGGCCATGAGCCAGGCGTCGCAGTAGAGGACTTGAGGTTCTTCGTTCACGTGTAAGCCTTTCGGTTAGCTGATTCCCACAAACATGCAGCCCGAGGTCGCCCCGCGTAGGCGGGCGGCGGGCTTGCGGCCGGCCTGCGCGGCTTCGACGGCACGACGGACGCGGGCGACGGCACGGCCCCCCTCATCTGCCTTGAGCAGCGTTCCGTCCACCATGAGACGACGCACGCCGGCATCGAGCAGCTGGGGAATCTGCGGCGTGAGGTCGATGGGGTAGGCATCGTACAGGCGAGAGCGGCCGTGGATGTCGGTGCGGACGGGCATGACCTTTCCGTCGATATTCTTGAGCGAGAGCTTGCGGGCACGCAGACGGCAGTTGACACAATCGTGGATGCAGCCGTTGGCAACCTGCAGAATGCAATGCTCGCTTGTCATGACGCGCGGGCGGCCAAAGACGGTGATGCCCAAAGCCGCGGGCGCGGCGGCACCGAGCGAGACAATCTCGTCGAGCGTGATTTCGGGCGAGAGCCAAAACGCACCGGCTCCGCGCTCGGCAAGCGCCTCCATGCAGGGCGTGTTGTGCACCGGCAGGCAAGAGCGAATTTCGGCCGTGGCGCCGGCCTGCGCGGCTACGGCGAGCTCGGAGATATTACCGACGGCGACGGTAGCTCCGGCATTGATCCAGGGATCGACGCGTACGTGGTCAACGGCGCGGCAGACCTCGTCGAGTACGGGCACGATGCCCTGCTCAAATGCATCGGCGGGGGAGAGCTCGGCCGCATCGAGCGCGTCGGTGGTCATGTAGATGCGCGTTACACCCTCGGCGCGAGCGGCCTCGGCGGCCTCGAGCGAGGTGACGGTGGCGCAGATCTGCGGCTCATCGCGGTAGTGCTCGGGCGCGGGGCGGGAATCACTGGCTACAATCGCCGGCAGCTCGAGCGTTTTCGCGCGCTCCTCGTACGGTGCCAGAATGGCCTCTTCCAGCGCCTTACAAGCGGCGGCGCGCACCTTGTGCACGGCGGAAAAGCCCATACCACAGCCGGCGTCGAGCGAAACGTCAAAGCTTACGGCCTCAAAGGGCGAGGAGCCCATGCGGCCCACATGCTCAACCAGATCGGATGCCTCGACGGCGCGGGTCTTGGCTGCCTCGACGGTGAAGCCCGTGGCGGTGGCGGTGAGCGCGGGGTTGTCACAGCAGGTGAGTGTGACAGTAAACGGCTCGCCCAGGCGCGCCACGACGGACACGTCAACAGCTCGGCGGCGCAGCACATCGCGCTTGAGCGCGGCGCCGGCGGCGTCGATGGCGCGCTGACTGCGAATCACGCGGACGCGGCAGCCCTCGGGCATGCTGCGGGGCACGCGACATTCGATGATGTCGCCGGCGGCGGCATCATCGGCGGCAATGGTGGTCAGGAACTGGTCAAATTCGTTATCGTGGCGAAGCTCCAGCAGGTCGCCCTTGCCCACGGGCTCAAACAGCTCAATGCGGGCGATGGCAGCGCGGCGACGGCGGTCGTCGGGTTTGAGCCCGCGCACATCGCGGTTGGCCAGACGGCTGCCCAGCACCGTGCCTACGATCTGGCCGCGGTTGTTGGATCGCTCGTAACTCATCATCTCGTCGCCCGAGGTGCCGTCCTGATAGGCGTGCGTAAAGTCGCGGTTAAAGCAACGCTTGAGCTGGCGCTGGCGGGTGGCCTCCTCGTCCTTGGCCACGGTGGCTCCGGCCAGCATATCGTCAATTTCGTGACGGTACACATCGACGATGGAGTACACGTAATCGGGCGCCTTCATGCGGCCTTCGAGCTTGAGCGATGCGGCACCGGCGTCATACAGACGGCGAACAAGCTGCGACGTGTTGGTGTCGCGCGGGCACAGCGCGCGCTCGCGACCGGCGGGGGAGAGCGAGCGGCCGTTCTCGTCGATCAGCTCGTAGGGCAGACGACAGGGCTGGGCGCACATGCCGCGGTTGGCCGATCGTCCCGCCATGGCAAAGCTCGAAAGCAGGCACAGGCCCGAGTAGCAAAAGCAGATGGCGCCATGGCTAAAGACCTCAAGGTCCACATCGGGCGCGGCGTCGTGGATGGCGGCGATCTCGTCGATGGAGAGCTCGCGCGAGAGAGTCACGCGGTCGGCGCCCTGCTCACGGCACCAAAGGGTTCCGCAGTCGTCGTGGATGTTCGCCTGGGTCGAGATATGTGTCTCGATGCCGGGCATGGTGCGCTTGACCTCAAAGAACAGGCCCCAGTCCTGGATAATGAAGGCATCGGCGCCCAGCGTGGAGCAGCGATGGATGAGCTGCAGCGCATCGCTCATCTCGGACTGCTTGATGACGATGTTGACCGTGACGTAGACGCGCGAGCCGGCCAGATGCGCGGCGCGGCAGGCCTGCTCAAAGGCCTCGTCGGTAAAGTTCGTTGCCTTGCGGCGGGCGTTGAAGCTGCCCATGCCGCAGTAGATGGCGTCTGCCCCGGCAGCGAGTGCGGCGGCAAAGGGCTCGGGGCCTCCGGCGGGGGCCAAAAGCTCGGGCCTGCGGTTGGTGGTTCGACTGGCGGTTGCGGTCATATCCTGCCTTTCAAAATGCTCAGATATTCAAAAGTATAGTGGCGCCGTCGCGATGGGCGATGCCCGCAGCCTAAGCAGGACAAAGTTTTCAGCAGCTTGGACTGGCTGCTCCACATGAGAACCGTTCAGCGGTTCGGGGAAACCGTTGGGCGATAAAATATTCTCGCAAGCTGATAATATTCTTGCATCAAACAGAAACCTTGAGTACTATCCCAATCAAGCGCGGTGTTCAGACCGAACTGTGCCTCCCGGTGTGAACACCGCGCTCACGCTCTCTCAATTGATCGTAAGGAGAAAAACATGAGCAAGACCGTCGTGTCTTCCGATAACGCACCCGCAGCCATCGGCCCGTATTCCCCCGGTATCCAGGCCGGCAACATGGTGTTCCTGTCCGGCCAGCTGGGCATCGATCCCGCGACCGGCAAGATGCCCGAGGGCGTCGAGGCCCAGGCCAAGCAGTCCCTCGCCAACGTCGAGGCCCTGCTGACCGCTGCCGGCGCTACCTTTGCCGATGTCGTCAAGACCACGGTCTACCTGGCCGACATCGCCGACTTCGCCGCCGTGAACGAGATCTACGCCTCCAAGTTTGAGGCCCCGTTCCCCGCGCGCAGCGCCTTCCAGGTTGCCGCCCTTCCGGCTGGCGGTCTGGTCGAGATCGAGGTCGTTGCCGCTCTCTAAGGCGTTGGCCACAACTAAACATGACATGCAAAAAGACCCTGCAGCGCGTGCGAGCTGCAGGGTCTTTTATCAAGTGACGGATCGCTTGTGGAGCCGCACTCCATTTTGCTCGTTAGCCTTCCTTGCGGACTTTTTGCAGGTAGCGGTAGACGCTGGGCTCAGAGATGCCCAGCGCGGCGGCGGCGCAGGCCACGGCGCCCTTGAGCATGAACACCCCGTTGCCGTTGAGGTGGCGAATGACGTCCACGCGGTCGCTCTGACCAAGCGACGCTACATCCAGCCCGCGCGCGCTCAGCAACTCGGCAATGCTGCGGTCGATGAGCTCCTGTGTGGACTCCGAAAGGCTTTCGACCTCGATAGGGGCGGGCTCCGTGCGCGTCGGCGCCGCGTCGAAGCACGCCATGAGCTGCTGCGCCATGGCGTTGATGGAGCGTAAGGTCGAGAGATCGGTGTTGACGCAGAGCATACCGACAATCTCGTCATTCTCACGGATAAAGTACGTCGCCGACTCCAGCGTCTTGCCGCCGGCGCCGCGGCCCTCGTAGCCCGTAATAAACGGCAGGTCGCGATACTTGGCGTCGTGCATGATCTTGAGTGCCAGATCGGTAGCGGGACCGCCGACCTTGCGGCCGCTCACGATACCGTTGCGGATATCGACGATGGCGTGGTCGGGATCCGAGAAATCGTGCAGGACGATCTCGCTGTTCTTACCGAGTACCTGCTCCAGGAAATCGACCATCGGCAAAAAGCGACGTACGGTCTCGTTCACGGGTAACTCCTTTGGGTGAAATCCAATGCCCTGAGGGCGTTCATAACAATTTTTTATCATGGTAACACGCTGCTCATCATCTCGTATATCCGCAGGTACATTGCGTAATACAGACAAACGGTAGAAATTTGGCGGTAAACGGTCGACCAAAAGAAAAGTTAGATGTTATTTTGAACAGACACATTCCTGACCTGCGGAAATGTGTTATCTCAGCTGAAGAATAGTCTGATAACAAAAAATTATTATTGAGAATGAGAATCATCTTTAATACGATATGCAACGAAGGCACAACCTCAACCCCGCACTGCGTCACAATAGAGCGTTAGATGCGAAAACAACTATTTCGAGGATTGGTGGTCAAATGACCCAGGAGACGGTTACGAACGGCACTGAAGCCCTGTTCACTCGCGAAGGCATGCCGCCCGTTAAGGAAATGATCCCGTGTGCCCTTCAGCACGTACTGGCATCGTTTGCCGGCATCATTACCCCGGCGGTCATCATGGCCGGCGTCTACGGCTTTAATAGCCAGCAGAGCACCGACATCATTCAGGTTGCGCTCATTCTTTCGGCAATCGACACGGCCCTTCAGGCCTTCGCTCCCTTCCGTCGCATCGGCGGCGGCCTGCCCATCGTCATGGGCGTTTCGTTCGCGTTCCTGCCGGCCCTGCAGGCCATGGGCGCCTCGGGCTTTAGCTTTGGCGCGCTGTTGGGCGGCGAGATCGTCGGCGGCGCCGTTGCGGTCCTCTTTGGTCTGGCCTACAGCAAGATCAAGTGGCTGTTCCCGCCCGTCGTGACCGGTACGGTCATCTTCTCCATTGGCGTCTCTCTCTACCCCACGGCCGTCAAGTACATGGCCGGTGGCATGGGCACGCCGCTGTGGGGCACCCCGCAGGCCTGGTGCGTCGCTCTTATCACCTTCGCCGTGGTCTTTGCGCTCGCCAACTTTGGCAAGGGCACACTCAAGCTGGGCTCCGTGTTCTTTGGCATGATCGTTGGCATGATCGTCTCCATCCCCTTTGGCATGATCGACTTCTCCAGCGTCGCCACCGCTCAGGTCTTCGCTCTTCCCAAGCTCATGCCCTACGCGCTCGAGTTTGATCCCGAGGTCTGCATTACCCTCGCTGTCGTGTTCCCCATGGTTGCCATCCAGGTTATCGGCGACGTCTCCGCTGCCTGCCTTGGTTCCATCGACCGTATGCCCACCGAGCGCGAGCTCTCCGGCGCTATCGTGTCTCAGGGCCTCACCTCTATGGTCGGCGGCCTGCTGGGCGGTCTTCCCACCAGCGCCCTTGGCCAGAACGTGGGCATCATCTGCTCCAACAAGGTCGTCAACAAGTGGGTCTTTGTGATCATCGCGGCCGTCTTTGCCATCGCCGGTCTGTTCCCGCAGCTCTCTGCCATCCTTTCCGCTATCCCGCAGCCCGTCATCGGCGGCGCGACCGTCGGCGTCTTTGGCACCATCACCATGAACGGCGTGCGCATGTTCACCCGCGAGGGCCTCACGCAGCGCACCACCACCATCGTCGGTACCTCCGTCGTCTTTGGCCTGGGTATCTGGATGGCCAGCGGTTGCCTTGCCGGCGAGGGTATGCCTACCTGGGTGTCCACCGTCATCGGCTCCAACGCCGTGACCCCCACCGCCATCATGGCCATCGTGCTCAACCTGATCCTTCCGCAGACGCCGGTCGTGGCTCAGCACATCGATGCCGCCAAGGATGCCGCTGTGAATCTGGTCCTGCCCGAGAGCAAGAAGTAACCAATTCGGTGCTATTCGCCGGCGGACGCATCGCCTCGTCCGCCGGCGCCATGCGGCGCCAAGCCGCACTTCAAAGGGCTTGTCCCTTTGGTGAAGCGTTGACGGGAGAGGGCCCGTTTCCGGTGTAGGCCGGCGCTTCGCACTTCCGCCATGTCAGAGGTGTCAAACCCCGCCTCTGATGTTGAAGGGAGCATTTATGCTTCTGGTCGCTAACGGTTCCGTCTTTACCCGCAACGCTCAGACTCCGTTCATTCCCAACGGTGCAGTCGCTATTGACGGAGATACGATCGTCGAAGTGGGCCCCGAGCGCGAGCTCAAGGCCAAGTACCCGGATGCCGAGTACGTCGACGCCCGGGGCAACCTCATCATGCCCGGACTTATCAACTGCCACACCCACATCTACTCGGGTCTGGCCCGCGGCCTTGCCATTAAGGGCTGCAACCCCACCAACTTCCTGGAGAATCTTGAGCAGCAGTGGTGGAAGATCGACGACAACCTGACGCTCGACGGCACCAAGGCCAGCGCCTATGCCACGATTCTGGATTCCATCCGCGACGGCGTCACCACGATCTTCGATCACCATGCGAGCTTCTGCGAGATTCCGGGCAGCCTCTTTACCATTAAGGACGCCGCTCAGGAGCTGGGCATGCGTTCGTGCCTGTGCTACGAGGTTTCCGATCGCCGCGGCCAGGAAAAGTGCGACCAGGCTATTGCCGAGAACGCCGAGTTTGCCCAGTGGGCCGCCAAGGAGCGTCGCGATAACGACAATCACATGATCGCCGCCATGTTTGGCGGTCACGCCACCTTTACGCTGTCGGACGAGACCATGGATAAGATGGCCGAGGCCAACAATGGCCTGACCGGCTTCCACATCCACGTGTGCGAGGGCATGAACGATGTGTGGGACTCCCGCCTCAACCGCGGCGGCATCAGCCCCGTCGAGCGCCTGCTGCAGCACAACCTGCTCGGTCCCGACACCATGCTCGGCCACTGCATCCATGTGACGCCCGCCGAGATGGATATCGTCAAGGAGTCCGGCACCTGGCTGGTCAACAACCCCGAATCCAATATGGGCAACGCCGTGGGCTGCGCTCCCGTGCTCGAGTTCTTCCGCCGCGGCATCCCTGTGTGCATGGGCACCGACGCCTACACCCACGATATGCTCGAGAGCCTCAAGGTTTTCCTGATCATTCAGCGCCACAACGCCGCTATGCCCAACGTGGGCTGGTGCGAGGCCATGACGATGCTGTTCGAGAACAACGCCAAGATGGCGAGCAAGTACTTCGATCGCAAACTCGGTGTGCTTGAGCCCGGCGCTGCCGCCGACGTCATCGTAATGGACTACAAGCCCTTTACGCCGCTGAGCGAGGAGAACATCGACGGCCACATGCTCTTTGGCATGATGGGCAAAAACTGCCGCACCACCATCATCAACGGCCGCGTCCTGTACAAGGATCGTGAGTTCGTTGGCATTGATGAGGACAAGATCAACGCGTGGACCATGGCTGAGTCCAAGAAGCTCTGGAGCACGCTCAACGATCGCGTGTACTAATTCCAATTGGAGATTCACGCGCGTCGGATGTTTCGCCGCATCCGACGCGCGTATAGGCGACCTCCGCGGGGTCGCCGGCGCTGTGCTAGCGCTACACCGTATTTGCGCCCGCCGCGCGGTCTCGCCGGGCGTTACAGAGAGGAGCTCACTATGAGCGACATCATGAGGCCGATCCCGTTTTCGCAGCTGATGAACTGGATCATCGAGGAGCACAAGTCCCAGGACGCCATCTTTGGCGTGCGTAAGATGGTCACGACCAACCAGGAGGGCGCGCTTCCCATTTTTGACGAGCGCATCGAGACTCCGTTTGGCCCGGCCGCCGGCCCCAACACGCAGCTTGCCCAGAACATCGTGGCATCCTACGTGGCCGGTTCCCGCTTCTTTGAGCTCAAGACCGTTCAGGTTATGGACGGCGAGGAGCTCTCCAAGTGTGTGAACAAGCCCTGCATTGTGGCGCAGGACGAGTGCTACAACTGCGAGTGGTCGACCGAGCTCGAGGTTCCGCAGGCCTTTGCCGAGTACGTGAAGGCATGGTTCGCATGCCACCTCATCGCTCGCGAGTACGGCCTGGGTAGCC
>CAUCCR010000045.1:0-11575 GCA_958441355.1 uncultured Collinsella sp. | reverse complement strand
GCCCGAATACACACCGTGGCAATCGAACGGCTCGTCGGGCAGCAACGGAGCGCCAACATAGTCCCACGTCATAAGGTCGCGGCTCGTCGCATGGCCCCAGGCCTTAACGCCACCCTCGACATCAAACGGCGCATACTGAAAATAGGCATGGAACACGCCGCCTGCCTGGCAAAGACCGTTGGGGTCGTTGAGCCAGCCCGCCGGCGGCATTATATGGAAGCGCTGGCCATACGCGCCATGGCCGCACTCAGAGGCGGCGGCGTCAACAGCGGCAACCAGCTTTGCAAGGTCGCGGCCAAGTGCATTAGACATATCAAAGTCCTAACGGATCGAAAGTAACAAGGCGCCAGAGATCGGCACCAGATACGGGAAACGCCCGCGAGCATACAACCCGCGGGCATCCCCTCAATCAAAAGCTCTTAGGCCTGCTCGGAAGCCTTGGGCTCGTCCTTGTACAGGACAAACGAGACGGCAAAGGAAACCAGCGCGGCGACCGCAAACATGATCGCGTACTGCACGGGCTGGGCCAGGCACAGCAGGATACCGAAGATGCCGGTAACGCCGGTGCCGGAAGCAGCAAGCGAGGTGAGTGCGCAGACCAGGGCACCGCAACCGCCGCCGATGCAGCCGGCGATGAAGGGCTTAAAGAAGCGCAGGTTCACACCAAAGATGGCAGGCTCGGTAATGCCCATGAAGGCGGAGAGAGCCGAAGGAAGTGCCAGGCCCTTGATCTTGGCATCGCGGGTCTTAAAGGCAACGGCGAGCGCGGCGCCACCCTGAGCGATGTTAGCAGCGCTGGCGATGGGCAGCCAGTAGGTCACGCCGTACTGGGCGAGCTGGCCCAGGTCGATGGCGGTGTACATCTGGTGGATACCGGTAACGACCGTGGGGGCATAGAACAGGCCGACGATAAAGGAACCGATTCCGAAGGGCAGGGTCAGCAGGGCCTGGATCAGACCGAGGATGGCATTCTCGGCCCACACGAAGATGGGGCCAACGGCAACAAGCGTCACGAGCACGGTCACGAACACCGAGACGAGCGGGGTCACAAAGAGGTCGAACATCTCGGGAACGATCTTGTGCAGGCGCTTCTCGAGGAAGGCCAGAATTGCGCAGGCGATGACGATGGGGATCACATGGCCCTGATAGCCGACCCACTCAAAGCTGTACACACCGGGAATAACAGTAACCATGGTCTGAACGCCCTCGGAGGCAACCGTGTAGGCGCTCTGCAGCGAGGAGTTGATGAATGCACCGCCAACGACGGCACCCAGGTACGGGTTGGCGCCAAAGGCCTTAGCCGCGGAGTAACCGATTAGGATCTGCAGAATGCCAAAAGACGTGCCCGAGACCAGGTCGGCGATCTTATAAATAAAGTTATTGGTGTCGAGCGCGATAAAGCCGTTGGAGGCCATAAAGTTGAGGGCGCTCATAATGCCCAGCAGCAGGCCCGAAGCCACGATGGCGGGGATGATGGGGACAAAGACGTCACCGAGCACCTTAATGGCACGCATAAAGATGTTCTGCTGCTGCGCCGCGGCCTCCTTGACCTCGGCCTTGGTGGCAGCCACGACGCCGCTAAGCGCGATGAACTCTTCGTAGACCTTGTTGACGGTGCCGGTACCAAAAATAATCTGGAGCTGGCCCTGGGCCTCAAAGACGCCCTTGGCGCCGTCGACGTTCTCGATGGCCTCCTTGTTGACCTTGGAATTATCGGCAATCACCAAGCGCAGACGCGTGGCGCAATGCGCGGCAGAGACGACGTTGTCGGCGCCACCGATATTGTCGAGCACCTCTTGGGCTGATTTGCGGTAGTCCATGACTTCCCTTTCCTCCAACGGGCGCATGTGCACCCGGCCATCTTTGACACATACACTGTAATCGTTTTCAGTTTGATATGACTGTAATC
The DNA here is from genome assembly GCA_958441355.1 of uncultured Collinsella sp. GTDB lineage: Bacteria > Actinomycetota > Coriobacteriia > Coriobacteriales > Coriobacteriaceae > Collinsella. Next base: position 9,666 of record CAUCCR010000045.1, on the reverse strand, counting down.
GTTTTCATAGTAGGGTGAACGGTAGGAAAAAGCCGGCGAAAGGTAGTTTTGAAGCAAAAACAAGGGTCTCAGAGGCAGGCAGACGTGCCCAAGGCCTAGACATTCATAAGCTGATGGCCGAGCTTGAGCGTCTTGAGACCGCTCTCCCCCTCCTCGCCGTCGAGCGCGTTGAGCAACATATTGGTCGCCTCGACGCCGCTGGTCAGGTAGCCGTAATGCACGGTGGGAATGCCGCCCGTCAGCGCGCGCAAAAATGCGTTGTCGCCGAAGCCGCTCACGCGGTGCATGCCCTCGCCCATGCCGCGAACCTCATCGATGGCACGCAGCGCGCCCGCCGCCATGGTGTCGGTCGCGCAGGCGATAAACGAAACATCGGGAGCGACGGAAAGCAGTTCACGCGCCGCACCATAGCCCGAGTCGAGCGTAAACGAGCCCAGGCGAATCAAGGCGGCATCGAGCGGGTTACCCGCGGCGCGCAGGCCGGCCTCAAAACCGCGACGGCGGTCATAACCGGCCGCGCGGTCCTCATCGGTAACTCCAATATAGGCGATTTTGCCGTCCACGCGACCCGCAAGCGCATGGCCCAGCTCAAAGGCAGCCTCGTAATCGTCGTGATAGACGCACGCCGTGCCCTCAACATTCTGGCCGATCAGTACGATGGGCACGCGGCACGACTCAATCGCCCGACGGTGCTCGTCGGTGATCATGGTTGCCACCAGCACAATGCCATCGACCGGGTGGTTTTGGAATAAATCGAGGTATTCGAGCTCGCGATCGGCCGCGTTGTCGGTATTGGCAAGCAGCATCTGGTAGCCACGGCGACCGAGCACCTGGCCAATGCCAGCGGTAATGCGGCTCACGGATTCCGAGTTGATCTTAGGCACGATGACGCCGATGAGCTTGGTGGAGCCGGTGCGCAGCGCGCGAGCCTGACTGGACCGCACGTATCCGGTCAACTCAATCGCCTGCTTAATGCGATTGGCCTTATCGGCCGAGATATATCCACCGTTAAGATACCGCGAGACCGCGGCGCTCGAAACGCCCGCCAACTCGGCGACATCCTTCATCTTTACCACGCGCGCCACCCCTGTCATTGAAATCGCTTTCACCATGATACCCGTGAAGACGGCATGCGAACCAAATCGGCCCACTCAGGTCGAGCAAACGTCAGCGAGCGGGCAGCTGCCGTGGCGAGGTGCCGCGAAAGAGGAGCGAAGCGTACTTTATGTACGCGAGCGACGGTTTGAATGGCAGATCGCCCGGCAGATGCCCGCGCAGCGTCGAGCGGTCCGGCGTTTGTTAAAACGCCGGAACATAGTTAGCCGTGGTACTCGCCGTTGTACTGGATGAGCGTGAGGTCTTCAACGCCATCGAGCGCGCGAATGGCGTCGGCATAGGGCATGTCAACACCGTCCGAGAACACCTCGACGGCCATTTCCACCTTGTCGCCGCGCATCGTCTTGGACTTGACGGTGAACTTGGTGCGCCCAAACGCGCGCACGATATCGTCGCCGGTGGTCTGACCCGTGTAGTGGATGACCATCATGTACACGCGCGCCTTGTCCTGATGGCTCGCAAAGCCGGCAATCATCACCACAATCACTACTGCCGTAAGCCCCACGAGCGCATACATGCCGGCGCCCGCCGTAATGCCCGTGGTAATGGCCCAAAACAGATACAGCAGGTCGAGCGGGTCCTTGACCGCCGTACGATAGCGGACAATAGACAGAGCACCGACCATACCGAGCGAGATGACCACGTTCGTCGAGATCGCGAGCGTGACCATGCAGGTGAGCACGCACATGCCCACGAGCGTCACGGCAAAGCTGCGCGAATACACCACGCCGGTAAAAAAGCGCTTGTACACGTAATAGATCAGGATGCCCATGGCGAGCGCCACAAGCAGCGACAGGCCAATCTTGGCAGGGTCGACCTGGCCAAACGCCTCCAAGACGGAGTTCTTAAAAAAGTCCCTGGTGCTCATGGTCTAAATATCCCCTCGGTTCTCAAAATCCGATTCCCAGTAGTTAAAGCCGCGCAAGTAGGCGGTCTTTTCGTAACACAGGCAGTACTTGGAGACCGCCGTGAGCTCGGCCGCGCCCGGCGGCACCATATCGCGCACCAGCTGCGGGCAAAACTCCGTAAATTTGACCTCCATCACCAGCTTGCCGGGCTCCAGAACCGGCAGTGCGGGCAGGGTCGCGTCAAAAATATCGAAGCTTCCCACCGCGGCACGCACGTTCATGTCAAACGTAATGCGCACGGTGCCCTCATCCATCACCCACGGCTCGCGCTCGTAGTCCACGATGGTCCGCGGGCGCATCATGTTGCAGATGCACTCGATGTAGAACTCGCGACAGAGCGGATAGGGGCTCCTCAGCAAAAAGCCGTAGTCGCCGGCCAGAATCTGCTCAAACTCGCCGCGCGTGAGCGGCGCGTCCTCCTTGTAGATCCAGCTGCCGTACTTCTTTTTGCGCTCGAGCTTAATCACCTTGTCGCTGCCGTTATAGATGCGCACGCGATACTTTTTGCGCATGAGAATGCCGGCGTCTTTTTCCTCGTAGGCCGAGTTGCAGTAGTCGTCAAAATACAGGCTGCGAATAGTGTAACCGCCCGCCCGCGCATGCTTGTCCAGCTTAAACACCGACGCCATGCGACAGGCAAGCGCAGCGTGCTCGCCCTCGTTAATGAGATATTTGAGCTCGTGGCGGTAACGCTCCTGCGTGGTACGCACAGGCGGGGCCGCCAAGTGCTCAAGCAGCGCGCTAGCCCTCCTCATACGTGTCCTCCACGACCTTACCGCCGTCTTGCACGTAAAAACACCTCATGCCGTAGTGCTTGCCGTCGTCGGTCACATAGTAGTCAAACGCATCTTGCGTATAGCCGTCTGAGTTGTTGGCACGCACGCGCACAAAATACTGTCCGGCATCGGGCGCATCGCAGGTCACCTCGGGAAGCAGCACGTCCTCGGCCTTAAAGACCACGTCGCTTATGGCATAGTCACGCGCAAGCTCCACGGTGTAGCGAATGTCGCGCGCCTCAAAGTCGTAGGACGCATCCCAGTTAATGCGCAGCTTACCGTTATCGATCTGCGGCACGCCGATGTAGAACGGCATGGGCTTTTTAAAACTATCGCGAAAGCTCTTATAGTTCTCCTCGATCTCGGAAGGAATCGCCGCGGCAATCTGCTCGTATTGGTCCTTGGTGACAGGCAGATTATCGATATCGGGCGAAGCAAAGACCAGCGATTCAGTAACCTCGCGGTAGTGCTTGACCATCTTGCTCAGGCGTGCCTCGGTCATATACGAGCGCAGGTCCTTGACGGCACGGTCGAGTTCGCTGCGGAACGACTTGCTGCGCAACGCACGGTTAAACAGCACGTTGCCCCAGTAGTTGCTCACGCCGCGCTCCCAGCTCGCGTAGTCCGAAAACCCGGTAAGAGAAAGCTCCAGCTTGCGCAGCATGCCGTCGTTATCCCAATCTAAAAAGTACCAGGAATTTGAGTTGAGAGGACTGTACAGATAGCAGTTACGGTTCTGCGTATCGCAGTTGCCCGTCAAGATCTGAAACGCCAGCCAATAGACCAGATTCTCGGTATCAAAGTAGGTATCGAGCACATCATCGATCTTGTGCGATTCATCGTTGAGCGCATCGAGCATCTCGATGAGCTTGGTGTGGTCCGAATCGCCCTTAATCTCGAGCATGCCCTCAAAGTTTGCCTGGTTGTAGTCGGGATCATCGGCAAGCTTAATAGTGTCCTCGTAGCGATGGAAATCAAAGCTGTTCACCTTGTACAGGTGTCCGCTCTTATCCAGGCCATGTGCCTTAAGCGCCGTCTTGTTGAGCTGCTCCACCTGCGTAAACAGGCCGTAGTCCTCAAAGGTATCGTTGGACTTTTCGGTCTGGTCGCACACCCACAGATGCACAAACTGCGTGCGCAGGCCCATCATCTGGGGAATCCCGCGGATAAGGTCGTAGGCCATCTTGTTGCGAAAACGCATACCCTCGCCCATGTGCTTGTTGAGCGCAATCGCGCGCTGTTGGCGCCAGGTACCCTTGCCCTTTTTGAGCTCCACCTTGTAATTCTTTTGCGAGTTATTGCTCGATGTCTGACCGCGCACCTGCACGGTGGCATTGGGCGCTTCCTCGCCATAGCCAACCTCGCCGGCCACCGGGCCGTCTTCGTCGCCCGGCTGCAGCAGGCCCATAACCTGATAGCGCGTCACACCCATGTCGGCATAGTCATACACCGAGTACGTATTGATCTCGGCCCAGCTGTGGTCGGTGTTCTCGGACCTGTTACCGCGCGAGACGGTCAGGTACATGGTCACAATGCCCGAGTCATCGTAGACCTCGTAGAGCTCGTCCTTGTCGCGCAGGTGCTTGGCCTCATTCGAGGCCTCAGCCTTTTTAATCTTGTCCTGCTTTTTGACCTTTTTGGTCGAGGAGTCTTCCTGCACCGAGCAGCCCGAAAGCAACAGCGCACCGGCAGCCGCCTCAAACAGGCGACGGCGAGACATCATCCTATCGGTCATCAGAACCTCCCCAATGCTTGCGATACACGCGAACTACCGCGCGCTCAAACGCGCCGTGCGGCACGCCCATATGTCGGCCTTCCTCATAGCGCTGTTCGGCACGGTCGAGCAAGCGGCCCAGCTGTGTAAAGCGACCCGTCTTGTCGGTCGCCACAATGGGCTGCTGGCTCAGGATACGATACGGCAAGTTGGCGGTATAGGTATCGAGCCGCAGCAGCGCCACGATAAAAAACACCGCCGCACCCAACAAAAAGCCAAAGCCGTAAAACTGCTGCGGCAATAGCAACGAAACGGCAGTCGCCAGCCCGGCCACACCGGCAAACAGGCCCGAAGCCAGCACGGCCCCCTTATAGTCGGTAAAGTACAGCAAGATGAGCATCACCGTATTGCCCACGGCATACAGGCCATAGCCCACGCACAGCGTGCGAAAATACCCGTGCATAAGGTTGTTAAAGCCCAACGGTAGGGCCGACAGCACCGTGGTCTCGAGCGAAATGACCGCCGCGGTCACAAACAGCTGCTTGAGCGCACAAAAGCGCAGTTCGCTGTTGAGCGTGGAGAGCATCTCCTCCTCTGCCACCACAATATCGCCTACCACGCCGCCGTCATTGAACAGGCTGTAGTAGTCGCGGTAGCGCGGATAGAAGTTGACCTCGACCGAGACCACAAAGTTGACGGTCGTGACCAGGATCGTCAAAAACGCAATGAGCGCCGGCACATCGTAGTAGGGCGCACCATAAAACAAGCCCTTGACCTGCACGCCAATGGGACCGGCCCAAATAATCACCAGGTGCGCAAAGAGTCCCAGATTGGTTAACAGACCCGTGAGCGCCAGCGGCATAAACTGATCGAGCCACCGCAAAAAGGGCCAGGGGCTGCGGTCGCTCTGAGGAAAATACCGGTACAGCAGCACCACGTCCCAGGCGAGCATGACGCCGTAGCCCAGAGCAATTGACGCCAACAGACCCTCGACCGGCGGCAGTCCCAGCGCCAGCGCGGCCAGGGCGCACAGGCACGCCACGCCAATGGCAGCCGCAAAGCTGCACAGAATGCCGCGGTAGTCCTTGATGGCCGTGAGGTAACTCATGCCGTTCCAGTTGACGATCATAATGTTGAACAGCCACAGGCACAGCAGCCCCTGCAGCAGCGTGGCACCCGAGAACAGCAAAAAGACGCCGTAGAGCACCGTGCCCGCAACGAGCATGATGGTATTAGATCCCCAAAACGAAGGCAGGATCTCATCCTCGCACTCGGCAAACAACATATCGGCCAAAAAGCGCGTGACCGGCATAGAGAAAAAGCTCGTGAGCAAAAGTGAGGCCAGCAGTGTGTAGGTCACCATGCACACCAGCAGATCCTGGTTGGCACGGCCCACACCCCACAGACCGCACAGCACCAAGATACCCACCTGGAGCAGCACGCCCAACAGCATGGGACCCGTGCACACAATGCCGGCGTAGCCGTAAGCACGCATCGTGGCAAACAGGCCCTTGCGCCTAAACAGGCGCTTGAGCTCAAAACCAATTCCGGCCATCGGCTACTCCCCCTCTCTGGGCAGGTTAAACGAACACGCCGTCTCGTCGTACAGCGCGCGATAGTTGGCGAGCATCTGCTCGTGCAAAAAGTACGTGGCAACGCGACGCTGCCCGCGCTCCCCCATCTCAATGCGACGGGCGCGGCTCACACACATGCGCTCCATGGCATCGGCCAAGCCCTTGCGATACATGGGCGGCGTCACAAAACCCGCGACGCCAAAGTCGTCGCCCGGGGCGCCTTCGAGCAGCTCACGGCAGCAGCCCACCTCGGTCGTCACGCAGGGACGACGCGCTGCAAGCGACTCCAGCACGCTAAGCGGCTGGCCCTCGGAGATGCTCGTCAAAATGGTAAAGTCGAGCTTTTCCATGTACTCGACCACGTTGACGCGACCGGTAAAGATCAGGTCGCGCACGCCCAGGGTATCGACCAGCGCGTGGCACTCGGCGCCGTACTCTTCGTCGTCCACGCCGCCCATGATGTGCAGGCGCACCTTGGGCAGGCGCTCGTGCAACTCAAAGAAGGCATAGATCATGGTCTTGACGTCCTTGATGGGCGCCAGGCGCACCACAGCGCCAATGTCCACCCAGCCGTCATCGGGCTTTAAGGGAATGTCCTTAAAGCGGTTGAACTGGATGCCGTTGGGGATGACCAGGCATTTGTCCGCATCGCAGCCCATATCGATCTGCGTCTTGCGGGCGTTATGGAACAAACTCGTCACGCGGAAGGCGCGGCGGTAGATCTCCTCCGAAAGCAGGTAGAAAAAGCGGATCCAGCGGTCCTTAAACGACGGCACCACCCAATCGGCGCGAATGATCTCTTCCTCGCGCTCGCGGGTATAGATCCCATGTTCGGTCAGCAGCACCGGCGCATGGCGAACGCTTGAGCCCAGGCAGGCGAGCAGGCCACCGTAGCCGGTCGAGATGGCATGGTACACATCGGCCACCGGCACCTCGCTGCCCAACAGGTAGAGCACGGGAAGCAACATGGAGCGCATGGTGTGGAATGCGTCGGCAAAAGGCGTGTAGGGGTACTCGGCAAGGCACACGTCGCGGAAGATATCCATAAACGTGCGGCTCTGCAAAAACGAGAGCGGATGTACGCGACGGCGCTGGAAGATATCGAACAGCACGTCCCAGTCCGGATTGGAGAGCGACACCAGGCGGCGTAGCGCCTCGCGCTCGCGGTCGTTAAAACTGGCTTCGTGTTGCTCGCCCGAAAGCCGCAGGGCATCGTCCAGGAACACCTCGTGCACCTCGACCACGTTGCTGGGCAGCTCGTAGACAAATTTGCCGCGGTCGGCAGCATGCGCGCCAATCACCCACAGCACGAACTCGTGCTCGGGCATGGCCTGGATAAAGCCATGCATCCAGGTAGATACGCCGCCGTGCACATAGGGGTAGCAACCCTCGAGTACCAAGCAGATTCTCATCTGTCGCCACCCTCCTTGCGCTCGATCGTCAGGGTATTATCATTTGCCTTGAGCAGATACAGATTGCCCGTAAGGTGCGTCAGTTCGCCACCCGTCACCGCACCCGGCTCGCCATTATTGGCGCGGAACATGAGCCACGCCTCGTCGTGGAAATTGCCAAGGCTGAGCGTCCAGGCATCCGCACTGGTATCCACGCTCACCGTAACCGACGAAAAGCGCTGAATGGCGCCCGAGCATTCCGAGCCGGTCTGGCGGCGCAGGTCGGGCGCAGACTTGGTAAGCCAGTCCAGGTAGTCGGTCAGGCCGCCCTTGTAGACTTCCCAGCCCTCCTTGGCGCCGCGATCGGGATCGAGCAGGTCGTCCGGGTGCATAAAGTGCGTACTCACGTAGTGCATGTTGAGCTCGGACACGGCAGCCAGGCGCATATAGGAATCGTCGACCATGCCGCCCGAGACAATACGCGGCTGCTCCACAATACCATCGCTCGCCACGCCAAACTCCTGCACGTAGGGCAGGTCGGTACCGTCCTCAAAGTACGTACTAGCAATAGTCTTAATGCGCGGAACGTCGGTGCCGATAAGCTTACGCGCGCGGGCCGAAAGGATATTCGACGGTGGCACGTAGACCGAGCCGTGCGCGTTGGGCAGCACCTCGTCCTGGAAGGCTATAAGCTCGTTGAGCGAAGCGACGAGCGTTTCCTTGTTTTTCCACGTCTTGTAGACGTACAACGTACCATAGTCGGTGTCCCAGAGCGCAAGCGGCTGATGGTTGTAGCCGTGAAAGCCCAGCTCTCCGCCCATCTGCAGCAGCATGCCGCCAAAGTAGCGGAACTGCGTGGTATCGGCCTGGCGCGCGGGCTCGGTCTGGTTGACCGCGTCCTCGTAGTTTTCGATCATCACGCCGGTATAGCGAATGCCGTATTTTTGCGCGAGCTTTTGCAGATCGGGCCACCAGACCTTGGCATAAAAATCGGCGACGGAAAGCCCGTAGTCGCGCTTGATGTAGGTGCCGTCGCCCGAGGGCACAGGGCTAGGAAAGTCGTCCAAATAGAACACGGCGCTGTTGATGACCGGATAGGCCGTGGCATCACCCAGCAAGCTTATGGCCGAAGCATAGAACCCACGCATGACCTTGTCGTAGATGCCAATGTTGCAAACCACGGTGTGACCACTGCCGCAATCGTTAGACCAAATGAGCGGCGTGCCCGCGTCACCGGTCTTTGCCCATACGTGCGCCGTATCGCGCAATGAAACCGAGAGCGAAGAATCGAAGGGATCCGAGAACTCGTAGCGCTCTCCTCCGCCCAACATAAAGTCCTCGCTCGGAACGATACTTTCGGCTTTCGCATAGTCATATCCGGCCGATTCGATCCCAAGCTTGGAAGCAATAGCCTGCAGGTAGTTCGAGTTATCTGGCGTCATGCCCAGCATGAGTGAGCCGCCCGCACCCACCCAACTCATCAGATCGGTCAGATGCGTACCCAGTCCGTCAAGCGAGGGCATAAGCACAATCACGCGATCAAACGACGTGAGCGATGGAATCGCGTCCGCACCGTCGGTGGCAATATCAACATCGCGATGGGCGATCTTCATGTCCAGCAAAATCTGGTCGAACTGTTCCTTTACGTCCTCGACGCCAGCTTGATCGGAATCGGTAATGACCAGGCACGTGGGCTTTTGGCCAAAGATTGCCGAGGAGGCCGGCACCGCATCGTTGGCGGCCAGCATCCCCAGCTTATGCTGGCCCGCACTGTACTGCACGCCGGCACGCTCCACCAGCAACACGGCGGCCATAGCAATAAAGACCGCCCACACCACAAGGAGTCCCATCCAACGAAAGCGGCCTGCACGGTCGCGGATATGTTGCGCCACGCTCATCTGGCCTCCTCCCCGTCGCGCCAAAACGCCAACTTTTCGCGGTTGTCGGCGCTCAAATATACATGTTGCTTGTCAATCGCATCGATCACACGGTGGACCTCGTCACCGTCACGGCGCATCACGGCCAGGCGCAGGCAAAGCATCCAAACCTCCTGCTCCTCGGGCACGTCGAGCACCAGCTGGTTAGTCACGGCCTGCGACTCGTCGATCTGTCCGACATCGGCCAGCGCCGTCGCGTATCGAATGCGCAGCTCAAGGGTATCCTCGCGCTCGCAGCGACGCGCAAGCA
>CAUCCR010000044.1:0-11768 GCA_958441355.1 uncultured Collinsella sp. | reverse complement strand
ATCGATGCCGTAGCCGATGGAGCCAGCGGAGCCGTCCTTGAGCGTGGCCTTGCCGCCGCCGGTGACGATCACGGTCTTACCAGTGAAAAGTCCCATACGAAGTCCTTTCAAAATCGCGACGGGCACGCCCGCCGACTGCGCGCATCCAAAATAAACGCGCCAAAAGCTGAAATGCAACTTTAGCTTCTTCAAGTGAAAAATAAAGCCCATGGCGGGCGAACGGCGCAACGTCTTTCGGCGAAGGGAATGTCAAGTAAAAATTGGATAGAGCGGCCGAGTTTTTGTTAACGCGACGAGTCATCGAACACGTTTTGAAACTTTGCTGCGGGGCGCGGGATGTCGGCGCGAGACTTTATCATAGGGTGACAAACAACGATGAGGAGCACATGCCTATGACAGACGAGCTGGACCCCCAGACTCAACAGCATATTGATGATTCCGCAGACACCATTGACGACTGCGATACTTCTACCAGCAGCGATGGCAGCATTGATGCCGCCGTCGAGGAGGCTCCTGCCGCCGCAGGCGAGGCCGCAGACGCAAATGTCGCCGCGGAGCAAGACAAAGAAGAGCAGCTAGAGCAGCCGAACCCGAGCGATACTGAGCCCAAGGCCGAGAACGCTCCGCAAGTAGCAGGCCCCATCGAGGTGTCTTCGGAAGAAGAGCTCGACGCCGTCATGGACTCCATGATGGATGCCGTCAAAGCGATGAAGGACGCTGTCGCCGATGCCGATATCGACGCCGAGGAAGAGGAAGCAGCCGAGGCCGCCTCGACGTTTGTGCCCGGCGAGACCCCGGTTGCCGACCAGGGCAGCACCATGCCCTCGTTCCTGCAACTCGAGCACCCCACGATCGGCGCCGACGCGGTCGACCCGCACGCAGCGGGCTTTTCCGTGATCGAAGGCGGCACCGGCAATATCGCCGCGCCGCAGACTGCCGATGCGAATGCCGCCAAGGCCGCACACCCAACCACCTCGCATGCTCCCGCCACGAGCCGCGACCTGGGGAGCGCCGTCTCAAACACCGCTAACGCCGTGGGCACTTTTATCGCCCAGGGCGCGTCGGCCATGCGCGAGATGAACGCCGCCAAGAAGGCACTCGCCGATGCCCGCGCCCATTTAGCCGAGCTTGAGCAGCGCATCGCCGACCAGGCAGAGGAGCTCGAGACGCGCCAGGACATCGCAGGCCGCTACGATCAGATCATCGCCGACCAGCGCCAGGCAATCGCCACGGCACAAAAGACCGCTGCGGCCGCCGAGATTGACCGCGACGCCCATGCCGCCAAAGCGACTGAGCTCAAGGGCCAGCTCGAGCAAATGAAGGCAGAGGACGATGCGACCGAGCTCCGCCTGAAGGCTGCACTTGAAGCCGTGGAAGCCCGCGAGGCGAGCTCGCGCGAAACCGGCAACCGCCTGGTTCGTCGACTCGAAGATTCCAAGCGCATCCGCGACAAAGTGAAGGCTGAGCGCGATACCGGTGTCGCCGCCGCACGACAAACCGCCGATGCTACGCGCGCACAGCTCGAAACCTTGCGTCGCGAGTATGCCGAGCTGCAACGCAATCCCTCGGCAAATCCCGCCAACTATACGGTGCGCACCAGCGAGCTCTCGATGCAGATTTCCGACACGGCAGATGCCCTACGTAAAGCCGAAGAAGATGTCCCGCGCATCACCGCCGACCTTGAGCACTCGCTTGCCGCAGCCGAGCAGGCCGTCGAGCAGGCACAGGCCCCCATCGCCGACGCTAAACGCGCGCACCAGGCCGTAACGGCTGAGGCAGATGCCGCGCGCGACGAGCTGCAGTCCGCAAAAACTGCCGCCGCGACGCGTCAGCGCGAGCTGCGCGAAAAGATCGCCACGCAGGACAAGGCACGCCACGAGCAAGAGCAGGCCATCGCAAACGCCCGGGCAGATGCCGCGCATGCGCAGTCGATTATCGAGCAGGCGACCGAGGTGCACGACCATCCCGAGATCACCGAATCGCTTGCCGGGTCCTTGGCACGCGACAAGGCCGAGCATACCGAGACCGAGCGCGAAGTTGCCCAACTCGAGGCCGACGAAGACGACGTGCGCAAGCGAACCCGCGACTCACGCGTCAAATTCACCGGAGCCATCGCCTGCATCATCGCCGTGATTCTGGTGATCATCGCAATCTGGCTGTTCATGAGCAAGTAAACCAGCTGCCAAAAAACGCCCCAACGCAGTTGCGGTGAGATAGTTCCTGTTTAGCCCAAAAAGGCCAATTCAAGAACTATCTCACCGCAACTTTTTGATCGGTGCAAGGCAACCTATCCCTCTTGCACCGATCTCTTGAAATAAGGAGTGTCCCCAGGTGCCGGCACAAAAGGAACGTCCCAATGACTACCCGACAACCGCGGCAACGCCAATGTTCTGGCAACGACAGCGAGCGGGTCGCATTTGAGACAAGGTGACGTGAAACGAAAGGGCGCTGACCTTCTGGTCGCGCCCTTGAAGTTGAACGTCAGATTGTCCAAATGCGGCCCGCGCAGCGTCGGCCGGTCCGCCGTTCGGTAGAACGGCGGAATCTGAGATGCAGCGTCGAGCCGTTACGCGGTTCGTAGAACCGCGTAACTAACAAATGAGCATTGCGTCACCAAAGCTGAAGAAGCGGTAGCGCTCCTCGATGGCGGCGGCGTAGGCATCCATGATCTGGTCGCGGGAGGCAAGCGCGCTTACGAGCATCATGAGCGTGGAGCGCGGCACGTGGAAGTTCGTGATCAGCGCGTCGACCACGTGATAGGTCGAGCCAGGCATGAGGTAGAGCTGCGTCGTCGCGTTCTCGCGCACCACGATGTCACCGCGGCCGAGCGTGTCGGCGCCGTCCTCACGGCCCTCAAAATAGCGCGCCGTCACAGCCGGATCGGACACCGGCGCGTCCGCGTCAAACGCGCTCTCGAGCGAGCGCACCGCCGTGGTACCGACGGCGATCACGCGATGCCCCTCGGCCTTAGCCTTATGAACGGCATCGACCACCTCCTGCGATACGTGGTAGCGCTCGGTGTGCATGACGTGCTGCGTAGGGTCGTCCTCCTCCACCAGACGGAAGGTATCGATACCGACCTCGAGCTCGACAGCGGCAAACTTCGCGCCCTTGGCCTCGATAGCCGCCATGAGCTCGGGCGTAAAGTGCAGGCCCGCCGTGGGAGCAGCGGCCGAATGCTCCTCCTTCATGGCGTAGACGGTCTGGTACTTCTCGGGATCGCCTTCGTAATCGGTAATGTAGGGCGGCAGCGGCACGTGACCGGCGGCGTGGATGGCCTCGTCGAGCGTGCGCGGCTCGCCGGCAGCATTGCAACCGGCCGGCTCGAAGCGCACCAGACGGCCGCCACGGCTATCGGTGACAAAGTCGATGACCTCGGCCGTCAGCACCACGGGCGCGCCCTCGGGCGCATGGGCGCCACCGGCGCGATACTCAATCTGAGCACCGGGCTTCAGACGCTTGCCCGGCTTGACCAGACACTCCCAAACATGGCCCAGCGGGTCAACATCCTCGCGGCGCTTGAGCAGCAGCGTCTCGACCACGCCACCCGAGCCGGCTTTGTGACCGATCAGGCGGGCCGGCATCACGCGCGTCTTGTTGATGACGAGCACATCGCCCGGCTCGATATAGTCAATGATGTCACGGAAGATGCGGTGCTCGACGGTACCGCCGTGCTCCAGCGGCGTTCCCGCCTGGGAGCCCTTGCGATCAACCACCAGCAGGCGGCAGGAGTCACGCGGCTCGGCAGGCGCCTGGGCAATCAGTTCCTCAGGAAGGTTATAGTCAAAATCATCGGTACGCATAGACACGTCGGATACTCCTTATATAGCTAAAGTCCGCTCTACATCCTAGCAGGCTGACGTCCCAAATGAACTACTTTTTGGCAGCCTTGCGCTCGTTGCGAATGCGGGCGCGGTCCATGGCCGCCTCGACGGCCGAGAATCGGCAGCCGCAATAATTCTGTCGATACATGCCAAGCTCGCGCGAACGGCGTGTCGCCTCGGGGTAATACGGGCGAAAATCGCGAATCACCGGAGTGAGACCGCGGGCGGCAGCCAGACGCTCCAACACATCATTGCAGGTTTCGAACAGCTGATACGGCGAAACGGCGAGCGTCGTGCCCACATATTCAAACCCGTGCTCCTGGGCCACACGGCATGCCTCGGCCAGACGCAGGGCATAGCACGCACGACAGCGACGGGGCCGATCGGCGCCCAGCGGCGCCACGCCGGTCTCCCAGCGCTCGCGGTCCTCCCCTGCCTCGATAAGCTCGATGCCGCCGTCGGCACACCACCGGCGCAGCTCGTCCAGGCGGCGCTGCCATTCATCGCGCGGCTGAATATTGGGGTTGGTCCAGCAGATTGTGGGTTCAAACCCCTCCTCACGCAGCAGGCGAACCGGCTCAAGCGAGCACGGCGCACAGCAGGCGTGCAACAGCAACGGCTTCATCAACATCTCCTCTCCCACAATGATTTTTTAATCCCCATCCCAGAAAAATCATCCCAAAAAAGACTACCTTGCGAAAAAGCGCACGCCGAAGGACGTGTCCTCGCAGGCGACAATGCGGCGGTCGCGCAAAATGGTCCGCACGTAATACCAATCGCCCACGCAACCCGATAAATGCAAGCCGGTCGCCAGGTAGCACAGCAGCGGATAGCCCGAAAACGCAAACCCCAGGGCAAACGCCGACGTCACAACAACCGTCGGCGCCAGGCAAACCACCATGTACCGCCGGCGCGAATACACAACGCCCTCGGCGCAGGCATAGATCATCGCCGTCTCGCGATTCGCCCCAAAGGTCACCTGCGCGCCCGCAGGCGCCAGCAGCTTAAAAAACACACCGTGCACCAGCTCGTGCACGGCGAACGACGCCATTGAGATCGCAGCCAAGCCGACTATCCATCCCAAGACGGCCATCCAGCCGCCCGCGTCAGCCGCATCCAAGTCCGCAGGCCCGCCCAGCAGCATAAACACCGGCACCAGACACACGGCAAATGCGCCAAGCACGGCCATCCCCCACACAAAGCAGGCGTGCAGAAAATCCTCGTCCTCAAACGCATGTATGTTGGAAATCTCATTCATAGCATCTTAGGATAGCGCCCCTGCCACGCACCCGCCCGCATGTGCGATAATGTCGAACGATATGCACGAATTGACCACCGCGCCGCCGAGCCCCGCGCCCGGCCGCGCCCTCACCATATGCGAAGGAGTCCCATGGCATCCAAATACTCCATGAACGACCGTCCCAGCTGGCCTCGCCGCGCCATCGTTACCGCCGGCGAGCCCTACGGCAACAAGGGCCTTCACTTTGGCCACGTTGGCGGCGTCTTTGTCCCTGCCGACTTCTTCGCCCGCTTCCTGCGCGACCGCCTGGGCCGCGAGAACGTCATCTTCACCTCGGGCACCGACTGCTATGGCTCGCCCATCATGGAGAGCTACCGCAAGCTCAAGGAGAACGAGGGCTACGACAAGTCCATTAGCGAGTATGTCGAGTCCAATCACTCCCGCCAGGCCGCGACCCTCAACAACTACAACATCAGCTGTGACATCTACGGCGGCTCGGGCCTTGAGCCGGCTGCGCAGATTCACAACGAGGTGACCACCGAGATTATCGAGCGTCTGCACGAGCAGGGCACCATCTCCAAGCGCTCCACGCTGCAGTTCTACGATGCCAAGGCCGGCACGTTCCTCAACGGCCGTCAGGTGATCGGCCGCTGCCCCATCCAGGGCTGCAAGTCCGAGAAAGCCTACGCCGACGAGTGCGACCTGGGTCACCAGTTTGAGCCCGAGGAGCTCATCGCGCCCAAGAGCCAGCTCACCGGCGAGGTGCCCGAGCTGCGCCCGGTCGACAACCTCTACTTTGACCTGCCGGCCTACCTCGACTTTATGAAGACCTACACCGCCAAGCTCGCCCAGAACCCGCAGGTTCGCTCCGTGGTCTCCAAGACCATGGAGGAGTGGCTGCTGCCGGCCCAGCTCTACATCCAGAACAAGTTCCGCGAGGCCTTCGATGCCGTCGAGGATCAGCTTCCCGAGCACACCGTGCTGGAGCCCGAGGGCAACAAGAGCAGCTTTACCGTCACCTTCCCCAGCTGGAAGGAGCGCGACGATGCCCACGCGGTGCTCGCCAACGGCGGCGTGCGCTTCCGCAGCGGCAAGGCGCTCGTACCCTTCCGCATCACCGGCAACATCGACTGGGGCGTTCCGGTGCCCGAGGTCGATGGCGTCTCCGACGTCACCTGCTGGTGCTGGCCCGAGAGCCTGTGGGCTCCCATCAGCTATACGCGCACCGTGCTCGCACGCGATGCCAAGGCCGCCGGCGTGACCGAGGGCGTCGCCGCCCAGGATGCCGCCCTCATGGGCGAGCCCGCCGCCGATTCCACGCAGGTCCCCGCGCCCACCTACCAGCACAGCTCGCTCGACTGGCGCGACTGGTGGTGCTCGGATGACGCACAAATCTACCAGTTCATTGGCCAGGACAACATCTACTTCTATTGCATCGCGCAGACCGCCATGTGGGAGGCCCTGGGTTGGAACCTCACGCAGAGCACCGTCAGCGCCTGCTACCACCTGCTCTACATGGGCAAAAAGGCAAGCTCGTCCTCGCAGACGCCTCCCCCGCCGGCAGACGACCTGCTCAACCACTACACCTGCGAGCAGATGCGCGCGCACTGGCTGTCGCTCGGCCTGTCCGAGAAGCCGGTGAGCTTTAGCCCCAAGGCATACGACACCCGCGTGACCGGCAAGGACAAGGACGGCAACGAGGTGCACGCCTGCGACGACAAGCGCGTCATCGATCCGGCCCTTAAGGAAAGCGCCCTTTTGACCGGCGTCTTCAACCGCCTGGCCCGCAGCTGCTTCTACGGCGTCGCCGTCAAGGAGGGCGACGAGAGCCCCTATCGCAACGGTTGCATCCCCGCCGGCGCCGCCTCGGCCACCGTGGTGGAGGCCGCCGAGCAGGCCGCCCTCGCGTTTGAGCAGGCCATGTACAAGTTCGAGACGCACCGCGCGCTCGCTGTGTGCGACGACTACCTGCGCGCCGCCAACAAGCGCTGGAGCGACGCCTCCAAGACTGCCAACAAGCTTGAGGGCGAGCAAGCCAATACCGCGATGACGCAGGCCCTCGTCGACGCCTTCACCGAGCTGCGCGTGGCGACCGTGCTCATGCACGGCATCGTGCCGGCCGGCTGCGAGCTCATTTGCGAGTACTTCGACGTCGACCCCGTCGCCTTCTTTAGCTGGGACAACATATTTGCCTCCACGGACGAGTTCGTGGAAAGCCTGGGCGAGAAGCCCGGCGAGCACCGCGTGAAGCCGCTGCCCCCGCGCTTCGACTTCTTCAGCAAGCACGAGAGCCAGTACTAAAACAACACTCGACATGTAATGGAATGGGAAGGAAAGACGGATGTCCAAGCCGCGTCGTCGTAAGCAGAAAAAGCAGGTCAAGGCCGAGCTCAAGCTCAGGCAGTTTGCTGCTACCGAGCTTTCTGACCAGCTTGCCGCCCAACACTCCGCCGCTGACCTGCCGCGCTTTATGGTCGACACGGTCGCCGGCGCCTATGCGCCCGCCGATGCCAAGCTCATGATCGAGGGCTTCGGCGCCGCGGCCACACGCCCGGTCACGCTGCGCGCCAACACGCTCAAGGCGACCGCCGAGGACATCGCTGCGGCGCTCGGTGCCGCCGGCATCGCCCACAACCCCGTCGCCTGGTACCCAGACGCCTTTATCCTGCCCGAGGCCCAGGTTTCCGATCTGTGGGACCTCGACATCTACCGCGACGGCAAGATCTACCTGCAGAGCCTGTCATCCATGATGCCGCCGTTGGTCCTGGGCGCCCAGGCAGGCGAGGACATCCTGGACATGTGCGCAGCCCCTGGCGGCAAGACGACGCAGATCGCCGCCCTCACGCAGGGACAGGCACACCTCACCGCCTGTGAGATGAACATCCCCCGCGCCGAGAAGCTCGAATCAAACCTCCATCGCCAGGGTGCCAAAAACGTGCCCGTCATGCGCATCGACGCACGCGAGCTCGACGAGTTCTTCCGCTTCGACCGCATCCTGCTCGACGCCCCCTGCACCGGCACGGGCACCGTCATCAGCGGCAACGAGAAAAGCCTGCGCGGCCTGACCGAGCAGTTGCTGAGCAAGTGCGCCCGCTCGCAGCGCGCGCTTCTGGACCGCGCCATGGGTGCCCTCAAGCCGGGCGGCACGCTCGTCTATTCCACTTGTTCGATCATGCCGCAGGAAAACGAGGACGCCCTGCAAGAGGCCCTCGACAAGCACATGGACTGCGAGCTTATCCCCCTCGACGGCACGCCGAGCGAAAGCGAAGCGCACCGTGCCCAGGAAGCTGGCGAAGAGCCACGCGTCGAGAGCAACGCCCTCACCGAGGCCATCGCTGCCGGCCATGTCTCGGCCGTCGCCAACGGTATGCCCGGCACGCTGACCATTCCGCCTAGCCGCGACTTTGAGGGCTTCTACATTGCCCTGATCCGAAAACGCAGCTAGCGCACGGATCCAAAACTCAACAAGCTATCTCTGTGCGCGTTTGCCCTGCTGGTCGCGATGCTGTTTAAGCATCGCGCGCTCCTTGCGTTCGGCCCTTTTGCCCTTAATGGCCGTGACCACAAAGTAGATGACCGCGGCGGCAACGATTGCGCCCACACACAGGCCAATCGAGCCCAACATTGCCGAAAATTCCATACCGCGTCACCTCTCTTGTAAACGGGACTTTCAAGATAGCACCTCGATCCCCGCCACCACAGCTCCTTCACGTTCACCGGCCCTTCGGTCTAACGGATGGCGCGGCGGGGAAAAATCAACTCGTCAAACGATTTAGCATTCGCAATTCCGGCTGCATAGCGCCGGCCGTTATCACATAGAATCGAGCCTCCATGGATACCCTCAACGATCTAAATGAGCGCGTCGACGCCTTCGTCGGCACCAGCTCCTTCGACACGCCTGCGGCGGCAAACGACCAAGCTCCCATCGATGTGCCCGCCGAGGTGCACAAGGACATCGTCGCCTCGGTCGATTTTTCCGAGGTCGAGCTTGCAGACGAGTTCACCGAGCCCCAAGTAGCCGTCACGCCCAACGGCCTGCTCCCTATGGAGCCCCTGCCCATCGACGGACGCCTGCGCAAGGCTGCCCTTCGCATGCCCGACGAGATCGAGGAGGCCAGCGGCTTCACGCTCTTTGGCCGACGCATCAAGTCGCTCATTTACACCACCGATGTCGCGGTTATCCGCAACTCCAACGCCGACGCCGTCTTTGCGGTCTACCCTTTCACGCCGCAGCCCGCCATTACGCAAGCGCTGCTGACCGTCGCCGAGTGCCCGGTCTTTGTAGGCGTGGGTGGCGGAACTACGACCGGTAAGCGCTCCGTGCAGATGGCGGCCGTTTCCGAGATGCAAGGCGCGGCGGGCTGCGTGGTCAACTCCCCCGCTACTGCCGAAATGGTCGAGCACATCACCAACATCGCCGACATCCCCGTCATCGCCACGGTCGTTCGCTGCGACGACGATGCTCACGCCAAGGTGCGCGCCGGAGCCAAGATTCTCAACATCGCCGCCGGCAAGAACACGCCCCAGGTCCTACGCGAGCTGCGCGAGCACTATCCCAACCTGCCGCTTATCGCGCCGGGCGGCAAGACGCCCGAGAGCATTCGCGAGACCATCGCCGCCGGCGCCAACGCCATCATCTGGACACCGCCTTCGGCCCAGCAGCTACAGACCGACATGATGCAGCGTTATCGCAAGATGAAGGAAGACGCCACACCTGTCATCTCGCGCGACAACGTGCCCATTATCGACCAGGTCGCCGCCGCCGAGGTCAGCCAAGTCGAGAACATGAATCCCGATGTGCCGATTCCCGACGAAGTCATCGAGCGCGTCGCTTCGATCCACGAGCGCGTCGAGGAGCATCGCGCCAACCGCGGCCTCAAGCCGTCACTGCACGGCTTTTTCTTCCGCGGAAAGAAACGCTAGCCGCAACAGCAAGGCCCGCCCCACAAACGTGAGGCGGGCCGTTTTCGTTTGAGCAATCATGCAGCGACGTGATGGGGCAAATTAATCCACGCGCTTGTCGCCCATAAAGAAGAGCGCCACCGTACCAGGTCCGGTATGCGAGCCAATCAGAGTACCGATGTCATTGATCTCAATCTTGCCTTTAAGCTGCGGAACCTGTTCCTCAATCAGTGCCGCGACCGCCTCAGCATCCTCGCGGCACGCCGACTGCGACATGATGCACTTACCCGAATAATCTGCACCGTCCTGTACGTGTGCCATCATGGTCTTAGCCATCTCGGAAATCGCGCGCTTCTTAGTGCGAATCTTCTCACGTGGCGACAGCTTACCTTCGCAATCGACCGTCATAAGCGGGCAAATCTTAAGCGCCGTGCCGATGATCGCGCTCGCGGCCGAAATGCGACCGCCGCGCAGGTAGCTCGACAGATCGGTCGAGAAGAACCAGTGGTGCAGGTTGAGCTTGTGCTCCTCGATCCAGGCAGCCGTCTCGTCGAGTGAAGCCCCGCTATCGCGCACATCGGCGGCATATTCCAACAACAGGCCAAAGCCCGAAGACGCCCCCAGCGAATCGATGACGCGCACCTTGCCGCCCTCGGGATAGCGATCCGCAAGCATCTGCGCCGCGACGCAGGCCGATCCATACGTGCCCGAAATACCCGACGACAACGTCAGGTGCAGCACGTCTTTACCCTCGGCAACAAACGGCTCCCAAAACTCCTCGTACTCACCCACGCTCACCTGAGACGTCTTGGGCATGGCGCCCGCGGCAATCTGGGCAAAAAACTCGTCCGGCGTAATCGACTGATACAGATCGTCCGTATAGACAACATCGTCGATCTCGTAATGAAAACACACGACAGGGATATTGCGCGACGCAAAGAACTCACGGGTTCGATCGGCGGCGGATTCACAGGTCAGGACAAAATCACTCATATGAGGCTCCTTACTCATTGCTGCGCAAATTATCGCACAGTGAGCCTACATGCGGTACATATGTCCACTATTTACCAAATCGAACCAAAAATAGTGAACATCTTTACCACCATCGTCTCCACCGACCCCACGCATAAATATCTGAGAAAACACCCTCTGTCGTCTCCACCCAACCGACACATCTACCTTCACTAAATCGATTTACCAAACCGTTCAGCCGACAATTCAGCCGCTGGCACAAAATCGAAACAAAAGCGGCGCATACTGGTAAACGTTTGACGCTGTTTATCAGTTTTACCAGCCCCATCGGAAGGTGTTTCATGGTCGCATTCGATCGCAACCCGCAAGACTTCAAGTATCTGCGCCTGCTTTCGAGACAGTTCCCCACCGAACAATCCGCGTTTACCGAGATCATCAATCTCTCGGCCATTCTCAACCTGCCCAAAGGCACTGAGCATTTTATGAGTGACGTGCACGGCGAGTACGAAGCCTTTATGCACATCCTCAACAACTGCTCGGGCGTCGTGCGCGAACATATCGACGAGATCTTTGGCGACACGCTCACCTTTGACGAAAAGGGCGAGCTGTGCACGCTCGTCTACTACCCGCGCGAGAAGATCGAGCTGGTCCGCAGCCGGCACGAGGACTCCCCCACCTGGTACAAGACGATGCTTGACCAGCTCATCATGGTTGCCCGCTCGCTTTCGAGCCGCTATACGCGCTCCAAGGTGCGTAAGGCCATCCCGCGCGATTACGCCTACATCATCGACGAGCTGCTCAACGTCAACGGATATGACCGCAACAAAGAG